>CP136571.1:3578829-3901993 GCA_035192965.1 Fuscovulum sp. | reverse complement strand
GAGGAAAAGACCGAATGAAGACCTATGATGTCGTGGGCATCGGCAATGCCATCGTCGATGTGTTCAACCAGGCGGATGACAGCTTCATCGAGATGATGGGCATCGAAAAGGGCATCATGCAGCTGGTGGAACGCGAGCGGGGCGAGCTGCTCTATGCCGCGATGAAAGAGCGGGTGCAGGCACCCGGCGGGTCGGTTGCCAATACCATTGCGGGGCTGGGCAATCTGGGCCTGCGGACGGCCTTTATCGGGCGTGTGCATGATGATGCACTGGGGCAGTTCTATGCGCAGAGCATGACCGATGGCGGGACGGCCTTTCCCAATCCGCCGGTCGCGGGGGGTGAATTGCCGACCTCGCGGTCGATGATCTTTGTCTCGCCGGATGGGGAGCGGTCGATGAATACCTATCTGGGGATTTCGTCGGAGCTTGGGCCGGAGGACGTGTCGGATGATGTGGCGGGGGCGGCGACGCTGCTGTTCCTTGAGGGCTATCTGTACGACAAGCCCAAGGGAAAGCAGGCCTTTGAACGCGCGGCGAAGCTGTGCCAGAACGCGGGCGGGTTGGCCGGGATCGCCTTGTCGGACCCGTTCTGCGTGGACCGCCACCGCGATGATTTCCGGCGTCTGGTGAAGGAACTGGACTACGTCATCGGCAACGAACATGAGTGGGCGTCGCTCTATCAGACCGACCTGTCGGCGGCGCTGGAACAGGCGGCGGCGGATGCGGGGGTGGTGGTCTGCACCCGGTCTGGGGATGAGGTCATTCTGGTGCGCGGGGATGAGACGGTGACAGTGCCCGTCCGCCGCGTGGTGCCGGTGGATGCGACGGGTGCCGGCGACCAGTTCGCGGCGGGGTTCCTTTTCGGTCTGGCGACGGATCAACCGCTTGCGGTGAGCGGACGGATGGGCTGCGTGGCGGCGGCAGAGGTCATCAGCCATTTCGGCGCGCGGCCCGAGACGGACCTGAAGGCGCTGTTCCGCGCGGAAGGCCTGATCTAGGCCGGGGGGGCGGCTTGCTCGGGCCTGGCCCAAGGGGGCCAAGCCTTCGCGCGCCGCCGCTGCCGCGGAACAGGGTCCGACCGCGATGCTTGTGGCACTGTCGGATTTGGATATTTGGGCAGAGAAGAAATCAGCTTCGGTTCCGCAAAGCGGGCTAAGGATTTCGTAATCTTTGCCTGAGAAGATGTGCCTTGCGGTACAGGCTGGGAAGCCGATGACCGCCAGAGGAGAGACGGCACCCCGCGGCTGGAGCGATCCCCCGTCGGGGTGCCGGACATTCCTTGCTGAAATGCCCTATCTTCTCTGGAAAAGTACCCTCCGGGGGTCCGGGGGTGGAAAACCCCCGGGGGGCGGGTCTTGGCGGATCAGTCGCCCAGCTTGGCGTGAACCTCGTCCAGATCGACCTGGCCCTTGGGCATCTTGTTCGACGGATCGTCGAAATCGTATTTGAACAGTTGGAAATCGCGCTTGTAGATTTCCCACATCAGGTGATGCGACAGGTCGTCGAAATAGGCCTCGACCGGGTGAAGGCGTTTGGGGCCGTGGCCTTCGCTTTCGTTGAACCGGGGGATCTTCTTGAGGTTGATCTTGTGCTTGGTCTTGATGCTGTCGAGCACGACCTGCATGCCTTCATCGAATTTCTCGGTGAAGAAGATGTGGTCATAGCGCCCGCCATTCACGATGAAGGTCGAGATATGGCCTGACATGGCAGACCAGTGGATGTCCGGCTCCATCGGTTTCTTGAAGCGGATGGTGTCGCGGGCGAAGAGCAGAAAGCGGCGGAAGCTGGCGATCTGGTCGAATTCCTGCTTGCCGTCATCCCCGCCGACCTCGACCCCGTATTTCTGCACAAGCAAAGGCACGAGGTTGCCGCGATAGCGTTTTCCGTTGCGCTGGATGCCACAGATCTTGTCGAAGAACGACGACAGGATGCGGGTATAGGGGTTGCGCACGCAGGTGAAGGCAAAGGATTTGTGGCCCTTTACATTGGCCTCGATCAGGCGCTGGCTGTCTTCTTGCGCCCATTTGTGCAGGCCTGTGGTGCTGTCATGGATGTCGCCATCGAAGAAGCGGCCGTGATCGGAATAGAACATGATCTGACCGATGGACGAACAGGCGCATTTCGGCACCACGCGGTACACGACGCTTTCGCTTTCGGTCATCCAGGTGCCGGGAAAACCCATGTAGAAACTGCCTCCAACGCCGGGCGATCTGACGTGCCCTTGACCCAATGGCCACAAAAAAGCAAAGAAAAGCTGTTTATTCAATGACCGTTGACGTTATTTGTGCACTCAGTGACACTTAGCGCACCGTATCAGTCCGGATCCCATGGCCAAAATCGCCTACATTCTTTTGTGCCACAAGGATCCCGATGGCATCATCGCGCAGGCGCAGCGTCTGACGGCGGCTGGGGATTTCGTCGCCATACATTTCGACGCGCGCGCGCCGCGCGAGGCGTTCGACAAGATCCGCGCGGCGCTGGCGGCCAATGACGCGGTGACCTTTGCCCGCAAGCGCATCAAATGCGGCTGGGGCGCGTGGAGCCTGGTGGAGGCGACGCTGCTGGCGGTGCGGGCGGCGGTGGATGCCTTTCCGCGGGCCACGCATTTCTACATGCTGTCGGGGGATTGCATGCCGATCAAATCGGCAGAATTCGCCCATGCTTTCCTTGACCGGGACGAGGTCGATTACATCGAAAGCTTTGATTTCTTTACCTCGGACTGGATCAAGACCGGGATCAAGGAAGAGCGGCTGATCTATCGGCACTGGTTCAATGAACGCACGCATAAGAAGCTGTTCTACGGGTCGATGCAGGTGCAGCAGAAGCTGGGTCTGGCGCGGCAGGTGCCGGCGGATATCCAGATGCAGATTGGCAGCCAGTGGTGGTGTCTGCGGCGGCGCACTGTGGAGTGGGTGCTGGATTTCTGCGATCAGCGGCGCGATGTGATGCGGTTCTTCCGCACGACGTGGATTCCGGACGAGACGTTCTTTCAGACGCTGGTGCGCCATCTGGTGCCCGAGGCCGAGATCCGCACGCGGACGCTGACCTTTCTGATGTTCACCGATTACGGGATGCCGCTGACATTCTACAACGACCATTATGATTTGCTGGTCAGTCAGGATTACCTGTTCGCGCGCAAGATTTCGCCCGACGCCGATGATCTGAAGGAGCGGTTGGGCAAGCTTTATGCCGCCAAGGGCGTGCAGTTCACCATATCGAACGAAGGGCGCAGCCTGTTCCGGTTCCTGACCGGGCGGGGGCGGGTGGGCCGCCGCTTTGCGCCGCGTTTCTGGGAGCGGGAATCGTCGCTGGGGCGGGAACGCACGCTGATGATGGTGACCTGCAAGAAATGGCACGTCGCCAAGCGGTTGGTAGAGCGGGTACGCGATGTGACCAACCTGCCCGCGATGGATTACCTGTTCAATGAAGGATCCACCCCGCTGCCTGATCTGGGCGGCATCCAGACGACGCTGGAAAAGCGGACGCGGCATCGGCGCGCGCTGGTCCGGATGCTGTTTGATTACTGGCAATCGGACCGGCTTTTGTTCTGCATCGATCCGGCCAATGTGGACCTGATGCAGGATTTCTATAACGACAAGGCGCAGGTGCGGCTGTTGGAAATCGAATGCGATTTCACGGATGATTATCTGGTGGGCCATGCGCGGCGGGTGGGTCTGGCGGGGGACAAGACGCCCAAGGAAACCATTGACCGGCTGCTGCCCACGATCCGCTATGACGTGAAGTTTGAAAGCGACCGGCTGCGGGACGCCAACTTTGCCGGGTTCCATCGCATCCGGCAAAGTGCGAGCGTGGATGAAAACACCCTGCCCTTGGCAGAGTTCCTTGATATTCCTGTCGAAAAGGCGCGTGAGATCGCGGCGACAGGGCATCTTTTCGTGGATTGAGAGCTATGGCCCATACCTATGACGCGACCAATATCTTTGCCCGGATCCTGCGCGGCGAGATTCCGAACAAGACGCTGATCGAGACTGAGCACACGCTGGCCTTTCACGACATCAACCCGCAGGCGCCGCATCATGTGCTGGTGATCCCGAAGGGGCCCTATGTGACCTTTGATCATTTCTGTGCGGATGCCAGCGATGCCGAGATCGTGGATTTTCACCGCACGGCGGCCAGTGTCTGCGCCATGCTGGGGGTAAGCCTTGGCGATGGCGGTACGGGGTATCGCGGCATCACCAATGCGGGCGGGGATGGCGGGCAGGAAGTGCCGCATTACCACCTGCATATCGTGGGCGGCGCGCCGCTGGGGCGAATGCTGACGCGCCCCTGAAAGCGCAAGGATCGGGTCGATTGATGGCGGCCTGACGGGCAGGGTGGGTGGACCAAGGAGGGTTCACCGATGCTGCGATTTGTTCCGATACCGACCGAAATTGCCCGCGCCTATCAGGCGGGGGGTGCAGATTCCTATGGGCTTTTGCCCGAGCGGCAAGTGTCTGATGGGGGTGGGAACCCGTGCCGGCATTGCCTGCGGATGATCCCGAAAGGGGCGGGGCTGCTGGTGCTGGCGCATCGGCCCTTTGGCGCGCTGCAGCCCTATGCCGAGACGGGGCCGATCTTTCTGTGTGCCGATGCCTGCGCGGCGGGGGATGGGGTGGAGGTGCCGGAGATACTGGCGTCGCCGGATTACATCCTTCGCGGTTATGGGGCGGATGAGAGGATCGTCTATGGTACGGGCGGTGTTGTTCCGACCGGGCGTATTGCGGAACGGGCGGCGGAGCTGCTGGCGGATGCGCGGGTGGAATTCGTGCATGTCCGATCGGCGCGGAACAATTGCTTTCAGCTGCGGGTGGAGCGCGTGGATTAGCGGCGGAAGGGGCTGGGCCTGAGATTCTGCGCGGCCGATCCGGTGATGTCTGCGATCCGTTTTTCGCGCGTTTCCAATGTTTTGGCGGTTTTCAGCCATTCCAGCGTGCCACGCTTTATGCTGCGGGGAAGGGCGGTCCAGAAGACTGTGGTGCCGGACAGTTCAAGCGCAGTGGCGAGGTCGGGCGGCACCTCCAGCCGTTCGACATCGTCAAGAAAGGCCCACATGCCGTTTGCTTGTGCTGTGGTGATGAGGGCTTCGCCCGCCGCCGTCATGGCGCCCGAGGCGCGGGCGCGGAGGACATGAGCCTTGTTGATGGCGGACCAAGCGGATTTCGGATTTCGTCGTGAAATCAGGATCATGGAGAGGTCGGCGTCAAGCGTGCGGGTGACAGAATCGATCCAGCCCCAACACAGGAGTTCTTCCACCACCGGTTCATAGGCGAGGTAGTCGGGGTGGTGTTTCTTGTATGTGGCAAGCCAGACCGAGCCGTGGGTGGCGTGATTTGCGGCCAGCCATGTTCGCAGGTCGGCCCGGGTGCGGATGGTAAGGATCGGAGCGTCTTTGGCCGTCATCGGATGTGCCGTGCATTGTGCCGCATTCTGTGCAGCAGAGATTGGCCAAGCGCCAAGCGGCTGGGAAGGGATTTCTTCATCGGCAGCGTTGCGCCTGCGGGGCCGTTGATTTGGGTATTTGGGCCAAGATGAAGCGGCGGGGTCAGGGTTGTGGGTTGGTGGCGTCCCAGTTTTTGAGCCAGCGTTTGGGGGCGGCTTCGCGCCAGTGGCGGATCAGGCGGGGGCGGGCCCAGTCGGGATCGATCCGCCCGGCGCGGACGAGGACGAGGTTGTGGGGGGCGTAATGGGGGTGCAGGAAGAAGGTGGCGGGGTCGGCCTGCATCAGCATTTCGCGTTCCTCCCGGTCGGCCTTGAACACGGCGGCGTCTTCGTAGGGGGACCAGTAACACCAGAGCTTGCCATGCGCCTTGAGCGCTTCATGCCCCCAAGGGGTGGCAAGGGTAACTTCGGGCAGGTTCAGCCCGAGCGCGAAGGCGCGCAACTCGGGCCAGGTGGTGATCATGGGTTGAAGCCTTCGTCGCCGCCAAGCCCCGCGATGAATTCGGTGATGCGGCGGGCGCGGACAGAGGGGGATTTTGCGGTGGAAAGCCGGAAGGCCAGCGCAGCGCGGGCCTTGGCAGGCAGGGCGGTGAAGGCCGTTTGCGCGGCCTCGGAGGCGGCGGCGAGGGCCGTGAGGAAATCATCGGGGATGTCGGCGGGCTTTTCCGCCGCATAGGCCGCGGCCCAGCGGCCATCGGCCTGGGCGCGGGTGACCTCGGCCAGGCCCGGTTCTTCCATCCAGCCACCTGCGATCAGCTTTTCCGCCGTGGCGCGGGCCTTGGGTGACCATGGGCTGCCGGGGCGGCGGGGGGTGAAGCGGTGGAGCATGTGGAAGGGGCCATCGGGTTTTTTCTGCGCGTCGACCCAGCCCCAGACCAGCGCCTCTTCGACCGCCTGTTCCCAATCGATCGAGGCGGCCCCGGTGGCCTTTTTCGCGATTCGGAGCCAGACGTCCGTTGCCTTGTCATGGCGCATCGACAGCCAGAAGTTCCATTCATCCTGCGTGGCGAAGGTGAGGGGGGTGGGCTGTTTCAATGCGCTGCCGCCCATGTCTGGCCTTGGCCTGCCTCGACGATCAGGGGGACCTTGAAGTGGACGGCCGGGTGGGCGGCAGCCTCCATCACCTCTTTCGCGCGGGCGGCGAGGGTGGGGGCGGCGTCTTCGTCCACCTCGAACAGCAGTTCGTCATGGACTTGCAGCAGCATCTTGGCGGGCAGGTCGGCGATGGCCTGCGGCATGCGGATCATGGCGCGGCGGATCACATCGGCGGCGGTGCCCTGGATCGGGGCGTTGATGGCGGCGCGTTTGGCGAAACCTGCGGTGGGGCCTTTGGCGTTGATTTCGGGGGTGTGGATCTTGCGCCCGAAAAGGGTGGTGACGAAGCCCCGCGCCTGCGCCTCTTTGATGGTGGCGTCCATATAGCCCTTGATGCCGGGGAAGCGCTGGAAATAGCGGTCGATGAAACCCTGTGCTTCGGCGCGCGGGATGCGGAGGTTGCGGGCGAGGCCAAAGCCGGAAATGCCGTAGATGACGCCGAAGTTGATCGCCTTGGCCTGACGGCGGATGTCGGACGTCATCTGGTCAAGCGGGACGTTGAACATTTCCGACGCGGTCAGCGCGTGGATATCCAGCCCGTCGCGGAAGGCCTGCTGCAACTCGCGGATGTCGGCGATATGGGCGAGGATGCGCAATTCGATCTGGGAATAGTCGAGCGAGACGAGGAGTTTGCCCTTTGGCGCGACAAAGGCCTCGCGGATGCGGCGGCCCTCTTCCGTGCGGACGGGGATGTTTTGCAGGTTCGGGTCGGTGGAGGAGAGGCGGCCCGTGACGGCCCCGGTGATGGAGTAGGAGGTGTGCACGCGGCCCGTATCGGGGTGGATATGGTCCTGCAACGCATCGGTATAGGTGGATTTCAGCTTGGACAGTTGACGCCAGTCGAGCACGCGGGCGGCCAGGGTGGCAGCCTTTGGGTTGGTGTCTTCCAGTGTGGTGATATCCTCAAGAATATCGGCACCGGTGGCATAGGCCCCGGTTTTGCCTTTCTCGCCGCCCGGCACCTGAAGGCGATCAAAGAGGATTTCGCCCAGTTGTTTGGGGGAACCCACGTTGAAAGGTTCGCCTGCGATGTCCTGAATCTCGGCCTCTAGCCCCGCCATCTTTTGGGCGAAGGCGTTGGACATGCGCGAAAGCGTGTCGCGGTCGACCTGGATGCCTGCCATTTCCATATCGGCAAGGACCGGGACGAGCGGGCGTTCGAGGGTTTCATAGACGGTGGTGACATGGCCGCGGTGGAGCTGCGGCTTGAGGTGTTCCCAAAGGCGCAGGGTCACGTCGGCATCTTCGGCCGCGTATTTTACCGCATCGGCCACGGGGACGCGGTCGAAAGTGATGGCGGATTTGCCCGTGCCGAGCAGGGATTTGATCGGGATGGGGGTATGGCCCAGATGGGTTTCCGACAGGGCATCCATGCCGTGATTGTTCAGCCCGGCATGCAGGGCCGAGGACATGAGCATCGTGTCATCAAAGGGGGTGATGCGGATGCCGTGGCGGGCAAAGATCTTGAAATCGTATTTCATGTTCTGGCCGATCTTCAGGATCGACGCGTCTTCCAGAACAGGCTTCAGCGCGGCAAGCACGGTGTCCATATCCAACTGACCTTCGGCCAGTTTGGCGGAGCCGAACAGATCATCGGTGCCGGAGCGGTGGGTAAGCGGGATATAGGCGGCTTTGCCTGCCTCGACACAGAGCGAGATGCCCACCAGTTCGGCGCGCATTTCATCAAGGCTGGTGGTTTCGGTATCCACCGCCACATAGCCCCGGTCGCGGATCGTGGCGATCCATTGGTCCAGCGTGGCAATGTCGGTGATGGCCGTATAGGCCGCGTGGTCAAAGGGCAGTTGCGCGGCGTTCGCGGCGGGTTCAGGGTGGTTCATGTCGGTTCCCTTGCCTTCGGGCAAGGGTGCCGGGGGCGCCACTTTCAGGCTTTCGGCCACACGACGGGTGAGGGTGCGAAACTCCATCTGGTTGAGGAAGGCCATCAACGCCTCGGGGTCCGGAAGGCGGACCTCAAGATCATCGAGCGTCACATCAAGCGGCGTGTCGGCCTTGAGTTGGACCAGCTGCTTGGAGATGCGGATCAGGTCGGCATTGTCGATCAGCGCTTCGCGGCGCTTGGGCTGTTTGATTTCGCCAGCGCGTTCCAGGAGCGTTTCCAGATCGCCGTATTCCTGAATGAGCAGGGCGGCGGTCTTGATGCCGATGCCCGGCGCGCCGGGGACGTTGTCGACGGAGTCGCCCGACAGGGCCTGCACATCGACCACGCGGTTGGGGGCGACACCGAATTTTTCGAAGACCTCATCCGGGCCGATGGCGCGGGTTTTCATCGGGTCGAACATCATCACGCCGGGGCCGACGAGTTGCATCAGATCCTTGTCCGACGAGATGATGGTGACATCGCCGCCGGCCTTGGTCGCCTCGACTGAAAGTGTGGCGATGATATCGTCGGCCTCAAACCCCTCGGTTTCGATACAGGCGATGTTGAAGGCGCGGGTGGCGTCGCGTGTGAGGGGGAATTGCGGGCGCAGATCTTCTGGCAGTTCCGGGCGGTTGGCCTTGTAGAGCGGGTAGATGGTGTTGCGGAAGGTCAACGAGGAATGGTCAAAGATCACCGCCACATGGGTGGGCGCGCCGTTCGGGGCATCGGGGCCTTTGTTGCCTTCGAGATAGCGGAACAGGATGTTGCAGAACCCGGCCACGGCCCCGACGGGCAGGCCATCGGATTTGCGCGTCAGCGGTGGCAGCGCGTGATAGGCGCGGAAAATGAAGGCCGATCCGTCGATCAGGTGAAGGTGGCAGCCCTTGCCGAAGGTCATGGTCGTCTCCCTGGATTGGCGGGGATTATTGGCAGAAAGGCGCGGCGAGGGCTACCCGCTTTGGCCGGGAAGATGCCAGTCAAGCGAAAGGGTGACGGACCAGTTGGCGGGCGTCCAGAGGCCAAAGGGAATGCCCGCGGCGCGCAGGGTTTCGCCAAGCCAGACATTGCAGGTGCGCAGGGCATGAAAGCGGCCGGTGGCGGGGAAGAAGGCATCCTGCGGGGTGAAGCCGGGATGATCGAGCGGGGTGCGGCTGGCGAAGGTGGCGAGGGTTTGCGACAGCAGCGCCTGATACTGCGCCTCGGACAGGGTGAGAGTGCGCAGATTGTCCAGCGGGGGCAGGGGGCCGGTCACATCCAGCCGGATCACCGCGCTGTCGCCGGTGGCGGCGGTCAGGATGGCGGAGGGCGTGATGTCGGCATAGGTGCCGGCGGTGGTGTAGAAGGCCGCCGATCCCCAGCCGAACATCAGCCATTCCGCGCCGGGATGGTTGACCGGCACGCCCGCGGCTTCGGCAAAGGCAAAGCGGGCGCGGGTGTCGGGCGACAGGGGAAACAGGATATCAGTATGGATCGGCCCCTGAATGAGGCCGATGGTGCGGGCGGGCGGGCCAGAGGCCACAGGCCCCGGCCCGGGAATCAGCGGCAGGGTGAAAGAGGCCGCAATGTAAAGGGCGGGTAGGCCAAGGATCAACGCGGCAAGGTACAGGACGGGGCGTAGGAGGCGGCGCATGGGGATTTACCGCCCTGCGCCGGGGCAAGTGGGCTTGTCTGCCCGCCTTAGCGCTTGATTGCCGGGGACAGGGTGCGGGAGGATGCCGCCATGTCCGACGGGCGGGGGGATGGCATGCGTCGACTGATGGGGGCTGTTCTTGGGTTTCTGATAGGCGGCGGGGTGGTGCTGGCGCTTGGCCTTGCGCTGCCGTCGGTCTTTTCCATCAGTCAGGCGGAAGGGGCCTATGCGATGGGGGTGGTGTTCTTCTGGGCGCCCATGGGCGCAGTGGTCGGCGCGATTGTGGGCCTGATCCTGGGCAATCTGCGCAGCTAGGGCCGTGCGATCAGTGATCGTCATGGGCGTGATCGCGGTCGATCACGTAGCGCTTGTCGCAATAGCCGCATTCGACCCAGCCGGTATCGCGCGCGATGGTCAGCCAGACGCGGGGATGGCCCAACGCGCCTTCGCCCCCGTCGCAGGCCACTTTCCAGGTGGTGACGACTTCGGTTTCTGGGGCGTCGATGGGCATGGGGCGACCTTTCGTTTCGGTGGCGGTCTTTTACCCGCGCGGGCAGGGGCGGCACAAGAGGGTGTTGGCGTGGGCGTCACGCCCCGATGAGCCTTGCCCGGCCTTTGAGCGCGGAAAGCCACATCAGCCCGTGCACGGTGGCGCGGGAGGGAAGGTATTCGGCGGAAATCCAGCCGGGATAGGCAGTCTGGTCCAGTTCGGCGCAAAGGCCGGTCAGATCGAAACCGCCACCGCCGGGTTCGTTGCGGCCGGGGAAACCTGCGATCTGGATATGGTTGACGCGGGCCTTGTGGCGCGCCCAGACGGCATCTGCATCGCCGTGGATGCGCGCGGCGTGCCAGAGATCGAACTGGATGCCCAGATTGGGCAGGGCAAGATCGTCGATGATGCGGGCGGCCTGATCGAAATCGTTCAGAAAGTAGCCCGGCATGTCATCCGTATTCAGCGGCTCGATCGTCAGGGCAATGCCCGGCGCCTGTTCAGCAGCCCAAGACAGGTTGTCGCGATAGGTCGCCTCGGCCTGTTCGCCGCGCGCAACGCCCGCCATGACGTGGATATGCGACGCACCAAGGGTGGTGGCGAGGTCGGCGGCGCGCAGGAAGCTGGCGCGGAACACCTCTTCCGCGCCGGGGACGGCGGCATGGCCACGGTCGCCAAAGGCCCAATCACCGGGATGGGTGTTGATGAGCGCGACGGGCATGCCCGACAGGGCAGACTGCCAGTCGCGCGGGGGGTGGTCATAGGGAAACAGCACCTCGATGCCGTCGAACCCGGCTTCGCGCGCCAGATCGGGGCGCGCGAGCATCGGGACTTCGGTAAAGAGCATCGTCACATTCGCGGCGAAACGGGGCATTCAGGGGAGGTCTTCCGAGGGAATCATCGGGAAGAACCTGCCCCATGACCACAGACCAAACCAGTCTTTTCCCTCGATCCGTTCATGAACGCACAAATCGACCATGCGATAAAAGGATTTCCGGTCGATCAGAGCCTCTAGCCCCGCGCGGATGTGGATGTAGGGCGACGGCTCGCCCGTGGCGGGATCGCGGTCCACGCGCAGGGCGTGATCGGCGTCGAGCGGCACGCTGTCGCCCACCTGCGTGGTGACGGTGATCGTCTGGTCCTTGCCTTGGCCTGCCGTGTCGAAATCCACCGCGACGAAGGGGGCGTCATCGACGAGGATGCCCACTTTTTCCACCGGGGTGACGAGGAAATACTTGTCGCCTTCCTTCTTGAGGATGCCGGAGAACAGCTTCACCAGACCTGGCCGCCCGATGGGCGTGCCTTCATGGAACCATGTGCCATCGCGGGCAATGCGCATGTCGATATCGCCGCAAAAGGGCGGATTCCACAGATGCACCGGGGGCAACCCCTTTTTCGCAACGGCCTGTGCCGAAGCCGCGAGCCCTTCAGCGGAGGGTTTCACAATCATTTGTCCGCTCATTGTTTTTGCCATTTGTGCCGGACGGGATAGTTCGGTCTAATGCGATCATATAACTGCGCGAGGAGCAAAGTCATGACTGATGCAAGCGAACTTGTCGCGCGGATCGAAGGTCTTGGGGAACAGTTGGCCGCGGCCAAGGCATCCATCAACCGCCGTTTCATCGGGCAGGAGAAGGTGGTTGATCTGGTGCTGGCCTCTATGCTGTGCGGCGGTCATGCGCTGCTGGTGGGGTTGCCTGGGCTGGGCAAGACGCGGCTGGTGGATACGCTGTCCACCGTGATGGGGTTGAAGGGCAACCGCATCCAGTTCACGCCCGATCTGATGCCCGCCGATATTCTGGGGTCCGAAGTGCTGGAGACGGCGGCGGATGGCAGCCGGGCGTTTCGCTTTCTGGAAGGGCCGATCTTCTGCCAGTTGCTGATGGCCGATGAGATCAACCGCGCGTCGCCGCGCACGCAATCGGCGCTGCTTCAGGCGATGCAGGAGCGCGAGGTGACGATTGCCGGTCAGCACCGCCCGCTGGGGCGGCCGTTCCATGTGCTGGCGACGCAGAACCCGATTGAACAGGAAGGCACCTATCCCCTGCCCGAGGCGCAGCTGGACCGGTTCCTTGTGCAAGTCGACGTGGATTATCCCACGCGCGAGACGGAGCGCGATATCCTGATTGCCACCACCGGGGCCGAAGAGGCCGAGGTGCATCAGGTGTTCACGGGCGAAGAATTGCTGGCGGCGCAGCAGGTGCTGCGGCGGATGCCGGTGGGTGATCAGGTGGTGGAGGCGATCCTTGATCTGGTGCGGTCCTGCCGTCCGGGCGAACCTGAGGGGCGCGAACTGGCGGATTCCTTGAGCTGGGGTCCGGGGCCGCGCGCGGCGCAGGCCCTGATGCTGACGGTGCGGGCGCGGGCGCTTTTGGACGGGCGGCTGGTGCCTGCAGTGGCGGATGTGGCGGCGCTGGCGCGGCCTGTGCTGACGCATCGGATGGCGCTTTCCTTTGCGGCGCGGGCGCGGGGCGAAAGCCTTGCCGGGATCATCGACCGCACGGCCAGCCGCAAGCTGGGGCTTGAGGCGGCGGCGTGACGGAGACCACTTCCCTTTCCGGCGGCGATCTGCGTGGCGATCTGCGGCAGCGGGCCGAAACGCTTGGCCAATCGCTGCCGCCCTTGCTGGCCGAGGCGGAATTGCTGGCATCGACCATCATGCTGGGCGAGCATGGCCGCAGGCGGGCGGGGCAGGGCGATGAGTTCTGGCAGTATCGCCCCACCCATGCCGGGGATTCGGCGCGGATGATCGACTGGCGGCGGTCGGCGCGGTCGGATGCGACATTCGTGCGCGAACGGGAATGGCAGGCGGCGCAATCGGTGACGCTGTGGGTGGACCCGGCGAAATCCATGGCCTTTACCGGGGCCAAGGGGCGGGCAGAAAAGGGCGACCGCGCGCGGCTTCTGGCGATGGCGCTGGCGGTGCTTTTGCTGCGCGGGGGGGAACGGGTCGGGTTGGCGGGTGGCGGTGTGCCGCCGCGGCCGGGGCGCGGGCAGTTGCTGCGCCTTTTGGTGGCGCTGGAGAGCGGGGGCGAGGCGGATTACGGCACGCCTGATGCCACGGGTATCGCAAGCCATGGGCGGGCGGTGTTCCTGTCGGATTTCATGGGCGATATGGCCGGGGTCGAGGCGGCGCTGGGCCGCGCATCCGACCGGGGCGCGCGGGGCGTGCTGTTGCAGGTGCTGGACCCGGCGGAGGAGGATTTCCCCTTCGACGGGCGGACGATCTTTGAAAGCATGGGCGGCACCGTGCGGCATGAGACGCTGCGCGCGGGCGATCTGCGCGCCCGCTATCTGGCGCGCTTGGCAGAGCGCAAGGACCGGCTGGCGATGCTGGCCCGCGCGGTGGGGTGGCATTACCAGTGCCATCATACGGGCGATGCGGCGCAACCGGCGCTGCTGTGGCTGTATCGTGCGCTGGAAGGGGGCCGCTGATGTTCATGCTGGGCCCAGTCGGATTTGTGACGCCTGTGCTGCTTTGGGCGCTGGTGGCCTTGCCTTTGCTATGGCTGGTGCTGCGCGCCGTGCCGCCTGCGCCGATCCGGCGGCGGTTTCCGGGCGTTGCGCTGCTGCTGGGCTTGCAGGACGAGGATAACGAGACGGACCGCACGCCGTGGTGGCTGCTGCTGTTGCGGATGGTGGCGATTGCGGCGGCAATCATCGCCTTTGCCGGGCCGATCCTGAACCCGCGTGAGCGGGTGGCGGGCACGGGGCCGCTGTTGGTGGTGATGGATGGCGGTTGGGCCGATGCGCGCGATTGGGCGCGGCGGGTAGAACGGGCCGGGGCGCTGGTCGAGGAAGCCGGGCGCGACGGGCGGACGGTGGCCGTGGTGCGGCTGACCGATGCGCCGGGCGAGATTGCCTTTCAGGCTGCCGATGCCTGGGCAGGGCGGGTGGCCGCGCTGACGCCGCAGGCGTGGTTGCCGGGCGATCTGGCGGGTTGGGCCGAGGCGCTGCCGGATGAGGGGTTTGAAACCTTCTGGCTGTCGGATGGGTTGGACAGGCCGGGGCGATCCGATCTGTTTGCAGCGCTGGACGCGGCGGGGGATGTGACGGTGTTCCAAAGTCCGCGCCCGGTGCTGGCGTTGCATCCGGCCGGGTTTGCCGATGGGGCGGTGCAACTGGCCGCAAGCCGCCTGCCTGCGGGCGATGCGCTGGAGGTGGAAGTTGTGGCGCGCGGGCCTGATCCGGCGGGGATCGAACGAGAATTGGCGCGGGTGACGCTGGGCTTTGGTCTGGGCGACGCGCGGGGCGAGGTGGCGCTGTCGTTGCCGCCGGAATTGCGCAACCGGATTACGCGCTTTGAAGTGGCGGGGCAGCGGTCGGCGGGGGCAGTCAGCCTGACGGATGACAGCCTGAAGCGGCGCAAGGTGGCGCTGATCGGCGGGCGGGCGGACAATGCCGAAGGGCTGCAACTGCTGTCGCCCACGCATTACCTGCGGCAGGCGCTGGAGCCTGTGGCGGACCTGATCGACGGGTCGTTGATGGATGTGCTGCTGGCGAACCCGGATGTGATCGTGCTGGCCGATGTGCCCGCGCTGACGCAGGATGAACAGGATGCGGTGCTGGGCTGGCTGGATGGCGGCGGGCTGCTGTTGCGCTTTGCCGGGCCATTGTTGGCGGCATCAGAAGTATCGCGCCTGTCGGAAGACCCGCTGATGCCGGTGCGCCTGCGCGAAGGTGGGCGGACAGTGGGCGGGGCGATGAGTTGGGGGGAGCCCAAGACGCTGGCGCCTTTCGTGGAGGGGTCGCCCTTCTTTGGCCTGACGGTGACGGATGAGGTAACGGTCACGGCGCAGGTGTTGGCGCAGCCGGACCCGGAGCTTGCTGCGCGGACAATTGCGGCGCTGGAGGATGGCACGCCTTTGGTGACGCGCAAAGAGGTGGGGCAAGGGCAGGTGGTGCTGTTCCACGTGACCGCCAATGCGGAGTGGTCGACGCTGCCCTTGTCGGGGTTGTTCGTGCAGATGCTGGAACGGATGGCCGTGTCCACACGGCCCGCAACGCCGGGGGCCGAGGATCTGGCCGGTCAGGTTTGGGTGCCCGAGGTGGTGCTGGATGCCTATGGCGTGCAGGCCGAGGCGGGCGAGATGTCGGGGGTTGAGGGCACCGCTTTGGCCGAGGCGATTGTCGCCGGGCCGGGGCCTGCGCTGCCGCCGGGGTTGTATGCCGGTGCGGATCGGCGCGTGGCGTTGAATGCGGTGGGGGCGGATACGGTGCTGGAAGCGGCCGTCTGGCCTGCCGGGACACCCGTGGAAGGGTTGGAGATGGCGCAGGAGCAGGTGTTGAAGGGCTGGTTCCTGTCGGCGGCGCTGACGGCGCTGATGATCGACATTCTGGCCGCGCTGTGGATTTCGGGCAAGCTGTCGGGGCTGCGTCGCGGGGTGGCGATGCTGGCCGTGGTGATGCTTGCGCTGGCGGCGGCACCGGGGGTGCAGGCGCAGGATGCTCCGCTTGAGGCGCTGGACCCCGAGGAAGAGGCGCTGGCGCTGGAGGCAACGACAGCGGTGGTGCTGGGTTTTGTGCAGACCGGGGACGCGTCTCTGGATCAGGTGGCCGAGGCGGGCTTGCGGGGTTTGGGCGAGCGGTTGTGGGAGCGCACGTCGATCGAGCCGGAGGCCCCGGTGGGCGTGGATATCGAACGCGATGAGCTGGCGTTCTTTCCGTTCCTGTATTGGCCCGTATCCACCAGCCAACCGCTGCCTTCGGCCAATGCCTATCGCAAGTTGAATGATTATCTGCGCACGGGCGGGATGATCCTGTTCGACACGCGCGATTCCGATCTGGCGCGGTCGGGTGGCAGCACGCCAGAGGCGCTGCATCTGCAACGCATCGCGGCAGGGCTGAACATTCCGCCGCTGGAACCTGTGCCGGTGGATCATGTGCTGACGCGGACCTTCTATCTGTTGCAGGATTTTCCGGGCCGGTTCGGTGGTGCGCCTGTGTGGGTAGAGGCCGCCCCTCCCGATGCCGAACAGGTGGAGGGGATGCCGTTCCGCAACCTGAATGACGGGGTGACGCCGGTGGTGATCGGCGGGAACGATTGGGCCGCAGCCTGGGCAGTGGATGAGATGGGGGTGCCCATGTATCCCGTTGGGCGCGGTTTTGCCGGGGAACGGCAGCGCGAGATGGCAAACCGCTTTGGCGTGAACCTTATCATGCATGTGCTGACGGGGAATTATAAGTCGGATCAGGTGCATGTGCCTGCGCTGCTGGAAAGGCTGGGGCAATGACGGCTGCGCTGACACTTGATCCGCTGGTGCCGTGGCCGGTGCTGTGGGGCTTGGCGGCCTTTGCTGCCGTTCTGCTGGCCGTGGCGGTGTGGCGGGGCCTGTCGGGTTGGTGGTTGCGGGGGTTGACGGCGCTGGTGGTGCTGGCGGCGATTGCCAACCCTTCCTTGCAAGAAGAGGAACGGGCGGCGCTGTCGGATATCGTGCTGCTGGTGGTGGATGACAGCGCCAGTCAGGGGCTGGGTGACCGGGCCGCGCAGGTAGAGGCCGCGATTGCCGGGGTCGAGGCCGAGGTGGCGCGGCTGGAGAATACCGAACTGCGCATACGGCGGTTTTCCGACGCGCCCGAGGATGGCGGTTCGCTGGCCATGACGGCGCTGGCGGAACTGCTGTCGGAAGAACCGCGCGCCCGTGTGGCGGGGGCGATGATCATTACCGATGGGCAGGTGCATGATGTGGAACTTGCCCCCACCTTGCCCGCGCCGCTGCATGTGCTGCTGACGGGTGCGGCGCAGGATTGGGACCGCCGCCTGATCGTGAAGAACGCGCCTGCCTTTGCCATTCTGGGCGAAGAGGTGATGCTGACCCTGCGGATCGAGGATCAGGGCGCCGCGCCGGGGGCCACGGATGTGGACCTGACGATCACGGTGGATGACAGCGAGCCGCAGACGTTTCGTGTGCCGGTCGGCGAGGATCTGGATCTGCCCGTCACCCTGCCGCATGGCGGGATGAACGTGTTGCAGTTTTCCACCCCGCAAGCCGAGGGTGAATTGACCGACCGCAACAACGCCGCCGTGGTGCAGATCAACGGGGTGCGGGATCGCCTTCGGGTGCTGCTCGTATCGGGCGAGCCGCATGCCGGGGAACGGGTGTGGCGGAACCTGCTGAAATCGGATGCGTCGGTCGACCTCGTGCATTTCACCATTCTGCGGCCGCCGGAAAAGCAGGACGGGATTCCGGTGACGGAACTGTCGCTGATCGCCTTTCCGACGCGGGAATTGTTCGTGGAAAAGATCGAGGAATTCGATCTGATCGTGTTCGACCGATACAGGATGCGGGGCATCCTTCCGATGTCCTATCTGGAAAACGTCGCGCAATATGTGCGCAACGGCGGCACGGTGCTGGTGGCGGCGGGGCCGGAATTTGGGGCGGTGGATTCGCTGTGGCGGTCGCCCTTGGCCGATGTGCTGCCGGTGGAACCCACCTCGCGGGTGACCGAGGGCGGCTTCCGCCCGGCGCTGACCGATCTGGGGCGGCGCCATCCCGTGACCGAGGGGCTGGAGGAATTGGCGCCCGAAGGCGGCTGGGGCCGTTGGTTCCGGCAGATCGACGTGATCCCGCGCGCGGGGCAAGTGGTGATGTCGGGTGCGGATGACCGTCCGCTGCTGGTGCTGAACCGGGTGGATGAGGGGCGGGTTGCGGTGCTGGCTTCGGACCACGCCTGGCTTTGGGGCCGGGGGTATGAGGGCGGCGGGCCGCAGTTGGAGTTGTTGCGGCGGCTGGCACATTGGATGCTGAAGGAACCCGAGCTTGAGGAAGAGGCGCTGACCGCCACAACCACGGGGCAGGAACTGACGGTGCGGCGGCGATCGATTGCCGAGGAACCGCCGGGTGATCTGACGATCACGGGGCCGGATGGGGCGGTGGTGGTGCTGCCGATGCCCGAAGTTTCGCCGGGGCGGTATGAGATGGTCTGGCAGGCACCGATGATGGGGCTGTACCGGCTGGAGCAGGGCGATCTGACGCGGGTGGTGGCGGTGGGGCCATCTGCCCCGCGTGAATTCGTGGAAACCATCGCCACGGTTGCGGTGCTGGAGCCGGTGGTGACGCCCACGAATGGCGGCATCCTGCGGCTGGAAGAGGGCGTGCCGGACATTCGCGCGGTGCGCGAGGGGCGGCCTGCGGCCGGGCGCGGCTGGGTGGGGATCACCCCGCGTGGGGCCTATGTGACGCAGGATCTGACCATCGCGCCGTTGTTGCCGGGATGGGTCTGGCTCCTGCTGGCGGCGGGTCTGGCGATTGCGGCGTGGTTGATCGAAGGGCGGCGCGGCGCGAAGCGGATCAGCGCTTCAGCATGACATCGCGGGAATGCGACGCGAATTCGCGTCGCATCAGGACGGCGGCGCTGGCAAGGCCGGCAAAGATCAATCCGTAGGGGCCGAACAGCCACCCCAGCGCGCCGAGCGCGAAATAGATCGACCGCAGGCCCCGGTTGAAGCTGCGCGCGCCGGTGATGTTGATTTCCGCCGCCTGCCCGGCGCGGATTGCGGCGTTGGGATCGGTGATGTTGTTGGGCACTGCCCCCATCAGGATGGAGCAATAGCCGAACAGCCGATGCGCCCAGATGAATTTCAACAGCGCATTGGCAAGGAAGGCGATGACGAGGATGATCTTCATTTCGATCAGCGGGCCGGCCTGACCGAGGGTCAGGTCGGCGGCCAGACCCTCGACCCGGTCGGAATTGCCGATCAGCGCCACACCACCGCCGATGGCGATCATGCAGGCCGAGGCGAAGAAGGCCGTGCCTTGGCGAAGCGAGTCGATCAGGGTGGCGTCGAAGATGCGGGGTTGGCGGGTGACAAACTCGCCCATCCAATCGCGGCGGTATTGTTTCATGATGACCGTGACCGATGGGAACCGCGCGGGCGGGTTTTCGATGATCCAGCCGCTGGCCACCCAGAGCAGGATGTACGCCGCCACAGCGATCAGATCGGGTGCAGTCAGGCTGCCGATATGGAAGGGTATGGTCATGGGTTGATGGTTAGGCGCGGGAATGGCGCTTGTCAGCCCGGTAAATTGGTTATATCTTTTTACCAATTCTGCGACGCCCTAGCAAAAGGACCGATCCCATGGAAATGCCCGTTCCCGATCCGGTGATCCTTGCCAAACGCGCGCGGATCGTGGCGCGGCTGGCCGAAGTGCTGCCTGCAGATGCGCTGATCACCGACCCGACCGAGACCCGGGCCTATGAATGCGATGCGCTGACCGCCTATCGCTGTTTGCCGATGGCGGTGGTGTTGCCGCGCACGACCGAAGAGGTCGCCGCCGTGATGCGCGCCTGCCATGAGGAAGGCGTGAAAGTGATCCCGCGCGGCGCGGGCACGTCGCTGGCGGGCGGGTCGTTGCCCACCCCTGATGCGGTGGTGCTGGGTGTGGCGCGGATGAATGCGGTGATCGAGACGGATTATCCCAACCGGTTCATCCGGGTGCAATCGGGGCGGACCAACCTTTCCGTGACCGGCGCGGTGGAGGCGGAGGGGTTCTTTTACGCGCCCGATCCATCGAGCCAGTTGGCCTGTGCGATTGCCGGGAATATCGGGATGAATTCCGGAGGGGCGCATTGCCTGAAATACGGGGTCACCACCAACAACCTGCTGGGCGTGACCATGGTCACCATGGCGGGTGAGGTGGTGCAGGTGGGCGGGCCCTATATGGATGCGGGCGGGCTGGACCTGCTGGGGGTGATCTGCGGGTCTGAGGGGCAGTTGGGCGTGGTGACGGAGGCGTGGCTGCGCATCCTGCCCAAGCCCGAGGGCGCGCGCCCGGTGCTGATGGGGTTCGGATCGAACGAGGTGGCGGGGGCATGTGTGTCCGACATCATCAAGGGCGGGCTGCTGCCGGTGGCGATCGAGTTCATGGACCGCCCCTGCATCGAGGCGACCGAGGCTTTTGCCAAGGCGGGATACCCCGATTGCGAGGCGCTGCTGATCGTGGAGGTGGAGGGAAGCCCCGCCGAGATTGATGAACAGCTTGGCCGGATCAAGGCGATTGCCGCGCCGCACAATCCGGTGGCGTATCGCGAGGCGGCAAGCGAGGATGAGGCCAAGCGCATCTGGCTGGGCCGGAAATCGGCCTTCGGGGCGATGGGGCAGATGGGGGATTACATCTGTCTGGATGGCACGATCCCGGTATCGGAACTGTCCTTCGTGCTGCGCCGGATTGCGGAATTGTCGGACGGGTACGGGCTGCGGGTGGCGAATGTGTTCCATGCGGGGGATGGCAACATGCACCCGCTGATCATCTTCAACGCCAACAAGCCCGGTGATCTGGACCTGGCCGAGGCGCTGGGGGCGGATATCCTGAAGCTCTGTGTCGAGGTGGGCGGCTGCCTGACCGGCGAGCATGGCGTGGGGGTGGAGAAGCGCGATCTGATGGATGTGCAATTCACGCGCGACGATATGGAGGCGCAGTTGCGGGTGAAGGATGTGTTCGATCCCGGCTGGCTGCTGAATCCGGCGAAGGTGTTTCCGCTCTATGTGACGGCGAGCCGTCGCGCGGCCTGAGAGTGCGGGACCGGGGGTTTCACACCCCCGGACCCCCGTGGGATATTTGAACAGAGAAGAGGGGGCAGGGCTTTCTCTTTCACCATCGGGCGCAGTGGGGCGCTGAAGGGATGAGGCGTGGCGATGCGACCGGGGAGTGAAGCGGAGCTGGCGGAGCTGGTGCGCGTGGCCAACGCGCCCTTTGTGCTGCGCGGGGGTGGCACGCGGGGGATTGGCGCGGTTGGACCGGGCGAGGTGATGGAAACCGGGGGGCTGGCGGGGATCACGCTCTATGAGCCCGGCGCGCTGACGCTGGTGGTGCAGGCGGGAACGCCCTTGGCGCAGGTGGAGGCGGCGCTGGCGGCCGAAGGGCAGCGGTTGCCGTTTGAGCCGCCGGACATGCGCGGGCTGCTGGGGCGCGCGGGCGAGAGCACCATCGGCGGGGTGGTGGCCGCCAATGCCAGCGGGCCGCGCCGGGTGCAGGCCGGGGCCTGCCGCGACAGCATGATCGGTCTGCGCTTTGTGGATGGGACCGGGACGGTCATCCGCAATGGCGGGCGAGTGATGAAGAATGTGACGGGCTATGATCTGGTGAAGCTGCTGGCCGGATCGCATGGCACGCTGGGGGTGATCACGGAGGTGGCGTTCAAGCTGCTGCCCGCGCCGGAAGTGGCGGGCACCCTGTGCGTGGACGTCCAGAAGGATGCGCAGGCGGTAGAGGCGATGGCGGCGGCGCTGGGATCGCCTTTTGACGTGACCGGGGCGGCCTTCTGGCCGGGGCGCGGGGTTTTCCTGCGGGTGGAGGGGTTTGAAACCTCGGTCCGCTATCGGCTGGGGGAGTTGACCAAGGCGCTGGCGCGGTTTGGTGCGGTGGATGAGGTGGATGGCGCGGTCTGGCAGGCGGTGCGGGATGTGGCGCCGTTTCATGGGCGCGAGGGCGATGTCTGGCGGCTGGCGGTGACGCCGTCCGAGGCGCCGGGGCTGGTGGCGCGGGCGGGGGCGGACGCGGTGATGTATGATTGGGGCGGCGGGCTGGTCTGGCTGCTGGTGGCGGCAGGGGTAGACCTGCGCGCGCGGCTGGGGCTGTTTGCGGGCCATGCGACGCGGGTGCGCGGGGCAGGCGGAGTGCCGGCCTTTCCGCCGGAGCCTGCGGCCCTTGCCGCGCTGTCGGCGGGGTTGCGGGCGAAGTTCGATCCGAAAGGGGTGTTCAATCCCGGTTTGATGAGGGCGGTCTGAGATGGGGGTCCTGCTGATCGCGTATCCGGTGGCGGTGTTTGTGTCGCTGTGCCTGTTGCCGCGTGCCAGGGCGGCGCTGGGCGTGGGGCTGGCGGTGGCGGCGCTGGGGATTGTCTGGGTGGTGAATGATCCGGCAGCGGATAACGGCGCGGTGCGGTTTCTGGTGAAGCTGGGGGCCGCGCCCGTGGCGGTGGCCGCGCTGGCGCAGGCGCTGCGCGGCGTGATCGCGCCGGACAGCCCGCGCTGGATGTGGCCCGCGCTGGCGGGCGGGGTGGCGCTGACGGCGGTCTTTCTTTTCTTCCTTCTGGTCTGAGGTGATCTGATGCAGACGAATTTCACCCCGGAGCAGCTGGCGATCCCGGCGCTGGCGCGATCGAACGAGATCTTGCGGTCTTGCGTGCATTGCGGGTTCTGCACGGCGACCTGCCCCACCTATCAGGTGCTGGGCGATGAGTTGGACAGCCCGCGCGGGCGGATCTACCTGATCAAGGACATGCTGGAGACGGGTCGCGCGGCGGATGCGCGGACGGTGAAGCATATCGACCGCTGCCTTTCCTGCCTGTCCTGCATGACGACCTGCCCATCGGGGGTGCATTACATGCATCTGGTGGACCATGCCCGCGCGCATATCGAGGCGACTTATAAGCGGCCCATCACGGACCGGGCGCTGCGGTTCGTGCTGGCCAAGGTTCTGCCTTATCCGATGCGGTTCCGGGTGGCGCTTTTGTTGGCCAAGATCGGCAAACCCTTTGCGCGTTTGATCCCGGATGCGCGGGTGCAGGCGATGCTGGAGATGGTGCCAAAGCGGGTGCCGCCCGTATCGCGCAACGACGACCCGCAGAGCTTTGCCCCGATGGGTGCGCGCAAGATGCGGGTGGCGCTGATGACGGGCTGCGCGCAGAAGGCACTGAACACCGATATCAACGATGCCACGATCCGGCTGCTGCGGCGGTTGGGATGTGAGGTGGTGGTGCCGCGTGGCATGGGCTGCTGCGGGGCGCTGACGCATCATATGGGGCGCGAGGCGGAGGCGCATGGATTTGCCGCCGCCAATATCCGCGCCTTCATGGCGGAAGTGGAAGGCGACGGGCTGGACGCCATCGTCATCAACACCAGCGGCTGTGGCACGACGGTTAAGGATTACGGCCATATGTTCCGCACCGAAGCCGAGGCCGAGGCGGCAAAGCGGGTCTCGGCGCTGGCCTGTGACGTGTCGGAGCTGTTGGCGCGGATCGGGCTGCCGCAGGGGGCGGCGAAGGGGCTGCGCGTGGCCTATCACGCGGCCTGTTCGTTGCAGCATGGCCAGCAGATCAAGACCGCGCCGAAAGACCTGCTGAAGCGGGTGGGGTTCGAGGTGGTAGAACCTGCCGACAGCCATCTGTGCTGCGGGTCGGCGGGGACGTATAACCTGCTGCAACCCGAGATTTCCAAAGAGTTGAAGGCGCGCAAGGTGCGGACGCTGGAGGCGAAGGCGCCGGATGTGATCTCGGCCGGGAATATCGGCTGCATGATGCAGATCGGATCGGGGACCGGGGTGCCGGTGGTGCATACGGTGGAATTGCTGGACTGGGCGACAGGCGGGCCGAAGCCGCGTGCCTTGACCGAGGCGTGACGACCTGGGGCGTGACGGGGCCAGTTGGGCGCAGGAAAATTCTGACACAGAATTTTGCACGATTTCTGGATCAGAAATCGTGGGGGCGCTGGGTGCGTTGGGCATCGGTTTGCGTGCGCTGCGCCTGGCTGCGCTGTCGATTGGGTATTTGGGCCAAGATGAAACGGCAGGGCGGTCGAATTGCATCACTGGGCTTGGGTATTCACCCGCGGTCTTGCGGTGACTGGACGGCGCGCGGGGGGGCTGCCAAACTTCTGCCGGAATGGCGGGGTAGCGGGAATGCGATCCCGGACGGAAGGTGTGGAATGCGCTTTGTTGCCCTTGTGCTGTCGTTGATTGCTGCCCCCGCCTTGGCCGAAGAGCCGAGCATGCGCGCCTTGCAGACGGTGCAAGAGGGCAAAGGCTGGCAGGCGGTGGGGCGGATCGAATTGGGCGGGCGGGGGTTCTGCACGGGCGCGCTGATTGCCGATGATCTTGTGCTGACCGCGGCGCATTGCCTGTTCGACAAGGAAACCGGCGCGCGCATCGACGAGGCGGATTTGCAGTTTCTGGCCGGGTGGCGCAACGGGCGGGCCGAGGCTTACCGCAATGTGGCGCGGGCGCTGGTGCATCCGGGCTATGCTTTTGACGTGGGCGAGGATCTGGGGAATGTCGGGGTGGATCTGGCGCTGCTGCGGCTGGACCAGCCGATCCGCCTGCCGCAGGTGACGCCCTTTGCCACCGACTGGTCGCCGATGATGGGCGAAGAGGTGGGGATCGTGTCCTATGCGATGGACCGGTCGGAAGCGCCGTCCTTGCAGGAGGTCTGCGAGATCATGGCGCAGCGCAGCGATCTGATGGTGTTGACCTGCGCGGTGGAATTCGGCGCATCCGGCGCGCCCGTCTTTGCGATGCGCGATGGCGAGGTGCGGATCGTGTCGGTCGTGTCGGCCAAGGCGGTGGTGGAGGGCAAGCCGGTTTCGCTGGCCGTGCCGCTGATGGAGCCGCTGGCGGTGTTGCAGGCGGAGATGGCGGCGGGTGCGCCGCGTGCCGCGCCGGGGCCGAAGGTGCTGTCCGGCGGGGGTGGCGGGGCGAAGTTCGTGAAGGTTGCGCCCTGACGCAGGTGTGACGGATGGGCTGGCGGGGGTCTTGAAACCCGGCGGGGCTGTTCCCAAATCGGGGGGGTACCGGTGCCTGCGACAGGGCCGGTGCGTTCCCCGCCCGTCCGATGAGGAGGGCATCACATAGCATCGCTCACTGGAGGATGACCCCTATGCGTAATCTTGATTTTGCGCCGCTGTACCGTGCGACCGTCGGTTTTGACCGGATTGCCGACCTGATGGATCGCGTGCTGACGACCGATGTCGCACAGCCGACCTATCCGCCCTACAACATCGAAAAGACCGCCGAGGATGCCTATCGCATCTCGATCGCCGTGGCCGGGTTCACGCCCGAGGAGCTGGGCGTCGAGGTGAAGGATGGCACGCTGGTGGTGACCGCCCGCAAGGCCCCCGAGGATGAGGCCAAGACCTATCTGCATCGTGGCATCGCGACCCGCGCTTTCGAGCGCCGCTTTGCGCTGGCCGATCATGTGCGCGTGACCGGCGCGGTGCATGAACATGGGATGCTGCACATCGATCTGGTGCGCGAAACGCCCGAGGCGTTGAAGCCCCGCCGGATCGAGATTGCCCGCACGGGGCAGGTGGCAGCGCCGGTGCTGGAAGGCACGGCGAATGTGACGAACTGATCCGCTGATCGCGGATCGGTAAAAGGGGGCGCCCCGGTGATGACCGGGGCGCCCCTTTTGCGTTCAGTAGATCAGGCTGTCATAGACGGTAGAGGTGCCCGAGGCGCTGTCGATGCGGCCTTGCCGGCCACGACCGGCGGCAGAGGCGCGATACCGCGCCATGGCCCCGACGCTTCCGTGACTCTGCCGCCATTTCGCCCGCTTCGCATGTCACGTCTGTGGCCAGAGTCGTGGCCAGAGTCGTGGTCAGTCATGGTGGATGGAGGATGCGGTTGCGTGGCGTTCTGATTTGGCTGGCCCTTTTGGCACAACCGGCACTTGCCGGGGATGGCAACCTGCGCCCGCTTGAGACCGGCGTGATCGCCGGGCGATGGGCGGCGGTCGGGCGCATCGACCTCGGGTCGAAGGGCTTTTGCACCGGCACCCTGATTGCGCCGGATGTGGTGTTGACGGCGGCGCATTGCCTTTACGACAAGGCGACGGGAGAGCCGTATCGTCCCTCGGACCTGACATTCCTTGCCGGATGGCGCGATGGCCGAGCCGAGGCCCACCGCGAAGGCGCGATGATTCTGCCGCATCCCGACTACCTCCCCGGTCTTGAGGACGGCAGCGAGGCGCAGATGAACCAGACCGGCAACGATCTGGGCCTGATAAAGCTTGCGCAGCCGATCCTGCTGCCGTCGATCACGCCCGCATCGACCGGGTCCTTTCCGCGGGGCGGCGACCGGGTGGAGATCGTGTCCTATGCGAAGGATCGGTCAGAGGCGGCCTCGATGCAGGATGCCTGTTCTGTGTTGGGCACCGAAGGCCGCGTTGCCGTGCTAGATTGCCCGGTGGATTTCGGCGCATCCGGTGCCCCTGTGTTCCGCGACACCGCCTATGGGTTTGAGGTGGTGTCGGTCATTTCCGCCAAGGCGGAGATGAATGGCAAACCCGTTGCCATCACCGTTCCGGTCGAAGGCGTGTTGGCCGACCTTTTGGCCCAGCTTGACCGCGCCTCGCGGGCGGCGGCGCCGGGGGCGCGGATGATTTCGGGCGCGCGCAGCGGCATGGGCGCGGGCGGGGCCAGATTCCTGAGGGTCGGTGAATCGCCCTGATCCGGTAGATGCCCCTGCCTGCGGGGCAGGGGCCGACACTCGCGGGGCGCCCAGAAAGGGTGCCCCTTTTTGTTCAGTAGATCAGGCTGTCATAGACGGTATAAGCGCCCGAGGCGCTGTCGATGCGGCCTTGCAGGCCACGGTCGGCGGCATAGGCGGCGACGGCGCGATAGGTGCCGGGGCCGAAGACGCCGTCGATGCCGCCGTTGTAGTAACCGGCGCGGGCAAGCTGGCGCTGGATCGCGCGGCGTTCCGACGGGCTATAGCTTTTGAAGGCCTGCGCGGCGGCGGTGGTGGAAAGGCTGGGCCGCACGGGCTGGGCGAAGTAGGCCGGTTCGCGCGGGCCGGGGGTATAGTATTGCGGCTGCTGATGCTGACGCGGCTGCTGGTAGTGGCGCGGTTCCTGATAATAGCGCGGCTGGGCCTGGGCGCGCTGGGTGTTCAGACCGTTGATGACGGTGCCGACGATGACGGTGGCGGCGACGCCCTTGAGGAAGTCGCGTTCGCGCTGGCCTGCCTGAACAGGCGCGGCGACCGTAGCGGCAAGGGCGATGGCCGCGATGGCGGCGGTGGTGGCGGTGCGGATCTTGGGCAGCATGATCGTTCCTTTCGGTGGGTCGGCGAAATGCCTTGCCTCCGACATGGGCCAAGTGCTGCTGCTAGGCAAAATCGCAAGGCTGATATGCGATAACAGGGCCTGTTCAGCGACGCGGCGGCAGTGCTATTGCCCGATCTTTGCCGGTGTCTGTGCCGGTGCCTGTGCCGCCCGTTCCAGCCATTTGGTCAACCAAGCCACGCGGCGGATCGCCTGATGCTTTGCGTCGATATCGCCCTGTGTCACCGGGTTGACGGTGATGGCATCGGCAAGGCGGTACAGTTCGGTGGCCACATCGGTGCGTTCAGCGGTGGTCAGGTTCAGAAGGCCATCGTCCATCGCCCGAAGGGCAAGGCGGCGCAGGTGTTCGGGCATGTCATCCACAATCTGGATCATCGGAGGTCCATCAAATTTTCATTTACATTGTAAGTGGAAATAGGAAGGATGGCCGGAAAGCGCAAGACATTGTCTTTGACAATTTCTGCATAGCGGCTACACCCCCACGTCATGACGCGCAGTTACACTCTTTCCGAACCCGCCCGCGCCCGCCGTGAGGCGCAGAAGCAATCCACCCGGCAGGCCCTGCTGGATGCGGCGCGCGCCATCGCGGCCGAGCGCGGGGTTGAGGCGATTTCCGTGGTCGAGGTGTCGCGGCGGGCCGGTGTGTCACACAGCCTGATCAACGCTTATTTCGACGGGAAGGTCGGGCTGATCGCGGCCTTGGTGAAAGGGGTCTATGGCGCGCTGCTGGAGCGGACCGAGGCGATTGCCGCCGGGCCAGGCAGCGAGGTGGACAGGCTGCGCGCGATCCTAGTGGATTGGGCCGCGTTCGATCTGGCCGACCCAAAGCTGTTGCGGGTCTTGCAGGCGCATGGCTGGACTTGGTCCGAGGCGGCAGAGGCCGCAAACCGCGCCGACCGACAGGCGTTTCTGGCCCCGGTGGGGGCGCTGATCCGGGCGGGGCAGGGGGCAGGTGTGTTCCGACAGACGGTGGCGCTGGAGGATGCGCTGCCGGCGATCTGGGCCATCTATACCGTGGGGATGCGCGATGCGGTGTTTGCCACGCCGGTGCCACCCCCCGAAGACGCAGTCGCCGCGATCTGGGGTCAGATCGCGGCGGTTCTTGATGCGGTGTCGAAACGCTGACAGTTCGTGATCCAAGGGTTTCCCCGCCTTGAATCACAAACTTGGCGGTTGAGTGCCTGCTGATCGGCGCAGTCGCAAATGTCTGACTGCGCCGTTCATGATGGTGTTCTTGTTTTAGAAAAGAAAGTCACCTGCGCTGAGCGATGCGATCGTGACACCATTCAGGGTGATCGTGTTTGTGCCATCGAAAATGACGGCGTTGCCTCCTTCTGTCCGCAGGTGGTTTGTTGTCAGATCAGTCCAGTCCTCGATGTTCGTGAGCGCGGACAGGTCTATGACCTCGCCGACTGCGGCTGTGTTGAAATCGGTAATCACATCTCTGCCGAAGTTGTTCGTGAACACGAATGTATCGCTTCCTGTTCCCCCTTCGAGCGTGTCATTCCCGGTACCGCCATCGAGCGTGTCATTGCCACCGCGTCCGTTCAGCCGGTCATCGCCACCCAAGCCGTTCAGGATGTTGGCCCCGGCGTTGCCTGTGATGGATTGGGCGAGGCTGTTGCCGATCAGGTTGATGGCCGCGGTGCCTGAATCATCCGTGGTGGCGAGATGTTCGATGTGAGCATCTGTGGCCAGACTGTACCGGACGCTTGTACGCACCGTGTCGGTTCCGTTTCCGGCGCCTTCCACGATCACGTCACCGGCGCCGTCGACGATATAGAGATCGTCTCCGGTTCCCCCTTCAAGCGTGTCGTTCCCGGTACCGCCATCAAGCGTGTCATTGCCTGCACCTGCGATCAGGCGGTCATTGCCGCCCAAGCCGTTGAGGAGGTTGGCCCCGGCGTTGCCTGTGATGGATTGGGCGAGGCCGTTGCCGGTCAGATTGATGGGCGTTGTTGCCGCTTGTGCAACTGTGGCCATGGTTTCGATGTTGTCATCCTCGGCCAGGGCGAAGCTGACCGAAGCGATCACGCGGTCAGCCGTTCCGTTGCCGGCGGTTTCGACGATGGCATCGTCGGCGTCATCGATGAAGTAGACATCGTTGCCCGCGCCGCCATGCAGCGTGTCGATCCCTGTCCCACCGGTAAGGCTGTCATTGCCAGCGCCGCCGAACAGGATGTCATTCCCGCCGCCGCCAAGCAGGTTATTCACCCCGGCATTGCCGGTGATGGTCTGGCTGAAGCCGTTGCCGATCAGGTTGATGGCCGCGGTACCGGCATCATCCGTGGTGGCGAGATGTTCGATGTGGGCGTTCGCACCGAGACTGTACCGGACGCTTGTACGCAACGTGTCGGTTCCGTTTCCGGCGCCTTCCACGATCACGTCCCCGGCGCCGTCGACGATATAGAGATCGTCTCCGGTTCCCCCTTCAAGCGTGTCGTTCCCGGTACCGCCATCGAGCGTGTCATTGCCTGCACCTGCGACCAGGCGGTCATTGCCGCCCAAGCCGCTGAGGGAGTCGTTTCCTGCATCGGAAACGATCAAGTTGTCCGCGGCGCTGCCGACTACGGTTTCCGACACCTCGTCAGCCAGATTGATGGTGATGACCCGCGTGGTCTGGGCACCGCCCTCATCTGTTACTCTGACCCTTACGGTGTAACTGGAGGCTTGTTCGAAATCCAGCAACAGCGGGTTGGCCACCACGATGTTGGAACCATCAAGCGCGAAGCGACCGCCGGCATCATCTTCCAGGAAGAAGCTGCTGTTGGCCGGATCCGAGTCGACATCTGCCACCTCAAGCACCGCTGCAACCGCCCCAAGGGCCGGATTCTCACGCAAGCCCGGGGTAACTGTGACCGATACGGCAGGCGCATCGTTGAAGGGCGTGACGGCCAGATCGAAACTCTCCGAAGCTGTCAGCCCGCCCGCATCGGTCGCCACCACCGTCACCGTAACGGTGCCGGTAAAGTCGGTCGGCGGCACGCCGGTAATCTGACCTGTGGAGCTGTTGATCGACAGCCACTGGGGCGATCCGACGGCAAGGCTGTAGGTCACGGTGTCATCGTCAACGTCGGCGAAGGTGCCCTCCGGTACGGTGTAGCTGTAGGGCGTATCTTCGTCGAGGAATTGGTCGGGCAGAATCCCGGTAAAGACCGGCGCGTCGTTCACCGCCGCGATGGCGATGTTGAAGGTGGACGTGGCCGTCAGGCCGCCGGCATCCGTCGCCACCACGGTCACGCTGACCGTGCCGTTGAAGTTGGCCGGCGGCGTGCCGCTGATGACACCCTCCGCGCTGATCGACAGCCATTCCGGTGCGCCAGCGCCGAGGCTGAGGGTCAGCGTCGCGTTGTCCACATCGGTGAAGGTTCCGGGCGGCACCGTGAAGGTGACGGCCGTGTCCTCGGTGCCCGCCTGATCGGCCAGCGGTGACGCCACGACCGGCGCGTCGTTCACCGCCGCGATGGCGATGTTGAAGGTGGACGTGGCCGTCAGGCCGCCGGCATCCGTCGCCACCACGGTCACGCTGACCGTGCCGTTGAAGTTGGCCGGCGGCGTGCCGCTGATGACACCCTCCGCGCTGATCGACAGCCATTCCGGTGCGCCAGCGCCGAGGCTGAGGGTCAGCGTCGCGTTGTCCACATCGGTGAAGGTTCCGGGCGGCACCGTGAAGGTGACGGCCGTGTCCTCGGTGCCCGCCTGATCGGCCAGCGGTGACGCCACGACCGGCGCGTCGTTCACCGCCGCGATGGCGATGTTGAAGGTGGACGTGGCCGTCAGGCCGCCCGCATCCGTTGCCACCACGGTCACGCTGACCGTGCCGTTGAAGTTGGCGGGCGGCGTGCCGCTGATGACACCCTCCGCGCTGATCGACAGCCATTCCGGTGTACCAGCGCCGAGGCTGAGGGTCAGCGTCGTGTTGTCCACATCGGTGAAGGTTCCGGGCGGCACCGTGAAGGTAAAGGCCGTGTCCTCGCTGCCCGCCTGATCGGCCAGCGGTGACGCCACGACCGGCGCGTCATTCACCGCCGCGATGGCGATGTTGAAGGTGGACGTGGCCGTCAGGCCGCCGGCATCCGTTGCCACCACGGTCACGCTGACCGTGCCGTTGAAGTTGGCCGGCGGCGTGCCGCTGATGACGCCTTCCGCGCTGATCGACAGCCATTCCGGCGTGCCAGCGCCGAGGCTGAGGGTCAGCGTCGCGTTGTCCACATCGGTGAAGGTTCCGGGCGGCACCGTGAAGGTAAAGGCCGTGTCCTCGCTGCCCGCCTGATCGGCCAGCGGTGACGCCACGACCGGCGCGTCATTCACCGCCGCGATGGCGATGTTGAAGGTGGACGTGGCCGTCAGGCCGCCGGCATCCGTTGCCACCACGGTCACGCTGACCGTGCCGTTGAAGTTGGCCGGCGGCGTGCCGCTGATGACGCCTTCCGCGCTGATCGACAGCCATTCCGGCGTGCCAGCGCCGAGGCTGAGGGTCAGCGTCGCGTTGTCCACATCGGTGAAGGTTCCGGGCGGCACCGTGAAGGTGACGGCCGTGTCCTCGCTGCCCGCCTGATCGGCCAGCGGTGACGCCACGACCGGCGCGTCATTCACCGCCGCGATGGCGATGTTGAAGGTGGACGTGGCCGTCAGGCCGCCGGCATCCGTTGCCACCACGGTCACGCTGACCGTGCCGTTGAAGTTGGCGGGCGGCGTGCCGCTGATGACGCCTTCCGCGCTGATCGACAGCCATTCCGGTGTACCAGCGCCGAGGCTGAGGGTCAGCGTCGTGTTGTCCACATCGGTGAAGGTTCCGGGCGGCACCGTGAAGGTAAAGGCCGTGTCCTCGGTGCCCGCCTGATCGGCCAGCGGTGACGCCACGACCGGCGCGTCATTCACCGCCGCGATGGCGATGTTGACGGTGGACGTGGCCGTCAGGCCGCCCGCATCCGTCGCCACCACGGTCACGCTGACCGTGCCGTTGAAGTTGGCCGGCGGCGTGCCGCTGATGACACCCTCCGCGTTGATCGACAGCCATTCCGGCGTGCCAGCGCCGAGGCTGAGGGTCAGCGTCGCGTTGTCCACATCGGTGAAGGTTCCGGGCGGCACCGTGAAGGTGACGGCCGTGTCCTCGGTGCCCGCCTGATCGGCCAGCGGTGACGCCACGACCGGCGCGTCATTCACAGGGGTGACGGTGACATTGACCGTGCCGGTTGCCGTGGCGCCATTTGCATCCGTCACTGTGTAGGAGAAAGAGGCCGGTCCGCTGAAGTTTGGCGTCGGCGTAAAGATAACATTGTTGCCATCGATCCGGACCGAGCCGCCCGATCCCGCCGATACGGCGGTGATCGTGAGGATATCCCCGAGGGGGGTATCGGCATCCTCATCATTGCCGAGCAGTGCCGAAAGCGGAATCGTGAGCGTCCCGTCTTCGGCGATTGTCGCGCTGTCTGTCCCTGCGGTGGGCGTGTCATTCAGGACAGCAGCAATGGCTACCGCCGGACCATCGCCGAAGCGTATGGATTCGATCCCCGTCGCGCGGACGGAGTCGCCGTTTGCGGCAGTGAAAGTGTAGGCTCCGCCGGCAAAGCTGATGTCGTAGTCGGCCCAGTTGCCTGCCAGAACGAGGGTGTCGTTGCCCGATCCGCCTTCGGCGATATCCGACCCACCATCGGCATGGATCATGTCATCTCCGGATCCACCGACCATGCTGTCATCGCCAAGACCGCCAAAGATCACATCATTACCAGATGCCCCGGACAGCGTGTCATCGCCGCTCAGACCGATCAGGCTGTCAGCCGTTCCTGTGCCGGTCAGGTTGTCGTCGATGTCGTCAAATCCGGTGAAAACCTCATTGCGGCCCGTCACGGTGACAGTGATGGTCTGATCCCGGCTGACACCTTGGCTGTCGGTCACGCGCAGGGTGAAGGTTTCGGTTCGTGTCTGCCCTGTGGTGAGTGCCTGCGTCGTGGCAAGGCTATCGTCCAAGGTGTAGGTCCAAACCGCTCCGGAAAGGGTCAGATTGCCGAAAGTGCCTGCCGCTGCGCCAACGATAGACCAAGCCAGCGTGTCGCCGGTATCTGGATCGGTCGCCACAAGGGTGCCGGTGGCGGTGACTGGCGTTGCAGGGGGCGTTGTTCCGGTTCCGGTTTCCGTCACGCTGCCGGTGACGGTGGAGGTGGTGGAAATGACCGGCGCGTCATTGGTGCCGTTGATGCGGACGGTTACCACCTGTTGAGCTGTGCCTCCTTGTCCATCGGAAACAATGGCGGTGAACTGCTCGGTGATCGTATCGTTTTCCGACAGAGACTCTGCGACAGCCGGGTTCAGAGTGAAGGTCCAGCTGCCGTTCGGATTGAGTGTGAAGGTACCGTAGGCAGAGGTGGACGTGGTGGACCATGTCAGGCCTGCAGTCTCACCCTCGTCGGCATCGGAGGCGGTGAGTTGGCCACTGGCTGTAAGGGCCCCCGCAACGGCACCATCCGACTGTTCACCCTGGTCTTCCACGATGCCAAGGTTGGCACCGTCGGCCGTTGTCACCACGGGCGCGTCATTCGTACCGGTGATGGTGATGGCGACCGTCGTTGTCGTGCCATCGGCGGTGGTGAAGGTCAGCGTGTCGGTGACCGTTTCGCCTGCCGACAAGGCCTGAACCGTTTCGTTCTGGTTGTTGAGGGTATAGGACCATTCCCCTGCGGCATTGGTCGAATAGGTGCCGAAGCTGGCAGCGGTGCCGGTCTGCGGCTGGAAGGTGGCCTCGCCGTCATCCACATCCGTCACCCCGAGGGTGCCGGAGGCGGAAAGGTCCGACTCCTCAGTCAGGCTGCGGTCACCTGCCGTCTGTCCGGTGATAACAGGCGCGTCATTCGTACCGGTGATGGTTATGGCGACCGTCGTTGTCGTGCCATCGGCGGTGGTGAAGGTCAGCGTGTCGGTGATCGTTTCGCCCGCCGACAGGGCCTGAACCGTTTCGTTCTGGTTGTTGAGGGTATAGGACCATTCCCCTGCGGCATTGATCGAATAGGTGCCGAAGCTGGCAGCGGTGCCGGTCTGCGGCTGGAAGGTGGCCTCACCGTCATCCACATCCGTCACCCCGAGGGTGCCGGAGGCGGAAAGGTCCGACTCCTCGGTCACGCTGCGGTCGCCTGCCGTCTGTCCGGTGATGACAGGCGCGTCATTCGTACCGGTGATGGTGATGGCGACCGTCGTTGTCGTGCCATCGGCGGCGGTGAAGGTCAGCGTGTCGGTGATCGTTTCGCCCGCCGAAAGGGCCTGAACCGTTTCGTTCTGGTTGTTGAGGGAATAGGACCATTCCCCTGCGGCATTGATCGAATAGGTGCCATAGGTCGCGGCTTGATTGGTCAGCACCCGGAACAGGGCTTCGCCCGCGTCGAGATCCATGATTTGCAGCGTGCCGCTAGCAACTGAATCGGTTCCCTCGGTCACGCTACGATCGCCGGTGTCCTGACCGGTGATGACAGGCAGGTCGTTCGTGCCGGTGATCGTGATGGTGACGTTCTGCGTGGCGCTGTTCGTGGCCGTGTCGCCGGAATCGTCTGTCGCGGTGATGCGGTAGGTCACGGTCAGCGTCTGGCCAGCGCCGAGGAATTCAACCATCGTTGAGAGGAGAGAGAAGTTCCAGGTCACTGCTCCGCTGTTCGCGGCTGCGGCCGTCCCAGCGCCCGACAGCGTGAAGGCGTTCGCAAGCGCAGCTTCCAGTTCGGCTTGCTGGCCGGCGGGAAGGGTGCCCCCGCTCCAGCCAACGTTTTGGAAGGCATGGGTGACGCTGACGAGATCGGTCGTATCGAGATCGTCAAAGCTGATGCTGCCGCTGTCGGTCATCGAAGCAAGCAAATCGCCTTCGGTCGTGCTGCCCGTCACATCGGTGGCCGTGATGACCGGGCGGTCATTGGTGCCCGTCAGGGTGATGGTGATGGGTTGCAGCAGGATGCCGCCCGCCGCCTGATCCAGCACGCGGATGGTGAAGGTTTCTGTCAGCGTTTCGCCAGCCCCGAGTTGCTGAAGGTTGAGATTGGCCGGATCGATGCGATAGGTCCAAGTCACCTCTTTGGTGCCGGTCGCCGCATCCACGATCCTGTTGATCTGCGTGAGCGTACCGCCGAATTGGCTGGCGCCGTTGAGCACCCCGAGATGGTTCAATATCTGAACAGGGTTCGCGGCAAGGTCGGGATCGGTAAAGCGGAAGGAACCGGTCGCCTCCAGACTTTCGGGCGAGGGCGAGGTTTGTTCCTCCACCTCGGTCCGTTCGGTCACAGTGCCGGTGCGGGCGCCACCTTCGAGCAACGCGACACCGTCATTCGCGCCAGTCAGGTTGATGGTCACGTTCTGGCTCGCCGTGCCACCGTTGCCGTCATTCAATGTGACGGTGAAGGTCAGGGTCGCCGTCTGCGCCGCCCGCAGGAAATCCAGCGCGGCAGGGGTGGGTGCGAAAGACCAGTTGATCGTTCCGGTGTTGGTGGCCCCATCCGACAGCGAAAGGCTGAATGCGCTGATCAGGGCATTGGCCGCCGTCAGTTGTTCGGCGTTGAGGCTGGATCCTGTCACGGCCAATGCGGCGGTCAGTGTCGCCCCTGTCGAGGCGCTGCCGTCCGAGCCGGGCCGATCTGCCGCATCCGGATCGGCAAAGGCGATTGTCCCGCTTAACGTGGTCGGAACGTTGTCGCCATCGGGCGCACCATCGGGGCCTTCGGTCATGCTGCCGGTAACGATGCCGGGCGTCAGGACGGGTCCGTCATTGCTGCCTTCGATATGCAGGGTCAGAGTGGCGCTGCTGGTGGCACCGGATCCGTCTTGCATCACATAGGTGAAGACATCGGTGACACGCTGGCCTGCTGCCAGAGCCTGGGTATCGGCGTCGGCGTTGTTCAGCGTGTAAGACCAGCTGCCATCGGGGTTGATCAACAAGGTCCCGTAGGTGCCGATCACGGTGATACCGGTGTTCGTGACGGCGTCGGTCGGCACAGCCGTCCCCGCTCCAGCAAGGGTGACCTGCTGGGTGTCGCCTTGGTCAAGTTCGATATCATTGGTCAGGACGTTGCCGTTGGCCGTAGGTTGACCGGCCAATGCGGGTTCGTCCCCTGCTTCTTTCAGGATCGTGCCTGCCTCTTGCGATGAGGCATCCGCCACGGCGATGGGTCCGTCATTGGACCCGGTGATGGTGATGGTCAGGGGCTGCGTCTGTGACGCGCCCGTGCCATCGTTGACGCTGACGGGGAAACTGATCGTCAGAGTCTGCCCTGCCCGCAGGAAATTGAGGTCGGCCGTGCCGGAATAGATCCACGAGATGGATTGCGGCGTGCCGGCATCCGAGTTTGGCGTGCCGGTGAAGGTCAAGACGCCCGCGCCGATCAAGCCAGCCGCGACGTCCGGAGGCAGGGAGATGGGTTCTCCGTTCATAAGAACCACAGGCGTGCCGTGGCTGGCGGTCAGGGTATCATTCTGGTCGACGTCTGAGACAGTGATCGTCCCGTTGACGCTGATCGCCTGCGCGGCGGCATCCACGGCTTCGGCCACGGCTTCGATGTTGGAGACGCTTGTCACTGCAGGCAGGTCATTCGTGCCTGTGACGTTGATCGAGAGGGTCTGGCCTCGTGTCGCCCCGTTTTCATCGCTCGTGATGAGGGTGAAGGTATCCGTCCCATTCGCCCCGTCGTCCAGCGCCTGCGTGGCGGCAAAATCGTTGCGCAGCGCATAGCTCCACGCGCCGTTGCTGCTGATCGTAAGCACGCCGTATGTACCGATGATCTGCGTGTCAGTCCCGACCTCTGCAGAGCTTGCGCCACCAGGGAGCTCTACCGCGGTCACGCTCAGCACCGCGTCCTGATCCGGATCGCTGTCATTCGTCAGCACATTGCCGTTGACGCTTGACGTGCCAGCCGTGGCACTGCCCGCTTCGGTCACCGCGCCGGTGTCGTTGGCCAGAATCGGGGCATCATTCGTGCCCAGGAAGGTGATGGTCAGATTCTGCGGAGCAGATTGCGCCGTCCCGTCCGACACGCGGATCGGGAAGGTGACGGTCAGCCTGTCGCCGTTGTTCAGGAAATCGAGGTTCAGGTCATTGGCGGTGAAGGTCCAGCCGATGGTCAGGCCCCCGGCGCCGGAGTTGGAGTTCACCGTCCCACTGGCCGAAAACGCCGCGGACAGTGCCTCGGCAAGACCGGCAGGCAGGGGATTGCTGCTGCCCGTCAGCGCCACCACTGGGGTGCCCACGACGATGGAGAGCGTGTCGTTTGCATCGACATCCGACACGTCGAAGCTGCCGGAGAGCGAGATGTCCTGTGCGGCGGCGGCGGCATCCTCGACAACATCAGCCGGCGCTGTGACTGCCCCGAGCACCGGGCCGTCATTCGCCCCGTTCACCGTGATGGTCAGTCTGCTGATGGCCGTCGCCTCTGCGCGATCGGTAATGGTGTAGTTGAAAACCTCGGTCCCGTTGCTGCCTTCGTCCAGCGCCTGCGTGGCCGCGCGGGTGTTATCCAGCACATAGGTATATGTGCCGTTTGCCCTCAGGTAGAGCGTGCCATAGGTGCCGTTGATTACGGCGTAATCCACGGTTTCCGCACCGGGGGCCGTCTGATCGAAGGTCAGCAAGCTTTGGGCGTCTGTGCCATGGCTGCCTCGGTTCACGGCGAGAAGTGGGTCATCGGTGGTGTCAATATCTACCCAGTTCGCGCCGTCTGCACCGGCAAGGGTGCCCGTGATGCTGGCCGTACCGGCGGAAGTGCCATCTTCGGTTACCGCGCCCTCTGACTCCATGGTGATGGTCGGGGCGTCGTTCGTGCCGGTGACGGTGACGGTGATGGTCCGCCCTGCGCCCGTGGTGGTTGCGTTGTTCTGGTCCGTGACGTTGAACTGATAGGTGATCGTGAGTGTCTGCCCTACGGCAAGGAAGTCGAAGGCGCTGTCAGGTGCCTGGAAGGTCCAGTTGATCTGACCGCCGTTGCCCGCAGAGGTAAAGGCCAGCGACGATGTCATGAAGCTGAGGAAATTGATCCCCGAAGGAATCGTGACGCCGGAAGAGGCTGTTGTGGTCACGCTTTGCGCGACTGTGTGACCGGTGTTGTTCAGGTCCAGATCCGTGAAGGCGATGGCGTAGGTGGCGTTCGATTCACCAACAGTCCCAGAGACCGCGTTGTCGACGGCGACAACCCGATGCTGGCCGTCGATCAGCGTTCCCGTCAGGTCGTTGTCCGTGCCTATGACGGAACCGTCTCCACGGGTGATTGCCTGCCCTTCCGTGATATAGACGCCCCATGCCTCGGTGCCGGTCGGCGTGTCATTGGTGCCGGTGAAGGTGATGACCACCGGCTGCACCACCGAACCGCCCGCCCCGTCGGTGACGGTGATGTTGAAGGTCACCGTCAGGGTTTCGCCCGCTGCGAGGAAGTTCAGGTTGATGTTGCTGGTGGTGTTCGCGTCAAAGCGCCACGTCACCTGGCCCGAGGGGTTGATATCCGCGGTGAAGGCATTTGTGATCGCGGTGCGGGCGCTGTTTGCAAGGACGCTGGTCGTGAGGTCGCCCCCACTCCAGGCGAAAGTCGGCCCTGCGTTGGTTTCAGCCCAGACTGTGCCGGTATCAAGATCAGTGACTGTAAAGCTGCCGGACAGATCTGCATCGCGGAGGTTGAATTGCCCGGTGCCCGCAGGCTCGGTCAGCGCGCCGGTTGTGATGCCGCCAGCGGTGACGGTCGGCGCGTCGTTGCTGCCAGCGATCGTGACGGTCACGGTCGTCAGGGTATTGTCAATTGTCACCACGGGGAAGATGCGCAGGACAGATGCGCCACCGGCAAGCGCTTGGGTCGCAGGACGAGAATTGTCGATCGTGTAGGTCCAGACCCCTGCCTCGGTCAGGGTGAAGGTGCCGTAATCATCGTTTACGGTCTGCGCGATCCAGGAGTTTGGCGTGTTGTCCACGTCCGCAGCGGTGAGCGTGCCGGTGACTGTCGGGATGCCGGCGTCGGCGTTGTTCAACCCGCCCGCCTCCTGCACCGTGCCCGTCGTGGAGCCGGAGATGACCGCGTCGTCGTTGGTGCCGGTGATGGTGATGTTGATCCGCTGTTCGGTGCCACCTGTGGTGGTGACGGTGATCGTGTCGGTGAGTGGGTCGCTTTCGTTGTTCAGCGCCTGCACCGCCGGAAGATTGTTATTCAGCGTATAGGTCCATTGCCCGTTGGCGAGCATGGTGAAGGTGCCGTAAGTCGTGACTTGGCTACTGATCGGGGTCCATGCGTCGTCGGCATCGTCGGAATCGGCGTCGGTATGGTTCAAGTCGCCGCTGATCTGGCCCGCGACGGCGTTGGAGTCCTCTGCGTTCGCGACACCACCCGCTTCGTCAATCGTGCCCGAGATGTCGCCCGTCACCTCTGCTGCGTCATCCGCGCCGGTGATGGTGATGGTGATGGCATGCTCCGTCCCATCCCCGGACCGGACGCGGATCGTATCGGTCAACGTGTCGCCAACCGCGCTCAGCGCCTGCACCGCCGCATTGGTCTGGTCGGTGGTGTAGGTCCACGCGCCATTTGCGCCAATCACCAGGGTGCCATATTGGCCGGTAAGGGTGGCTGGCTGCCAGACGTCGTTGGCGTTGTCGACATCGGTATGGTCGATGTCACCCGTGACCGAGGGCGTTTCGTTGGTGCCGTTCAGCACGCCACCCGCTTCGGACAGCTGGCCGCTGCTGCCCACTGAAACGGAGGCGTCATTTGCCCCATTGATCGTAAAGGTCAGAGTCTGGGCGGTTCCGCCCGTGGTAAAGACAGTTGCCGTGTCGGTCAGCGTCTGCCCTTCACGCAGAGCCTGAACGGCGGGATTGGTGTTGTCGAGCGTGTAGGTCCATCTGCCGTCCGCTCCGACGGTCAAACGGCCGTACGAGGTGCGGCCGTCGGTAACAGGCGTCCATGCGTCATCGACATCCGCGTTGTCACGGTCGGTGTGGTTCAGGTCGCCTGAAACTGTCGGTGTGCCGGCGGTATCCGCAGCTTCGACAACCGTGCCCGAGATATCGCCCGTGACCTCGGCGGTATCATTCGCGCCGCTCAGGAAGAAGGTTAGGGTGTTGGTGACCGCGTCGCTTCGGCCATCGGTGACAGACAACGTGAACAATTCTGTCGCGCTTTCGCCAGTAGACAACCCTTGGACCGCAACGCTGTTGGGCACGAACCTGTAGGCGCCCGTCGCGGTGTTCAGATAAAGGGTGCCAAAGATGCCGGCTGTCTGGACATCGAAACCGGCTTCGCTGCTTGGGCTTGACCCATTCAGCCCGTATGTCAGCGTATCGGTGCCATCTGCGTCTGTCGCCACCAATGTGCCGGTGGAGGTAGCGAAGATGTCATTGTCTGCCGTATCCGTCCGCGAAAACGATACGGGGGCAAGCGTCGGGATGTCATTCGTCCCGGTGATGGTGATGGCCAAGGTCTGCGTCGCCGTGCCGCCCTGCCCATCAGAAAGGGCAAGCGTGTAGGTGAGCGTCAGTTCTTCGCCCTGAGCGAGATACTGGAACTGCGCCGAGTTGGCCGAGAAGGTATACCCGATCTGGCCCGCGGACGGGGCAGTAGGGGTGCCTGTGGTTGTGCTGACCGTCGTGGAAAGCATGGCGATCAGCGCGGCGTTGTCCGACGCCAAGCCGTTGGTGATACCCGATGCATTAACGGTGACGGAAGAAAGCGTGTGCGTGTCGGTGATGTCTGCGTCGGTGAAGGCGAGCGTCGATGTCACCGTGATCGCGGTGTCATCCTCGCCGAAAGCGTGGTTCGGCGCGGCCGACGAAATGATGGGGGCATCATTGGTGCCCGTGACGGTAATGGTGATGGGTTGGGTAAAGGAGTTGCCGTCAAGATCGAACACCTCGATCTGATAGACCTGCTGCAGGGTTTGTCCCGCTGCAAGGTATTGCACCACTGCGGTATTGACGCTGTAGGACCATTGGATGGTGCCGGTGGTATCGCCACCCTGACCTGTTGCATCATCAAGGAGTACGGCGTTGAACGTGCCGATGGCGTTTGCAGGCGCCGTCACAAGCGGGAACTGTGAATCAGCATCTCCTGGGCTGTTCATGCCCTGATCGGTGAAAGTGAAGGTCTGCGGCGCGATCTGCAGAAGGGAAGCGGCGTCTTCAGTCAGTTGGCCGACAATCGTACCCGAAGAAAAGATGGGAGCGTTCACAATAGGTCTCCATAAAGCACTCGTTAATTGCTCTGACCTGATGAAAACGCAGCCGAAGACACAGAGCGGGAATGTCCCTGCCCAGCCTTTGACGCTCGAGTCCCCACCCGGATCGAACTAGGGATAAGGAACCGAAAAGGCGGCTCACCTGTCAATCCAAAATTGATTTTTCATCAACCAATGGAAGAATTGTTTCGACTTTCGGATGGGTTAGCGCAGAGCAAAAAAAACCCTGCCAAGGCAGGATAGGCGCGATGTCCTCAGCCGAACGCGCCGCGGCACAGGATACCTGATTCGATTCAGGACCGAGGCTGGGGTCACTGCCCGCAAGGGGAGAGATGGAAGGAAGGGGTGCGTCTGATGGGCCGGGGTGGGTGCGCCGCAGGGTCAAGCCCTGCGGCGACGGCGTCACACCGACAGGCAGATGTATTTCATTTCCAGATAGTCTTCCATGCCGTGATGGCTGCCCTCGCGGCCAAGGCCGGATTGCTTGACCCCGCCGAAGGGGGCGACCTCGGTGGAAATCAGGCCGGTGTTCACGCCGACCATGCCGTATTCCAGCGCCTCTTGCACGCGGGTGATGCGGCCGATGTCGCGGGCGTAGAAGTATGAGGCAAGGCCGAAGATCGTGGCATTGGCCAGTTCGATGACCTCTTCCTCGGTGTCGAATTTGAACAGGGGGGCGAGGGGGCCGAAGGTTTCCTCATTCGTCACCAGCATATCGGTGGTCACGCCCGTCAGGATGGTAGGCTGGAAGAACGACCCGCCCAGTTCGTGCCGCTTGCCGCCGGTTTCCACCTTGGCGCCTTTGGACAGGGCGTCGGCGATGTGTTCCTCGACCTTGACCACGGCCTTGTCGTTGATCAGCGGGCCGAAGGTCACGTCTTCCGACAGGCCATCGCCGACCTTGGTCTTGGCGACCGCCTCACCCAGTTTCTTGGCGAAAGCGTCATAGACGCCCGCCTGCACATAGATGCGATTGGCGCAGACGCAGGTCTGGCCGTTGTTGCGGAATTTGGACACCATGGCACCCGCCACGGCGGCATCCAGATCGGCATCATCGAACACGATGAAAGGCGCGTTGCCGCCCAATTCCATCGAGCATTTCATCACCTGTTCGGCGGCCTGCCGCAGCAGGATGCGGCCCACCTCGGTTGATCCGGTGAAGGTCAGTTTCCGCACGGCGTGGTTTTCGCAGAATTCCTTGCCGATGTCGGAAGACCGGATGGAGGTGATGACCGAGAAGATGCCCGCAGGCAGACCCGCGCGTTCGCCCAGCAGGGCCATGGCCAGCGCCGACAGCGGCGTTTCCGCAGCAGGGCGGGCGACAAAGCCGCAGCCAGCGGCAAGGGCAGGGCCTACCTTGCGGGCGATCATGGCGTTGGGGAAGTTCCACGGCGTGATGGAGCCCACAACCCCGATGGGCTGCTTGATCACGGTGATGCGCTTGTCGCGCTGATGGCCGGGGATGGTTTCGCCGTAGACGCGTTTTGCCTCTTCGCCGAACCATTCGATAAAGGACGCGCCATAGGCGATTTCGCCCTTGGCTTCGGCCAGTGGCTTGCCCATTTCGGCGGTGAGGATTTTTCCAAGGTCATCCTGATTGACCATCATCAGGTCGTACCATTTGCGCATGACGGCGGCGCGTTCCTTGCCGGTGCGGGCAGCCCAGTCCTTCATCGCCTTTTGTGCGGCGTCGATGGCGCGGGCGGTTTCGGCCCGGCCAAGGTTGGGCAGGTGGCAGATCACATCGCCGCGCGCCGGGTTTGTCACTTCAAAGGTGGTGCCATCATCGGCGTCGATCCATTGGCCGGCGACATAGGCCTTGGTGACCAGAAGCGTCGGGTCTTTCAGAAGCGACGCGAGATTGGTGACGGAATCGAGCATAGGGGCCTCCGGCTTTTCGGGTTAAGGATGGATGCATCCGCGAGGGGGGGCTTGTCCAGTTCCGGCGGGGAAATATTGCCCCAAGGGCGCGATTTTTGATCAAATTGACGGAAACGGAAGCAGGGATGGCGGAAACAGAGCAGGCGGCGATGGACCTCGCTTATGCCAACGGGGCCTTCATCGCGGGGGCCGAGACCTATCCGCCGCAGTGGGAGGCCGAAGCGGCGGCGTTTCGCGATTCGTTGGGGGCGCGGGCGCGGCTGGACTTGGCCTATGGCGGCGGTGCGCGGCAGCGGCTGGATCTGTTCCTGCCCGAAGGGGTGGCGCGGGGCGTGCTGGTCTTTGTGCATGGCGGATACTGGATGGCCTTTGGACGCGAGACGTGGTCGCATCTGGCGGCAGGCGCGGTGGCGCGGGGCTGGGCCTGTGCGATGCCATCCTACACGCTGGCACCCGAGGCGCGGATTGCCGACATGACGGCCGAGGTGGCGCGCGCCTGCGCCGTGGTGGCAGGCATGGTAGAGGGGCCGCTGGTGGTGACGGGCCATTCCGCGGGCGGGCATCTGGCGGCGCGGATGGGCTGCGCGGGTATGGCGGTGCCCGGGCTGGCGCGGGTGGTGCCGATCTCGCCCCTTGCCGAGCTTGCGCCGCTGATGGGCACGGGGATGAACGAAAAGCTGCGGCTGGACGGGCCGGAATGTGCAGCCGAAAGCCCGGCGCGGCTGGGCCTGCAACCGGGCGTGGGCGCGCAGGTCTGGGTGGGCGGGCAGGAGCGGCCGGCCTTTCTGTGGCAGGCGCGGACGCTGTCAGAGGCGTGGGATTGCGGCTGGACGGTCGATCCGGGCAAGCATCATTTCGATGTGATCGACGGGCTGGCAGACCCGGCCTCGCCCTTGATCGGGGCCTGTCTGGACGGGCTGCGCTGGGACAAGCTGCATTGACGCAGGTGCCGCGTCAGTTGGCGGCGTGCATCCGTTCGATATAGGCGCGCATCTCTTCGGCCTCGTGTCGGGCGTCGCGCAGGCCTTCCATCGCGGCGCGCAATTCGGCCTCGGTCTGGGCGATCTGGTTCATCAGTTCGGCTTCGCGTTCCTCAAGGTAGAACAACGCCTGATCGCGGGCCTCTTCTGCCTCGTGCAGGGATTGGGCGAGGTTGTCCATTTCGGCCACGTCGCCACCTGCCACGCGGGTGAAGCGGTGCAGAAGCCAGTACGTGAACCAGCCAAGGGCGAAAGCCAGCAAAAGGATGATGGCAGTCGCGGTGATGAATTCCTGGCGGTTCATGGGGCCCTAGTCTGTTCGCTGTCCTTAACCGTTATTCGCGGGACGGGCGGTTGGACGCAAGGTCTTTTCCTGCGGTGCGACAGAGGGGCTGGTGTCGTTCGAGAAATCGGGCGGTCCCGCGGCGGGTGTGGCGGTGGCGGGCGCGGCGGTTGCCGCGGTGGCCGCGGCTGCGGGTGCAGGGGTGGCGGCAGCGGTTGGGGCGGGGGTGCCGATCAGGGTGAATTCGATCCGGCGGTTGGCTTCGCGTCCATCCTCGGTGTCATTGTCGGCGATGGGTTTGGTTTCGCCATAGCCCACGGCCTTGAGCGTGGAGACATCGACGCCAGTTCCCAACAGGGCCACCAGCACGGCTTTGGCACGATCTTCGGACAGCGTCAGGTTGTTGCGCTCGGTGCCTTGGGAATCGGTGTGGCCCGCCACTTCGATCGGGACGCCCGGGCATTGTTGCAGCAAGGCGGAAAGCGCCTCGATCAACGGGATCGAGACATCGGAAATCTCGTCCGAGCCGGGATCGAAGGTGATCTTGTCCTTGGCGAGAAGGGCCGTGATGTTGGCCACACAGCCCGCGCCGTCGGCGGGCGGGGAAAGCGCGGCGATGGTGGTGCCGTCACCGGCGGCGGCGGCGGGCGTGTCCGCCTCTGCGGCCGCTGTGACGGCAGGCGCAGGGGCCGCCCCGATCAGCGTAAACTCGATCCGGCGGTTGGCATCGCGGCCTGCTTCGGTTTCATTGTCGGCGATGGGGCGGCTTTCGCCATAGCCCACGGCGCGCATTTCCGACACCTCGACCCGGCGGCCTTGCAGCGCCAGAAGCACCGCCTCGGCCCGGGCCTGCGACAGGGCGCGGTTGCCATCTTCGGACCCTTGGGAATCGGTGTGACCGGCAATTTCCAGCGGCATCGCGGCGCATTCGTTCAGCGCATCGGCGAGGCGGGTCATCAACTGGCCCGTGGCGGCGTCAATCTCGGCCGAGCCGGGCGGGAAGGTGATCTTTTGCTGGGCCAGCAGCCCATCAATCGTGGCAAGGCATTCCTGCGGCGTGGGCAGGGCGGCAAGGGGATCGCGCTCTTCGTCATAGGTGACAGAGACCTTGAAGCCCTGACCCTGCCCCAGCTTGCCGGAAAGGATCTGGCTGATCCGGTCCCGCGCGTTCAGCGATCCGGTGATGCCCGACACTTCGACCGTATCTTCGCGCACCAGAAGGGCGCCTTCGTCAAGCTCGGCCAGCGCTTCCATCCCGGCCAGAACGCGGACTGGCCAGCCATCGGGAAGTTCGGAATCAAGCCGCGTCGCGTTATAGACATTGCCCGCGCCAAATTCGGCCTGCGCGACGCTGTCGACGGCGGCACGTTGCAGATCATCGGTCAGGCGGCCGCGCAGATCGACCTTGCCTTCGGGCGACAGGGTGGCGGTAAACTCGGCCGGGCCAGCGGCGGCGGCGGTGGCCGGTTTGGGCAGGGTGGCATCCAGCGAAAAGACCTGCGGCAGGGCGGCCTTCAGTTCCCCTACGGCGCGGTCAAAGCTGGCTTGATCCGAGCCTTCGGCGGCAACAAGCGAGATATCGGCATCGGAAAACGTCACGGTGCCCTGCCCGATGGCGGCAATGGCGCGGATGGCGGCTTCGGCGGCATCGGCCCAGCGGGGGCTGGGCACGCCAAGGCCCACGGTGCAGGTGGCCTTGCCCTCAACCCCGGCGGTGACAGCGGCGGCGAGGATGCGGGCGCGTGCGGCCTCGGTATCGGCCGAGCAGGCATCAAAGCGCGCGCCTTCGGCATCCTTGACGAAACGCAGAGTGAAGGGCGTGATCACGGGCCGAGGGGCCGAGATGTTGATGGCCAACGCCATGCCTTCGGGGCGCAGGCGGGCGAGTTCGCTTTCCAGCGTGCGTTTTTCGGCATCGCTGGTGGCGATGGCCGTGACTTCGACCCCATCAGCTGCGACGGAAATCTTGGACCGGGGCAACAGCTTCAGCGCGGCCAGACCGAAATCAAAAGCGGGTTGCCAAGTTTCGGGTGCGTCATAGGCGGCGGTTTCCAGCATGTCGGCCACCGGAATGCCGCGCGCCAGTTCGGTGGCGGCGGCGGCGAGGGTGGCTTCGCCTTCGCCTTCGGGCAGCAGACCGATCAGCTGAATGCCATCATCGTTGCGCAGCATTTCGATGGAAAAGCGGGGCGCTTCGATCTTGTTCGCGGGGGTAACCTCAAGCTCATCACGGACACGCCCGCTGTCGATCACCGATCCCGCGATGTTGACGGCGCGGAAACGGGCAGCCTCATTCGGGGCGGTGCCTTGCAGGGTGACCAACATGCCATCGGCACTGGCCTGCACCCAGGTGATCCCTTCATTCGCCATGGCCCAATTGATCGCCTTGACCGAGCGGCGTTCGATCACTGCCGATGCCGTATAGGCGATGAACAGCGCAAACAGCCCCGCCACGGCAAATGCGGCCAGTGCAATCGCCCCTTGGGGCAGGCGCAGGCGGCGCAGGGCGGCGAGGTTGAAATTGGTCTTGCGCAGATCGGGCAGGCGCAGCTTTGGCAGGCGCATCGGGCAGCTTTCCTTGGGGCAGTCGGCGCGCGGCGGGAATCCCCGTCAGGGATTCCCCGCGCACCGGATGTGCTTACGGCGCGGGGGGCAAAGGTTCAATCAAACCAGCGCGGCGGCGGCAAGAAACAGCGCAGGGATCAGGCCCGTATCGCGGTTGGACCGGAACAGGATCAGGCATCCCGCCGGGTCGTCGATATTCAGGCGGCGCAGTTGGGTGAACATGTGCAGCCCCATCGCCCAGACGCCCGCCAGCGCGGCCAGCAGGGGCCAGGGGCTGGACAGTGGCAGAAGGGCGGTGATGGCGGCGGCGGCCATCAGGATAACCGTGGCAATCAGGAACCCCGCCAGCCAGCGCGGGGTGTTTTCGGCAAACAGCCGCGCGGTGGAGCGGACGCCGATCAGGGCGTCATCCTCGCGGTCCTGATGGGCGTAGATCGTGTCGTAGAACAACGTCCAGACAAAGCCTGCGGCATAGAGGAACAGGGGGGCCGCGCTCAGGCTGCCGGAATGCGCGGCCCAGAGCAGCAGCGCGCCCCAGTTGAAGGCGAGCCCCAGAAACGCCTGCGGCCACCAAGTGAAGCGTTTGGCAAAGGGGTAGATGGCCACAAGGCCAAGCGAGCCGATGCCCAGCGCGATGGCCAGCGGGTGATAGGTGAACAGGATGGCGGCGGCGATCAGCGCCTGCGCAGCCATCCAGACCAGCGCCTGTTTCACGCTGACCTGACCCGAGGGGATGGGCCGCGACCGCGTGCGCGCCACGGCGCCGTCGATGTGGCGGTCGGTGATGTCATTCCAAGTACAGCCCGCGCCGCGCATCAGAAACGCCCCAATGCCGGAGGAGGCGGCAAGCCAAAGGTCGCCCAAGGTAAATCCGCCCGTGCTGGCAGCGGCCAGCGCGATGGCCCAAAGGCAAGGTAGCCACAACAGCCAGGTGCCGATGGGCCTATCTGCGCGCGACAGGCGCAGATAGGGGCGGGTGGCGGCGGGGGCGAGGGTATCCACCCAGTTGCCGCGCGGGGCATCGGCCACGGTTCCGCCCGGAAGGGGTGCCTCTGGCATTCGGGGCGGTTGGGTCATAGGGTGCGTGCCATGGAAGCGAAGGTTCGTCTCTTTGTAGATCAGCCCCTCGGGCAGGGGCAAGCCGTGGCCCTGAGCGCGGATCAGGCGCATTACCTGTTTGCGGTGATGCGGCTGGCCAAGGGGGCCATGGTCGCGTTGTTCAATGGCCGCGATGGCGAATGGCGGGCCGAGGTGGTAGAGGCAGGCAAACGCGGCGGCGTGCTGGTTTGTGACAGCCAGACCAAGGGCTTGCAGATGCCGCCCGACCTGTGGCTGCTGTTTGCGCCGATCAAGAAGGCGCGCACGGATTTCATCGTGGAAAAGGCCGCCGAAATGGGCGTGCGGCGGATCGTCCCGGTGCAGACGCGGCATACCAATTCCGAACGTATCCGGCAGGATCGGCTGCAGGCCCATGCGGTAGAGGCGGCCGAGCAATGCGGCGGGACTTTCGTGCCAGAGGTGGCAGACCTTGTGGCGCTGGACCGGCTATTGACCGGGTGGCCTGCGGATCGGCGCATCCTGTGGTGCGATGAGGGGATGGTGGGCGCGCGCGTGGCGCTGGAGGGGCTGGAGCCGGGGCCGTGGGCCATCCTGATCGGGCCGGAGGGCGGGTTTTCCGATGGCGAGGCCGCCAAGCTGCGGGCGATGCCGCAGGTGGTGGCTGTCAGCCTTGGACCGCGCATCCTGCGGGCGGATACCGCGGCGGTGGCGGCTCTGGCGCTGTGGCAATCGGTGCTGGGGGATTGGCGGTGATCCGGCCGGATCTGCGCGCCGACCTGTGGCGCTGGCGCGAGGTGATCGGGGCGGGCGCGGTGGTGGCGCTGGGTCTGTGGATTGCATGGCCGGGCGGGTGGGTGCTGGTGCCTGTCGGGTTGCTGGTGGCCGCGCTGGGCGCGGGGCTGGCGGTTCAGGGTTGGCGACGCCTGCGCTTTGCACAGGGCAGCGATGCGCCTGGCGTGGTGGCGGTGGATGAGGGCCAGATTTCCTATATGGGGCCGCAGCTTGGCGGCTTCGTCAGCGTGCCCGAACTGGAGGAGTTGCGCCTGATCACGCTGCGCGGGCGGCGGCTGTGGCGGCTGCGACAGGTGGATGGGCAGGTGCTGCTGATCCCTGTCGATGCGGCGGGGGCGGATGGGCTGTTCGATGTCTTTGCCACCCTACCGGGCATGGATATGGCGGCGCTGTTGGCGGCGCTGGCACCGCAGGGCGATGGCAGCGGGCGCGGGCTGGTGACGGGCGAGCAGATGGTGGTGATCTGGCGGCGCGCGGGGCGGGGCATGGCGCGGGCGTGATCCGTGCTTCTTGCCACCCCATGCCCGCCACCTTTGGCCCCCCACCTTCGGCCACTTGACTTGCCCCGTCAGGCAAAGCACGAGTCGGGGCCTTGAAGCAGATACGAAGCGGAGCCGTTGCCTATGTCCATTCCCCAATCCGGCGGCGGCCTGATCGAAAGCTTTGACCAACTGGCTGCCTTCATGGAATCGGGCAACAAGCCCAAGGCCGATTGGCGCATCGGGACCGAGCATGAAAAGTTTGGCTGGCTGACCGATACGCACCAGCCGCTGCCCTATGATGGTGAACGTTCCATTAACGCCCTGTTCGCAGGGCTGGAGGCGCAGTTTGGGTGGGCGCCAGTGCGCGAGGGCGCGAATGTTATCGGTTTGACACGGAACGGGGCGAATATCAGCCTTGAGCCTGGCGGGCAGTTCGAGCTTTCGGGAGCGGCCTTTGCAAGCGTGACGGATACCGATGCCGAGTTGAGAAACCATCTCGACGAAGTGCGCACACTGGCCGAACCGCTGGGCATCCGCTTCATGGGGATCGGTGCCGCGCCGGACTGGCGGCATGAGGATATGCCGGTGATGCCCAAGGGGCGCTATCGGCTGATGACGGATTACATGGGCAAGGTGGGCACCCATGGCACGCAGATGATGTACCGCACCTCGACGGTGCAGGTGAATCTGGACTATGCCTCTGAAGCGGACATGGTGCAGAAGATGCGCGTGTCGCTGGCGCTGCAACCAGTGGCGACGGCGCTGTTTGCGTCATCGCCCTTCTTTGAGGGCAAGCCCAACGGGCACCGCTCATGGCGGTCGCGAATCTGGCGTGATCTGGATGCGTCGCGCACGGGGATGTTGCCGTTTGCCTTTGAAGACGGGTTCGGGTTCCAGCGCTATGTCGATTGGGTGCTGGATGTACCGATGTATTTTGTCTATCGCGATGGCAAGTATATCAATGCCTTGGGTCAATCCTTCCGCGATTTCCTGAAGGGCGAGCTGCCTGCGCTGCCGGGCGAGAAGCCCACGCTTTCGGATTGGGCGGATCACATGACGACGGTGTTCCCCGAAGCGCGGGTGAAGCGCTACATTGAAATGCGCGGGGCCGATTGCGGGGATGTGCCGCATATCGTGGCGCTGCCGGCTTTCTGGGTGGGGCTGATGTATGACCAGACCGCGCTGGATGCGGCCTGGGATCTGGTGAAGGGATTCGATGCCGAGACGCGCGAAGCGTTGCGTGTGGCGGCATCGGTGGACGGAATCGCGGGCCGCGTGGGCGCGGTGAAGATCGCCGATCTGGCGCGGGCGGCGGTGGCCCTGTCCCATGCGGGGCTGGCCGGGCGGGGCCTGGGCGAAGAACGCTATCTGGAGCCGCTGGTGGCGACGCTGGAAAGCGGGCAGACGCAGGCGGATCGCTGGCTGTCGCTGTATCACGGCGATTGGGGCGGGGATCTGAGCCGGATTTATCAGGCTGCGAGTCTTTAAGCCGGAAGAGCTGTGCCGCTGACGGTGCAGACGCCTGTGCAGACAGATGTGCATACGCATGCCGGGCGATGGGCCGTGAAGCCATGTAGACGCCGCGCGCGTGGTCAATGGGCGGCGACTTCCCCGCTTTGAGCCGGGACCGGGTGTTGTGCGCCTTTCGCCATAAGGGAAGACGCCCCGGGTCAAGCCCGGGGCGCGGGGTTTGCCTGTGTCAGGCTGTCAGCGGGTCCGCGCCAAAGCGGTTGGCCCCGGTCTGGCCACGGCTGGCGAAGAAGACGATCAGCACGATCAGCCCGATCACCGGGATGAAGCCGATCAGCAGCCACCAGCCGGACCGGTCGGTGTCATGCAACCGCCGTGCGCCGACGGCGAGTGACGGCAGCAGCGTGGCCAGCGACCAGATCCCCCCCAGAAGGCCGGGGTTGATCAGGTTCAGGACCACCGCGATGATGAAGCTGAAAAGGACAAACCACCAATATTCCGCCCGCCGCGCGCGGCCCTCGAAAGTGGCATATTTGGAAAAGACGGCCTTTACGGCCTCGATCATGTTCATTCCGGTTCCCTCGTTAAAGTTTTTGGCCTGCGCATCGCATTTCCGGATGGCGGCAGCGAAGACTTACGCAGGTTGGGTTTTCGATCAACCGGGATTTCAGGGGGTCGGCCCGCGAACTTTGGCCAGTGATCTTTGGCCAGCGAACTTCGCGCGGTGATCTTGCGGAGCGGCGTGCCGCCGCATTCCTTTTGCGTCGTCGGCGCCTGCGCGCCTCCTCCGGGTGAAGGGGGCGGTGGCCCCCTTTGTCCGCGCGTGCCGCGCGGCCATTCACCCCCACGGGTATTTGAGCCAAGATGAAAAGGGCAGGGTCGTGTTGGCGCGCTCAAGCCGGTTTCTTTTTGCCGATCTTCGGTTCCGTCCCTTCGCCCAGGCGGCGGATGTTGGAGGCGTGGCGGATCCAGACGAGCACGGCCAGCAGGAGGGTCAGGATGACCGCCTCGGAATAGCCCGCAAAGGCCAGAAAGCCGGGGGTGAAGGCCGAAGCCGCAAGCGCGGAGACCGAAGAGATGCGGCTGATCGCGGCGGCGATGACCCAGGTGGCGCAGGCCATCAGACCGACGGGCCAAGCCAGTGCCAGCAGGATGCCCAGGAAGGTGGCCACGCCCTTGCCGCCCCGGAACCCCAGCCAGACCGGGAAGAGATGGCCGAGGAAGGAGGCAAGCGCGGCGAGTTGCGCGGCATCTTCGCCCACCATGGCGCGGGCGATCAGCACCGCGATCCCGCCCTTGGCGGCGTCAAGGATCAGCGTGGCGGCGGCGGCGGGTTTATTGCCGGTGCGCAGCACATTGGTGGCCCCGATATTGCCCGATCCGATCTGGCGCAAGTCGCCAAGCCCCATCATGCGCGTGATCACCACGCCAAAGGGGATGGAGCCCAGCAGATAGGCGAAGCCGCCCGTCAGGGCCAGCGCGAGGGGGGCAGAGGTGATGTCGGGCAGAAAGATCATGCGCTGTACACCTGGGTTCCGTTAACGAAAGTGGCCAGCACCTTACCTTCCATCCGCTGGCCGTCAAACGGGGTATTCTTGGATTTCGACCGTAGCTTGAAACGGTCCATCAGGAAGGGGGCATCGGGATCGAAGAGCACCAGATCACCCGGCGCGCCGGGCGCCATGCGCCCCTGCGGCAGGCCGAGGCGTTTGGCCGGGTTCAGCGCCATGGCGCGGAACAGGGTGGGCAGGTCCAGATGGCCCGCGTGATAGAGGCGCATCGCGGCGGGGAGGATGGTTTCCAGCGCCACCGCGCCGGGGGCGGCTTCCTCGAACGGGAGGCGCTTGGATTCCTCATCCGCCGGGGTGTGGAGCGAGGCGATGCAGTCGATGGTGCCATTCGCCACTGCCTCGACCATGGCAAGGCGGTCTTCCTCGGATCGCAGGGGGGGCGTGAACTTGAAGAAGGTGCGATAATCGCCGAGGTCGATCTCGTTCAGCGTCAGATGATGGATCGAGGTGCCGGCGGTGACATCCAGCCCTGCCGCCTTGGCGCGGGTCAGGGCGGGCAAGCTCTGGGCAGTGGTGATCTGATCGGCGTGGTAGCGCACGCCTGTCATTTCGACCAGCGCGAGGTCGCGGTCGAGCCCCATGCGTTCGGCGATGGGCGATACGGCGGGCAGGCCGCGCAGCGAGGCGAACTTGCCCGAAGTGGCGGCGGCCCCGTGCGACAGGCCCGGTTCCTGCGGGTGGCCGATCACCAGCGCGCCGAGGGACCGGGCATAGGTGAAGGCGCGCGACAGGACCTTGGCATTGGACGTCACGGCGAAGGCATCGGTAAAGGCGATGGCGCCTGCGTCGAGAAGGAAGCCGATTTCCGTCATTTCGCGCCCTTCGCGCCCTTTGGTCAGGGCGGCCATGTGGCGGATGCGGACGGGGCTGGCTTCGGCCGCGCGGCGGGTGACGAATTCCAGCGTTTCGGGCGTGTCGATGGCGGGGGTGGTGTCGGGGCGGGCGATGATGGTGGTTACACCGCCTGCGGCCGCGGCGAGGCCGGCGGAGCGGAAGGATTCGCGGTGGCGTTCGCCGGGTTCGCCGATCTTCACCCCGATATCCACGATGCCGGGGGCGAGGTGGTGACCGGCGCAGTCGATCTCTGTCGCGCCCTTGGGTTTGGGGCCGTTGATCGCGGCGATCACGCCTTTGGACAGGGTGACAGAGCCTTGGGTGATGGTCCCGGCCTCGGGGTCGATGATGCGGGCGTTGGTGAGGTGGAGCGTGGTCATGTGTTGGGTCCGGGCTGGATCGCGCGCGCGGCGGCGGCGGGATCGGGAAGGTATCGGATCAGATGCTTGTCGCCCGACGCGGTGATGACCTGTACCGCGCCAAGCAGGCTGCGGGTCTGGGTGATCTGGGAGCGGGGGATGGAGCGGCCAGCGGGGCCGGTCAGGTGGGTGTCGGTCAGGGTCCAGACCTCGGCCATCGCTTCGGATTTCACGTAAGCTGCGCGGATGCCGATGGCGAGTGCGGCGCCAAGAGGGCCGACCCAAGGGGCGGGGTTGCCAAGCGCCACGAGGACGAGGCCCGCGACGATGCCGCCCGCCAGTGCCATGATGCCATGGGCGCGCCAGTAGGTGGCAGGGTCGGGGCGGAAGTCGGTGGTCATGCCATCACGACGAAGGCGATGGTGAACAGCGCAAGGAAGATCAGCACAAGGGCGGCCACCTTGCCGCCGGCGCGCATCTCTTCCTTGGTGGGTTTGCGGTTGGGATCGGGGGTCATGCGGGGACCTTTCCGGGGTTGCGCATCAGATCGCGGACCTGATCGGCGTCTTTCGGCGCAAGGATCACGCTGCCACCAAAGGTGCCAAAGCGGATGACGCCGCCGATGCCTTTTCGCGCGGGGGTGCCAGTGTAAAAATGGGCACGGATGCGGCGGCGGGGCCAGTCGGACACGCGGATCAGGCGGCGGTTGGTCAGCAGGATCGCGCCCTGCGCCCGGCCCGATGTCAGGGCGCGGCGTTCCAGCATGTCAAAGGCCTGAAAGCCGGTCAGCAAGAGCGCAAGCGGGGGGATCAGGCGGTAGATTGTCCCGCAGGCCCCCTGACCGGCGGAAGCGGCGCAGATTTCGGCCTCGGACTGAACCACCCAGAGCGAGACAGCGCTATAGACCGTCAGCAAAAGCAGCAGCGCTGTCAGGATCGGCGAAGAGGTGAGGTTGAAGCCGATGCGCCCCTGCCAGAGCAGGGTTTCGCCCGGTTGAAGCACCTCGCTGAAAGGAGCGGCTGGCGTCACACCATTGCCCCCACGATCTTGCGCCCGCGTTCGGCGCGCAGGTTGCGGGCCAAAAGGTCCATGCAGGCCATGCGGACGGCGACGCCCATTTCGACCTGATCCTGAATGACCGAGCGGTTGATGTCATCGGCGAGGTCGCCGTCGATTTCCACGCCGCGGTTCATGGGCCCCGGATGCATGACGATGGCGTCGGGTTTGGCATGGGACAGCTTTTCCGCGTCCAGCCCGAAGCGGTGATAATATTCACGCTCTGACGGGATGAAACCGCCATCCATCCGCTCTTTCTGAAGGCGCAGCATCATCACCACATCAGCCCCTTCGAGGCCTTTCTTCATGTCGTCGAACACCTCCACCCCAAAGGCACCGATGCCCGCGGGCATGAGGGTGGGCGGGCCGATCAGGCGGATGCGGTTTTCCATCTTGCCCAGCAGGATGAGGTTGGAGCGCGCCACGCGGCTATGTGCGATGTCGCCGCAGATGGCGATGGTCAGGCGCTGAATCCGGCCTTTGGCGCGGCGGATGGTCAGGGCATCTAGCAGGGCCTGCGTCGGGTGTTCGTGCCGCCCGTCGCCCGCGTTCAGCACGGCGCAGTTCACCTTTGAGGCCAGCAGGTTGACCGCGCCGGATGACGGATGGCGCACGACCAGCAGGTCGGGATGCATGGCGTTCAGCGTGAGCGCGGTGTCGATCAGGGTTTCACCCTTTTTCACGCTGGACTGGCCCACGGCCATGTTCATCACATCGGCACCCAATCGCTTGCCCGCCAGTTCGAAACTGGCCTGCGTGCGGGTAGAGTTTTCAAAGAACATGTTGATCTGCGTCATCCCGGCCAGCACGTCGGACTGTTTCACCGTGCGGCGGTTGAGGTCGACATAGCGGTCGGCCAGATCAAGGACGGTGGTGATTTCCAGCGGGGCCAGTGGTTCGATCCCCAGAAGGTGGCGGGCGCGAAAGGTCATCTTGGGCGGCTCCTGCTGGGTGTGGTGGCTTGGCTTATAGGAAGGGCGGGGGTTCGGGGCAAGCATCGGGCCGGGGCTGCGGCATCGGCGGCCAAATTCCTTGGCCAAATTCGTTGGAACGAATTTGCAAATTTCTTCCAAGAAATTTGTGGGTGGCGTGGGGGGGTGGGGCGGCCTAGGTTTCCGCGCATGGGAATCGAGTTCGACACCACGACGCCGGAAGGCTGGCACGCGGCGCTGGCGGCGCTGCAATGGCAGCTTGAAATGGGCGTAACCGAGGTGATCGGGGACACGCCCTTCAACGGCTATGAGGTTGCGGACCGTGCGCCGTGGCTGCCCCCGGCACAGGGGCAGGGCGCGGCGGTCCCAGTGCGCGGGGGGCCGCCCAAGGCGGCCGAGCCTTATGTGCCGCAGATATCCGAGGCCGAGCGCGCGGCACAGGCCAGCGATGTCGCCGTGGCCGAGGCGCAGGCGCGGGCGGCGGCGGCCGGATCGCTGGACGCGCTGCGCGAGGCGATGGCGGGATATGACCATTGCGAATTGAAGCGGGGCGCGCGCAACCTTGTCTTTGCCGATGGGCGGGCGGGCGCGCGGGTTCTGGTGCTGGGCGAGGCGCCGGGGCGGGAAGAGGATATGGAGGGCCGCCCCTTTGTGGGTGCGGCGGGGCAGTTGCTGGACCGGATGTTCGCGGCCATCGGCCTGTCGCGCGACAACCCTGATCTGGAGCGGGCGCTTTACATCACCAATGTGATCCCGTGGCGGCCGCCGGGCAACCGTGACCCGTCGCCCGAGGAAATCGCCATGATGCGCCCCTTTGTCGAGCGGCATATCGCCTTGGCCGCGCCGGAGATTGTGGTGCTGATGGGCAATGTGCCCTGTTCGGCAGTGCTGGGGGCCAAGGGCATCTTGCGGCTGCGCGGGAGTTGGACCACCGCGCTGGGCCTGCCCGTGATGCCGATGGCGCATCCGGCCTATCTGCTGCGCAACCCTGTGGCCAAGCGCGAGGCGTGGGCGGACCTGCTGGAGATACAGGCCAAGTTGAGGGCGCGATGAGCTTTGTGGTGGACCCGCTGGTTCTGTTGGCCTTTGTCCCGGCCGGGCTGGCGCTGAACCTGACGCCGGGGGCGGACATGATGTTCACACTGGCGCAGGGGCTGCGGGGCGGGCCAAAGGCAGGGATGGCGGCAAATGCAGGCATTGCGGCTGGCGGTCTGATCCAGACGCTGGTGGCGGGGCTGGGGTTGGGCGCGCTGGTGGCGGCGCATCCGATGGCCTTTGACGTGATCCGCTGGGGCGGGGTGGCCTATCTGCTGTATCTGGCGGTGCAGTCCCTGCGGGCGGGGCCGCTGGTGGCGCGGAGGGCGGCGGAGGCGCGGCCCTTAATGCGGGTGTTTCTGGACGGGATGATGGTGAACCTTCTCAATCCCAAGGTGATGCTGTTCATTCTGGCCTTTCTGCCGCAATTCGTGGATCCGTCGCGCGCGGTGTTGCCGCAGTTTCTGGTGCTGGGCGGGGTCTTTGCGCTGGGCGGGCTGGTGGTGAACGGGGTGGTCGCTGTGTTTGCCGGGGGCGTGGGGCAGCGTTTGGCAGGATCGGCAGTGTTTGCGCGCTGGCTGGGCCGGGCGGGGGCGGTGATCTTTGCCGGGCTGGCGCTGCGGCTGGCGCTGATCCAGAAAGGGTAAGGGCATGAGCCGGATTGACGAAACGAAAGACTTCATCCCTGTACGGATCGCCGTGCTGACAGTGTCCGACACAAGGACCGCCGCCGATGACCGGTCGGGTGACACGCTGGTGGAGCGGTTGACCGAAGCGGGGCATCTGCTGGCCGCGCGAGGGATCGTGCAGGACGACCGGGCCGAGATTGCCGCAAAGCTGCGGGCTTGGATTGCCGATCCGGGGGTGGATGTGATCCTGACCACAGGCGGCACCGGATTGACGGGGCGCGATGTGACAGTCGAGGCGCATCGCGATGTCTATGAGAAAGAGATCGAGGCGTTCGGCACGGTGTTCACCATCGTGTCGATGCAGAAGATCGGCACCAGCGCGGTGCAGTCGCGCGCCTGTGGCGGAGTGGCGGGGGGGACATATCTTTTTGCCCTGCCGGGCAGCCCCGGCGGGTGCCGCGATGCTTGGGACGAGATCCTGAAATGGCAGCTGGATTACCGCCATCGGCCCTGTAACTTCGTGGAAATCTTCCCGCGGCTTGAGGAGCATCGCCGCCGCAAGTAGCGACGGAAGCGCGCGGGACTGGCGTTTAACAGGTTATTGGCCTGTTTCACGCAGGCTTCATTGGTCTTTGGTGGCGGGCGGGCTAGCCTTGTCGGGCCGGTTGCAAAGGGAATTTCATGCGGTTTTTCGGACGCGCGATGAGCGGGCTGTTCCTTGCGGCGCTGACGCTGGCCTTGCTGGCATTGGCGGTGGGTGTGGTTTTGGGCGCGTTGCGGGAACGGATGGCGGACGACGGGCCGGCAATGCCTGCGGCAGAGCGGGTGGTGTCGGCCAATGTGCTGCGGGTCGAGGCGGGGCGGATCGTGCCGCTGCTGACCGCCTATGGCGAGGTGCGGTCGGTGCGCACGCTGGAACTGCGCGCGCCGCAGGGGGGGCGGGTGGTGGAACTGGCCCCCGGCTTTGCCGATGGCGGGTTCGTGACGGCAGGCGAGGTGCTGCTGCGGCTGGACCCGGCCGAGGCGACGGCGGCGCAGGGCCTTGCGGCGGCGGCGCTTGCCGAGGCCGAGGCGGCGCAGCGCGAGGCGGGGCGGGCGCTGGACCTGGCGCGGGATGACCTGACCCAGTCGCAGGCGCAGTTGGCGCTGCGCGCGCAGGCGGTGCAGCGCCAGCGCGACATTGCCGCGCGCGGGGCGGGATCGGCGGCGGCGGTGGAAACGGCAGAACTGGCGCAGGCGCAGGCCGAACAGGCACTGCTGTCAAGCCGGTCGGCACTGGCACAGGCCGAGGCGGCGGTGGACCAGACGGCGATTGCCGTTGATCGCGCGCGGATCACCCTGACCGAAGCGGACCGCGCTTTGGCGGAAACTGTGATCCGGGCGGCGTTTGACGGGCGGCTGAATGCCGTCGCGCCGGTGGTAGAAGGCGGGCAGGTCAATGCCAATGAGGTGCTGGGCCAGATCATCGACCCGACCGCGCTGGAAGTGACGTTCCGCCTGTCAACCGCGCAATATGCGCGGCTGATCGACGGGGCGGGGGCGTTGATCGAGGCACCCGTCACTGCGCGGCTGGATGTGGCGGGCGCTGCGCTGGCGGCCGAAGGGCGGGTGGTCCGGGCCGGTGCGTCAGGGGCCGAGGCGGGTGGCGGGCGGGTGGTCTATGCCACGCTCGACGCGGCCCCCGGCCTGCGTCCGGGGGATTTCGTGACGGTGACGGTGGCCGAACCCGAGCTGGAGAGCGTGGCAGACCTGCCCGCCACGGCGGTTGATGCAGCGGGGCGCGTGCTGGCCTTGAACGCCGAGGAACGGTTGGAGGATGTGGCGGTCGAGGTGCTGCGTCGGCAGGGCGACCGGGTGATCGTGGCCCCCGGCGCGCTGGTGGGGCGCGAGGTGGTGGCCGAACGCTCCCCCCTGATCGGGGCGGGGATCAAGGTGCGCCCGGTGCGCCCCGGTGTCGAAGAGGCGGCACTGGAAATGCTGGACCTGACGGAAGATCGCCGCGCGGCGCTGATCGCGGCGGTCGAGGGCAACGCAAGGATGCCCGATGAGGCCAAGGCACGGGTGATCGAACAATTACGGCAGGATCGCGTGCCCGCCGATGTGGTGGCGCGGATCGAAGCACGGGCGGGCGGCTGATGCGGTCGCGCGGGATCCTGTCCTATTTCGTCCGGCACCGGACGCTGGCCAATCTGGTGATGGTGCTGATGCTGGTGGGCGGGCTGGTGGCCGCGCTGAACATCCGCGCACAATACTTCCCTGATGTCGTCCTGTCCGAGGTGGATGTCGATGTGTCCTGGCCCGGCGCGGGGGCCGAAGATGTGGATCGCGGCATCGTGCAGGTTCTGGAACCCGCGCTGAAGACGGTGGAGGGGGTGGCCGCCACCTATGCGCGGTCTTCCGAAGGGCGGGCGTCGATCGAGATCGAGTTTGAACCCGGCGTCGATCTGGACCGCGCCGCGCAGGATGTGGCAGCGGCGGTCGAGGGCGTATCGACCCTGCCCGCTGATGCCGAGGAGCCGGAGGTCAGCCGCAGCGCGTGGCGCGATCAGGTGACGGATGTGGTGATCACCGGGCCGGTTGCGGTGGACCAGTTGGCCCGGCTGGCGGATGAATTCACCGGGCGGCTTTTCGCAGCGGGCGTGACACGGGCCACGATCAGCGGTCTGGCCGCGCCCCAGACTGTGGTGGAGGTCACGCCCGTCGCCCTGATGCGCCATGACGTGACGATGGAACAGATTGCCAATGCCATCGCATCCGCCGTGGTGACGCGCCCTGCGGGCGAAGTGGCGACCGGGGCCGCGCGGGTGCGCACGGGCGAAGAACGCCGCGCCGCCGAAGAGATCGGTGATATCGCCCTGCGCGCGGGGCCGGACGGCACCGTGCTGCGCATCCGCGATGTGGCAACGATCCGCGTCGAAGGCGCGGACCGGGGCCGCGCGGCCTTTGTCGGGCCGAACCCGGCCATGGTGATCCGGGTGGAGCGCGGACCCGAGGGCGATGCCATCGACCAGCAGGCCCGGGTGGCCGACGCGGCGGCGGCAATGCGCCCCGCCTTGCCCGAAGGCGTGACGCTGGACCTTGTCCGCACGCGGGCCGAACAGATCACGGACCGGCTGACGCTGATGCTGGACAATGCGCTGTCGGGGATGGTGCTGGTGGTGCTGATGTTGTTCCTGTTCCTGAACGGGCGCATCGCGCTTTGGGTGGCGGCGGGGATTCCCGTGGCCACGATTGCCGCCATCGGCGTGATGTGGATGGGCGGCGTCACGCTGAACATGATCTCGCTTTTTGCGCTGATCCTGGTGCTGGGCGTGATCGTCGATGATTCCATCGTGGTGGGGGAGCATGCCGATTTCCGGGTGCGCCAGATGGGCGAAACGCCCGTGGTGGCGGCGGAACGGGCGGCGGTGCGGATGGCGGGGCCAGTGCTGGCCTCGACCCTGACCACGGTGATCGCCTTCCTGGCATTGGCCGCGATCGGCGGGCGGTTCGGCGACCTGATCAAGGACATCCCCTTTACCGTGATGGCGGTGATGGTGGCGTCGCTGATCGAATGTTTTCTGATCCTGCCCAATCACATGGCCCATGCCTTGGCGGATTCGGTGAAGGAGAAATGGTATGACGCGCCAAGCCGGTTCACCAACCGGCAGTTGGACCGTTTCAAGGACGCGGTGATGAAGCCGCTGATGCGGGGCGTGATCGCGGCGCGGTATCCGGTGCTGGCGGCGGCTGTGCTGGCGCTGGCCACGCAGGCAGCGCTGTTTGTGCGCGGCGATGTGCAGTTCCGGTTCTTCAACGCGCCCGAGCAGGGATCGTTGAGCGGGAATTTCGCGATGCTGCCGGGGGCCACGCGCGATGACACGCTGGCGATGATGGCCGAGTTGCAGCGCGCGGTGGATGCCGTGGGCGCGGCGTTTGCGGCAGAGCATGGCCTGAACCCGGTGGAATTTGTGATGGCCGAGGTGGGCGGCGGTTCGGGGCGCGGCCTGTCGGGCGCGGCGACCAAGGACCCGGATCTGCTGGGCGGCGTGTCCATCGAGATCGTCAATCCCGACCTGCGCCCCTATTCCAGTGCAGCGGTGATCGCCGCCATCGAGGCCGAGGTGCGCCGCCACCCGCTGCTGGAGGAGCTGAGCTTTCGCGGCGGACGGTTCGGCCCCGGTGGGGCCGCGCTTTCGGTGGATTTCTACGGCGCGGATGCGGGCGTTCTGAAGGCGGCGGCCGAGGCGTTGAAGGCACGGCTGGCGGTGTTTCCCGAAGTATCGGGGCTGGAGGATACGCTGGCCTATGACAAGGAGGAACTGGTTCTGAGCCTGACGCCGACAGGGCAGGCGCTGGGCTTTTCCATCGACGGGTTGGCGGCTGACCTGCGGGACATGCTGGGGGGCATCGAGGCCGCCACTTATCCCGACGGGCCGCGATCCGCCGCGATCCGGGTGGAACTGCCGCCGGGTGAATTGACGGCGGATTTCCTGGATCGGATGCAGATGCGGGCGGTCGGCAGCGATGGCACATCGGTCTATGTGCCGCTGGCCGATATCGTGACGGTGGCGCAGGCTTCGGGCTTTTCATCCGTGGTGCGGGAAAACGGGCTGCGGGTGGTCACCGTTTCGGGCGAACTGTCCGAAGATGACCCGGCGCGGGCAAGCGAGATTCAGGCCGCGCTCCGGGCGGAGTTCGTGCCGCAGGTGGAGCAGGATTTCGGCGCGATGGCGCGCTATTCCGGGCAGGCCGAACAGGAGCAGGAATTCCTGAGCGGCGCGGCCGTGGCGGTGGTGCTGGCATTGTTGGGCATCTACTTGTGCCTCGCGTGGATTTTCGCCAGCTGGTCACGGCCGATGGTGGTGATGTCGGTCATTCCCTTTGGTCTGGTGGGCGCGATCTTTGGCCATTGGGTGTGGGATGTGCCGCTGTCGATGTTTTCCATCGTGGGGATCATCGGCATGTCGGGGATCATCGTGAACGATTCCATCGTTCTGGTGTCGACCATCGACGAATATTCTGAAAAGCGCGGGCTGATCCCGGCGGTGGTGGATGCGGTGGCGGATCGTCTGCGCCCGGTGCTGCTGACGACGCTGACCACAGTGCTGGGATTGGCGCCGCTGCTGTTCGAGCGGTCCAGTCAGGCCGAGTTCCTGAAGCCCACGGTGGTGACGCTGGTCTTTGGGTTGGGTTTCGGGATGTTTCTGGTGCTGTTGGTGGTGCCTGCGATCACGGTGGTGCTGAACGATGGCGGGCGGCGGTTCCGCGCGCTGCGGCGGGCGGTGCGGGCGCGCGGGCGGATGCAGCGCGCGATGCGCGGGGCCGTGTTGGCCGTGGCGGTGGCGCTGGTGGCGGTGATGGGGCCTGTGCTGGCAAGCGGTGCGCTGCCCGGCTGGTTGCTTTCAGTGCTGCCGGGGCTGGGCGGGCTGCCCGTGGGGTTGGCCGCGCTGCTGGTGGTGGGGGCAACGGCTGCGGTGGTTACCGGCGGGGTCTGGCTGGCCGGGCGGCGTCGCGCGGCCTGACGGTGCAGGTCAGGGCCCGGCGTCGCTTAAGGTGCCGGGCAGCCCCGGATTTCCACCGCGCGATTGGCCGAGATGACGGTCACGGTAACGCCGGACCGGTCCAGCGCAAAGGGCGTGCCCTGCGGTGGCACCATTTCGGCGCTGGCGGTCAGGGTGCCGCCGCTGCGGTTGGCGCTGGCCTCGGATACCCAGACATCGGAATGCCCGCTTTCGAACACCACGGTTTCCGCGCCGCCGCCTGCGGGCAGGCCCATGGTTGCCGTGATGCGCAGCCCGTCGCTGATCGGGTCCACCGCGCAGCCGATGCCGGACAGCCCCGCCTGCCGCGCCGATATCGGACGGTCGGCCAGTGCCGCATCGATCACCGCATCCGGCGCACCGGGGCCTGCGATCACGCTGTCCACAGTCAGGCTCGCCGGGATGCAGATGTCATCACACACGCCCAGATCGACCGTCGCTTTCAAGCGTACGGGTTGCGACGGATCGACGGGGATCACCTCGATCGGCAGGACAAGATCGTTCTTGTAGCCCACCGTCGTCATCCCGTTCAGGGTAAAGACATGCGGGCGTGGCCAGTGGAAATGCACCGCGCGCAGGTTTTCGCTGCCCGACCAATCAAAGCTGGGCGGGATGCCCGCATCGCCGGGGCTGCGCCAATAGGTCTTCCATCCCGGGGCCATGGTCAGGTGCAGCGCCGTCATATGTGCGCCGCTTTCGGCCTGCCACCCCGTGCGCAGATCACCCGACAGCACGTCTTCCTGTGAAAAGGCAGCGGCGGGCAGGGCGGGGGCAATGAGGGCAAAGGTGAGAAGAGCTATCTGGCGCATGGGGCCAAGATAGGCAGGGCGGCTGTAATGGGAAATCACGTTCCAGAGAAACCATGTGACAGGAATGCCCTTGAGGCAGGGGCGCAACAGGCCCATCTTGATGGAAGGATGTGCAGGGGAGGGGCCGATGTCGGAACTGGATCTGGACGGAAAGCTGCTGGTCGCCATGCCGGGGATGGGCGATCCGCGCTTTGAAAAAAGCGTCATCCTGATCTGCGCCCATTCGGCCGAGGGTGCGATGGGCCTGATCATCAACCGCCCCGCGCGCGATCTGACCTTTGGCAATCTGCTGGATCAGTTGTCGATTCCCCGTGTGCCCGAAGGGCGGGACATCCGCATCCATTCCGGCGGCCCGGTGGAACGCGGGCGCGGCTTCGTGCTGCATTCGCCCGACTATACCGGAGGGCCCGCAACGATGCGAATCGGGTCGGATTACGGGATGACCGCGACGCTGGATATCCTTGAAGCGCTGGCGCGGGGCGATGGGCCTGCGCGCGCGCTGCTGGCGCTGGGCTATTCCGGCTGGGGGCCGGGGCAGTTGGAGGATGAGATCCGCGCCAATGGCTGGCTGATTGCGGACGCGGCGGAGGATCTGGTGTTCTCAGCCGACGACGCGGGCAAATGGGTGGGTGCGCTTCGGGCCATGGGCATTGACCCGCTGATGCTGTCCGCAGCGGCGGGCCGGGCCTGAGCGGGCGCAAGTTTTTCAGGGAAAAATTTGCGGTTCTGGGCAAATTTTACCTGTAAAATTTGCAGGCCTTCGCAGAAGGCCTGCGCGGGGAAAGTTTTCAGTGAAAACTTTTCCTCTCACTCGCCATAGGGCACCCAGACCGTCTTGATTGCGGTGGCATGGCGCAGAAATTCTCGCCCTTCGCCGGCTGCACCCGTCCAGTCGCGCAGGCGGGCGTTGTTCACCCAGGTGCGCTTCAGGTTGGTGGCGGATTCGGCTTCGATCAGCGCCGACAGGTCGGTCGAAGAGAAGGACCAGAGCGCGTCGACATCCATATGCCCGGCCATCGGCTTGGCCAGTTCGGCATGCGAACCGGTCACGAAGTTCACCACGCCGGGCGGCAGGTCCGAGGTTTCCAGCACCTGATAAAGGTCCGTTGCCGCCAGCGGAAAGGGGTCCGACGGAACCAGAACGCAGGTATTGCCCATGGCAATCGCGGGTGCCATGGCCGAGATCAGGCCCAGAAGCGGCGCCTCATCCGCGCAAAGTGCGCCGATCACGCCGACGGGTTCGTTCAGTGCCAGCGCGATGCCGCGCAGGGGAACGGATTTCGCCTGCCCATCGAATTTGTCCGACCACGCCGCATAGGTGAACAGCCGTGCGATGCTGGCCTCTACCTCGGCCCGGCCATCACGACCGGTCAGGTCGCGCAGGCGGGCGGCGAATTCCCCGGTGCGTGCCGACAGGTTTTCGGCGATGTAATACAGGATCTGCGCGCGGTTATGCCCCGTGGCCTTACCCCAGCCCTTGGCGGCATGGGCAGCCTCGACCGCATTGCGGATATCCTTGCGGTTGCCAAGGCCCACATGGCCCAGCAGCGCGCCCTTGGGCGAAAAGACCGCGCGGGAATAGCCACCGTCGGGGCGGGCCTGCTTGCCGCCGATGAACAGCTTGGCCGTACGGTCCAGTTCGGGGGCCGCGAAGCTGACAGGTTCGGCGACCGGGGTGACAGGTTTCAGCGGTTTCACTGTCGCGGCGGGTTTGAGATAGGCCAAGAGCCCCTCCCACCCGCCTTCGCGGCCAAAGCCGCTTTCGCGCACGCCGCCAAAACCTGCGGCGGCGTCGAACAGGTTGGTGGCATTTACCCAGACCACGCCCGCCTTGACCTTGGGCGCGATGTCGAGCGCGAGGTTGACGTTTTCCGTCCAGATGCTGGCCGCAAGGCCGTAGCGGGTGTTGTTGGCCAGTTCCACCGCCTCGGTTGGGGTGCGGAAGGTCATCGACACGAGGACGGGGCCGAACACCTCTTCCTGCATCAGGCGCGATGCTGTGCCGAGGCCGGTGATCAGCGTGGGCGGGTAATAGCAGCCGCCGGTGGGAAGCGGGGTGTTGGCGTGGTAAACCTCGCCATCTGATCCGTTGACCATATCTGTGATGGTCGCCAACTGGATCGGATCGACCACCGCGCCCACGTCGATGCATTTGTCCAGCGGGTCGCCGATGCGAAGGCCATCCATCCGGCGTTTCAGCTTGTCATGGAACCGCTCGGCAATGCCTTCCTGCACCAGAAGGCGGGAACCGGCGCAGCAGACCTGTCCCTGATTGAACCAGATCGCATCGACAAGGCCTTCGATCGCGCTGTCGATATCGGCATCGTCGAACACGATATAGGGGGATTTCCCTCCCAACTCGAGCGTTAGCGCCTTGCCCGTGCCTGCGGTCGCGCGGCGGATGGCCTTTCCCACAGAGGTGGAGCCAGTGAAGGCGATCTTGTCCACACCCGGATGGGCCACCAGCGCCGCCCCGGTTTCGCCGTCGCCCGTGACGATGTTCAGCACGCCTTTGGGCAGCCCCGCCTCCCGCGTGATTTCAGCGAAGAGAAGCGCGGTGAGAGGTGTGTATTCGGCGGGTTTGAGGACGACGGTATTTCCGGCGGCCAGCGCGGGCGCAACTTTCCAGGCCAGCATCAGCAGGGGGAAGTTCCACGGGATCACCGCGCCGCACACGCCCAGCGGGGACAGGCCGGGAAGTTCGCTGTCCATCAACTGCGCCAGGCCCGCGTGGTAATAGAAATGCCGCGCGACCAGTGGCACGTCGATATCACGGCTTTCGCGGATGGGTTTGCCGTTGTCCATCGTTTCCAGCACGGCCAGCAGGCGGCTGTGTTTCTGAATCAGGCGGGCCAGCGCATAGAGGTATTTCGCCCGCGCATGGCCGGGCAGGCGGGCCCATTTCGGCTGGGCGCGGCGGGCGGCCTTGACTGCGGCTTCGATATCCTTGGCGGTGCCTTGCGTCACCATGGCCAGTGTGTCGCCATTCGCCGGGTTCTTCGTGGCAAAGCCTGTGCCGGGTTTGGCAAAGCCGCCATCAATGAAATGGCCAAAGCTGGATTTGTGTTTGGCCAGCCATGCCTTCACCTCGGCATTGCCTTCCGGGGCGGGGCCGTAATCCATGCGGTCGAAGATTTCCTTGATCGTCATGGATTTATCCCATCGCGTGGCGGTTGGCGGCCGAATAGTGGCCGGTCAGGTAATGTTCCAGCTGGCGTTCGATATCGCCCAGCAGGGACGACGCGCCGAAGCGGAACAGATCGGGTTGCAGCCAAGGGTGGCCCAACTCATCCTTCATCAGCGCCAGATAAAGCAGCGCATCCTTGGCCTTGGCGATGCCGCCGGCGGGTTTGTAGCCGACCTTTACCCCTGTCCGATCCTGATAGTCGCGGATGGCGCGGATCATGGTCAGCGTCACGGGCAGGGTGGCGTTGACGCTTTCCTTGCCGGTCGATGTCTTGATGAAATCCGCCCCTGCCATCATGCAGACCAGCGACGCACGGGCCACGTTCCGCAGGGTGGCCAATTCGCCCGTGGCAAGGATGGCCTTCACATGGGCGGGACCGCAGGCCTCGCGCATTTCGCGCATCTCATCATAGAGCGCCTGCCAGTTGCCGGTAAGGACATGGCGGCGGGAAATGACGATGTCGATTTCCTGCGCCCCGGCCTTCACGCTTTCGCCGATTTCGGCGATGCGCAGGTGATAGGGCGACAGGCCAGCGGGAAATCCGGTGGATACGGCGGCGACGGGAATCCCCGATCCCTCCAGCGCGCGCACGGCGGTTTCCACCATATCGTGATAGACGCAGACGGCGCCGGTCTTCAGCCCCTCCATCCCCAGCTTTTCCAGCATCCAGGGCGCGACCGGCTGGCGTGCCTTGGCACAAAGGCGCTGCACCCGGCCTGCGGTATCATCGCCCGACAGGGTGGTCAGGTCGATCAGGCTGACGGCTTTGAGCAGCCATGCCGCCTGAAATTCCTTTTTCACCGACCGGCGGCCACCCAAGGTGGCGGCGCGGCGTTCGATGGCCGAAGTGTTGGCCTGCACGGCGGCGACCCAATCCAGATCCAGCGGCATGCCGGGATTGCGCGGATGGGCGACCTGCGGAAGCTGGGCTTGGCCGTGGTCAGTCTGGCTGGGGGTGAGTGTCTGCACGCGGTCCTCCCTTCGGACCGGGCGAAGATGCAACGCCACGCGCCCCCGCGCAAGGGCGGGGGTGCCGCGATGGGCAGAATTTTGACCTTATGGTCAGGAATCGCGGCTGGGAAGCAGCGGTTCTGCCTCTTGCGGGGCGGTGTCGAAGGTGGCCCAGTCGCGGCTGACGCCCGTGGTCGGGGTTTGCCCGTCATAGTGGCGCGATTGCAGATGCACCTTGGACAGGTAATTCGCGGTGATCGGGGCGGTGACGAAAATGAAGATCATCACCAGCACCTCTTGCCAGGAAAACCCGGTGCCGATCATCAACCCGTGGAACATGGAGGCCAGCAGCGCCGTGCCAAGGCCGACGGTCGACGCCTTGGTCGGCGCGTGCAGGCGCTGCATACGGTCTTTCAGCCGGATCAGGCCATAGCTGCCCGTCAGGCCAAACAGGCCGCCGACAACCAGAAGGATGGAAAGCGCGATTTCAAGGCCGAAGGTCATTCGATCACGCTCCCCCGCAGCAGGTACTTGCAAAAGGCGACCGTGCTGACAAAGCCGGTCAGGGCAAACAGCATGGCCGCTTCGAAATTGATGCCTTGCCCGGTGTGAATCCCGTTCAGCACGATGATGGCGATGACGTTCACCACCATCGTATCCAGTGCAAGGATGCGGTCGGCCACAGTGGGGCCGACGGCCAGCCGCCACAGGTTCAGGATCAGGCCGATGCCAAAGCAGACAAGGGCGAAGCCAAGGGCATAGGTGATCATTCAAAGATCCTCTTCAGCCGGGTTTCATAGCGCGACTTGATGTCGTCGCGGATGGCGTCAGGGTCGGGCGCGTGCAGGGAATGGATCAGCAGCACCCGCCCGCAGGCGGACATGTCGGCGGTCACCGTGCCGGGGGTCATGGTGATGGTTCCGGCCAGCAGGGCAATCGCCTCGGGTGATTTCAGTTCGATCGGCACGCGCACCCAGGCGGACTGGATCTTGTCGCGCGGCATGAACAGCACGATCTTGGCCACCTGAATGTTGGCAATGATCACGTCCCAGACCACCAGCGCCACATAAGACAGCAGGGCGGGCATGCTGTTCAGGCGGGGGCGATGGGGCCAATAGGGCGCGGTGATCAGCGGGATGACGGTGGCAAGAAAGATCGCCATGACAAGGCTGCCCAGCTTCCACTGATTGACCAGCAGGAACCAGGTCAGCACCAGAAACAGCGACAGATAAGGATGCGGATAGAGGCGGCGGAGCATGTCAGTTCACCTCTTGCAACTGATTGGCCGCGATATAGGCATCGGGCGCGTGCAGGGCGGCGGCGGTGATATCCAGCCAGGCCATGACCGGGCCTGCAAAGACCGTCAGCAGGACCAGACCCGCCAGCAAACCGCCAGCGGCGACAAAGGCCAGCGGCTCGGCCCGTTGATCGGTGGTAACAGCCTCACCCGTGGCGTGGGATTTCCAGAACAGGACCGAACCCGCGCGGGCAAAGCCCAGCACCATCAGGAAAGACGAGACAAGGATCACCGTCCAGATCAGGGCAAGGTTGTCGCGCAGCGCATCCATCACCAGCAGTTTGCCGATGAAGCCCGACAAGGGCGGCATCCCCGCCAGCGCGATGGCATTGGCAAAGAAGAAGGCCGCGATCAGGCCCTGCTGGGCAAAGCGGGGCTGGGCTGTCAGTGCCCCGCTGCCGCGCCGGTCGCTGACCAGATCGGCGATCAGGAAGATCGCCGCCGTGGCAAGGGTGGAATGCAGCAGGTAGTAAAGCCCCGCCGCCGTGGCCTGCGGGGTAAAGGCGGAAAACGCCGTGAACAGCGTGCCCATCGACGCGATCCCGGCAAAGGCGGCCAGACGCGGTAGGGTCGTGGCCCCTAGAATACCGATGGACCCCACCGCCAGCGTCACCAGTGCGGCGGGCAGCATCAGATCGGCCACCATGCTGCCGGTCGCAGCCGTGTCGGGCGGGAAGATCAGCGTCGTGGTGCGCAGGATGGCATAGGCGCCGACCTTGGTCATGATGGCGAACAGCGCGGCCACAGGGCCGGGCGCATTGGCATAGGTGCCGGGCAGCCAGAATTGCAGCGGCACCAGCGCGCCCTTGATGGCAAAGACCGACAGCATCAGGATGGCAGCCACCCGGATCAGCCCGGCCTCACCCTCGGGCAGGGTGGCGACCTTTAGCGCGATATCGGCCATGTTCAGCGTGCCGGTGACGGCATAGATCGTGGCCAGCGCGAACAGGAACAGGGTCGAGGCGATCAGGTTGAAGGCGATGTATTGCACGCCCGCGCGCAACCGGTCCTTGCCCGCACCGTGGATCATCAGCCCGTAAGAGGCGATCAGCAGCACTTCGAAGAAGACGAACAGGTTGAAGGCGTCGGCGGTCAGAAAGGCACCGTTGATGCCCATCATCTGAAACAGGAACAGCGCGTGGAAATGCCGCCCGCGCGCATCCCAATCGGTCGCGATGGCGTAAAGCTGCACCGCCAGCGCCAGCACCGCCGTCAGCAGCAACATCATGGCCGACAGCCTGTCCAGCATCAGCACGATGCCGAAAGGCGCGGGCCAGTTGCCCAGGAAATAGGCCTCGGGCGGGTTATGGCTGGCCGACCAGAGCAGGGCTGCGGAAATCGCCAACATGGCCAGCGTTCCGCCAACCGCAAAGATGCGTTGCAGCGTCAGGTCGTTGCGCATGATCAGCACGATCAGCGGCGCAAGTATCGCGGGCAGCGCGACGGGGGCGATGATCCAGTGATCCATCATTTGCCCATCTCCCCTTCGTCTTCGTCCATGTCGACCTTGTCATGGCCGGATTCCAGCCATGCCCCCAAGGACATCAGCACGATCACTGCGGTCATCCCGAAGGAAATCACGATGGCCGTCAGCACCAGCGCCTGCGGCAGCGGATCGGTATAGCCCGCCGCATCCTTGGCGATGATGGCGGGCAGGCCGGGGACAAGGCGACCGGCGGCAAAGATGAAGACGTTGACAGCATAGGACAGCAGCGTCAGCCCGATGATCACGGGAAAGGTGCGCTGGCGCAGCATCAGGTAGATGCCCGATGCGGTAAGGGTGCCGATGGAGATGGCGATCAGGGCTTCCATATCAGTTCCCTCCTTCCGGGCGATCGACGGAGTAGGGATCGGCGCTGACCGTTTCCCCCGCACGGCGGGCCATCCGGCTGAGCGAGTTCAGCGCCAGAAGCACCGCGCCCAGCACGCAGAGGAAGACACCCAAATCGAAGATCGCGGCGGTGGCCAGTTCAAACTCTTCCAGCGGCCATAGGTGCACATAGGTGTAGCTGGACGACAGGAAGGGCGCGCCGAACAGCCACGATCCCACCCCTGCGGCGGCGGCGACCAGCACACCCGCAGCGATCAGCGCGTGGTATTCGATGCGCTGGCGCGCCTCGGTCCAGCCAAGGCCGGAGGCCATGTATTGCATGACCGTGGCGATGGCGAAGACCAGCCCCGCCACAAAGCCGCCGCCGGGCAGGTTATGGCCCCGGAAATACAGGAACACCCCGATCATCATCGCCACCGGCAGCAAAAAGCGCGTGGCCATCACCATCAAAAGCGGGTGGCGGTCGCCGGCGCGATCAGCGCGCACTGGCATGGCAAGCAAGCGGTCATTCGCGGTGCCGGGTTTCAGCAGCGCCTCGACCAGCGCATAGATCAGCAGCGCGGCGATCCCCAGAACGATGATCTCACCAAAGGTATCATAGCCCCGGAAATCCACGATGATCGTGTTCACCGCATTGGTGCCGCCCGCGCCGGGTTTCGACTGGGCAAGGTGATAGGCGGAAATCGACGGAAAGGCGAAGTCGCGCGTCATGATGGCATAGGCCAGCCCGCCGATGCCCGCGCCCGCCGCAATCGCCACCACCGCATCACGGCCCCGGCGGAACGGGCTGCTTTCACGCGGCGTTTCCTTCGGCAGGAAGTTCAGCGCCAGCAGCATGAAGACCACCGTCACCACCTCGACCGTGATCTGGGTAAGCGCGAGGTCGGGTGCCGACAGCCATGCAAAGCCGAGCGAGATGATCAGCCCGATAATCCCGATCAGGATCAGCGACATCAGGCGGTTGCGATGGGTCAAGACCACCCCGACGACCGCGCACATCAGCAGGCCCCAGCCGATCAGCGGCACGGGTTCCAGCGGCAGCATGGCGCGGGTGCCGGGGGTATGTGTCCCGCCCGCAAAGGCCCAAAGGCAGGCCGCCGTGATCGCCACGGTGCCGATCGCCACCGCGCGGGTGAGTGACCCGTTATGCAGCGCCTGGGTGACGGCGCGCGCGGCGGCAACCAGCGGTTCCATGATCGCGTCAAAGATGACCTTCGCCTCGGGGCGCGGGGTGGCGTCCCACAGGGCGCGCATCGGGCGGAAGGCCGCCAGCAGCGCAAAGCCCCCGCCCACCGCCGCCAGCGACATCCACAAGGCGGGGGAATACAGGCCGTGCCAATGCTTGATATGCACCTCAGCCTCGGCCCCGGTAACGGCGCTGGCCGCCACATCCACCAGCCATGCGGCAGAGGTCATGGGGATCAGGCCGATCAGGATGACCAGCAGGCAAAGAAAGGCCGGTGCCGCCCAAAGGCCAAAGCCCGGATCATGCGGGGTGTGGGGGTAATCATCGCGCTTCGGCCCCAGAAAGGCATGGGACAGGAAGCGAAAGCTGTAGGCGACCGAAAAGAGCGCCCCTGCGGTGGCCAGCAGCGGCAGCAGCCAGACCGGTCCAAGTGCGGTATGCGCGGCCTCTTCCAGCATCATTTCCTTGGACAGGAACCCGTTGAACGGCGGGATGCCCGCCATGGACAGCGCGGCAATGCCCGCGATGGTAAAGGTGATGGGCATCAGATGGCGCAAGCCACCCAGCCGCTTCAGATCGCGAGTGTGTGTCTCATGGTCCACGATCCCGGCGGTCATGAAGAGCGCGGCCTTGAAGGTGGCGTGGTTGATGATGTGAAACACCGCCACGGTTGCGGCCTTGGCCGTGCCCATGCCCAGCAGCATGGTGATCAGGCCAAGGTGGCTGACGGTGGAAAAGGCCAGCAATGCCTTCAGGTCATCCTTGAAGAAGGCGATCTTGGCGCCGATCAGCATGGTGATCAGGCCCGCCGATGTGACGATCCAGAACCATTCCGGCGTACCCGCCAGCACGGGCCAAAGCCGCGCCATCAGGAAGATGCCCGCCTTCACCATGGTGGCCGAATGCAGATAGGCCGAAACCGGGGTTGGCGCGGCCATGGCGTGCGGAAGCCAGAAATGGAACGGGAATTGCGCGGATTTGGTGAAACAGCCCAGCAGGATCAGGATCAGCGCGGGCAGATACCAGTCGGAGGCCTGAATCACCTCTTTCTGCGTCAGGATGACCGACAGGTCATAGCTGCCTGCAATATTGCCAAGGATCAGCATCCCCCCGATCAGCGCCAGCCCGCCGCCGCCGGTGACGGCCAGCGCCATGCGCGCGCCCTGCCGCCCTTCGGGCAGGTGTTTCCAGAACCCGATCAGCAGGAAGGACGACAGCGAGGTCAGTTCCCAGAAGATCAGCAACATCAGGATGTTGTCCGAAAGCACGATCCCCACCATCGCGCCCTGAAACAGCATCAGATAGGTGTAGAACACCCCCATCGGATCGGATTTCGACAGGTAGAAACGGGCGTAAAGGATGATCAGCAGGCCGATGCCAAGGATCAGCCCCGCAAACAGCAGGCCCAGCCCATCGAGCATGAAATTCACGTTCAGGCCGAGCGAGGGGATCCATTCGATGCGGGTCTGCACCACTTCGCCGCGCAGCACGGCAGGGGCCTGCATCGCCAGCAGCACCAGCGCCAAGGCGGTGACCGAACCGGTTACGGTGGCACAGGCAGTGCGGCCGGAACGGATCAGGAGGCCCGGCAACAAGGCGCCGAGAAAGGGCAGGGCGGCAATCAACGCAAGGGTCATCGAGAAATTTTACTCCCTTAGCGTCGTGTCCGCGACGCACACTCCTCTTCGGCAGGAACCGCGCAAAGATTAGGCCACCTTTGGCACGGACACCCCCCATCTGTGCAAAATGTTCGATCAGATCAAGACGCTGTTGCAGCAAAAACGCAGGTTTGGGGCCGTTTTCGGCATCGCGGTGCGGCGGGTGGTCGGGATGCGCGCGCCTGTATGGTGGCCCGCAGGTCAGCCCTGCGCAGCAGCAGGGTCGATCAAATAGCGCTGGGCCAGCGGGATGGCGGCAGCCCCCAGCGCGCGCGCCTCGGCCCCGACGGTGCCTTCGCGGACCTGCGGTTGTTCCACCCCCGACAGATCAAGGCGTGACAGCGCGGCATGGGTGCGGCGGGTGATTTCGGCCCGCACATCGGTGGGCATCCAGCCGTCGATCATCACGGCCTCCAGTTCCACCAAAGCTGCGGCGGACAGGGTGGCATAGGCCAACCCCTCGGCGGCATGGCCGATCCAGTCATCCAGAATATCGGGCGATACGCGCCATTCCAGATGCTGTTCCCACAGGTGATCTGCGCTTTCGCCGGCGGCTTCCATCTGTTCGGCCAGCCGCGACATCGACGCCACGTCGAACAGGCGTTGCAGGGTGCCATCCGGGCCGGGCACGGGCATGGGACCCACGCCCCCGGCATTGCCGGTGCGTCCGGTGAACAACTGGCCGTTCAGGACCAGCCCGCCACCGATGAAGGTACCAAAATAGAAATACAGGAAATCCTTGGGCTTTTCGCCCGTGCCAAAAACCAGCTCCGCCCCGCAGGCGGCGGTGGCGTCGTTCTGCACATGGACGGGCATCCCGGCGATGGCGGCGATTTCAGCGTTGATGTCGCGGTTGCGCCAACTGTCCATTTCAGCCTGTGGCGCGCCAAGGTAATGCACCCAGTTCCACAGCTGGAACGGCATGGCGATGCCCATGCCACCTACCCTGTCGCGCTGCGCGCCGGGCAGCATGGCCAGAACGGCGGGCAGGGCATCGGTGACGAAAGCCACCACGATATCGGGGGTCGGATAGCGATAGATACGGCGGCGCGTGGCGCGCACACGACCCAGAAAATCGACCAGCATCAGATCAGCCGACCGTCGCCCGATCTTCAGCCCAAGGAAAAACGCGCCTTCCGCATCCAGCGACATCGGCACCGACGGCTGGCCGATGCGGCCGCGGATCGGCTCGCCCCGCAGCAGCAGGCCATCCTGTTCCAGACTGCGCATGATGACAGATACGGTCTGCACCGACAGGCCGGTGATCCGCGCCAGATCGGACTTGGCCAACGGCCCCTGCTGGCGCAGGATCGACAGCACCAGCCTTTCGTTATGGGCGCGCATGCCGGACTGGTTCGACCCCCGAAAGCCAGCGGCTTCGGGGGCGTGACGATCCGGCATCGTCTCGGCCAATGGTCGCACGTCTCCTCCCGTTCCGGGCGGTTTTGCCCAGTTTTGAGGCGAGGATGCGCGGGGAATCGGCGGCATGTCAATAATAATTCAGAGTGATTTAATTATCTTGACGCGGCGGAGGGAATCGGTTTTCTTGTCACCGTCGCAAGGGGGGATTACCCCTCACGGCACATCACATGAGGGGGCGCACCCCCTGATTTTCTTGGGAGGAAAATCAATGAAATTCAAAGCAAAAGCCCTTGCCGGGGCTGCCACGCTTGCGCTGCTGTCGGCTGCTCCGGTCATGGCGCAGGACGTTGCCGCGTGCCTGATCACCAAGACCGACACCAACCCCTTCTTCGTGAAGATGAAGGAAGGTGCCGAGGCGAAGGCCGCCGAACTGGGCGTTTCGCTGAAGTCCTACGCAGGCAAGGTTGACGGCGACCATGACAGCCAGGTTGCTGCCATCGAAGCCTGCATCGCCGACGGCGCTAAGGGCATCCTGATCGCCGCCTCCGACACCAAGGCCATCGTGGATTCGGTGAAGAAGGCGCAAGAGGCCGGCATGGTCGTCATCGCGCTGGACACCCCGCTTGATCCGGCAGATGCCGCCGACGCGACCTTCGCGACCGACAACCTCGAAGCCGGCAAGCTGATCGGCGCCTGGGCTGCCGCAACGCTGGGTGCAGAAGCCGCAAACGCCAAGATCGGCTTCCTGAACCTGACCCCGTCGGAACCGACCGTCGACGTCCTGCGTAACCAGGGCTTCATGATGGGCTTCGGCATCGACGTGGCCGACCCGAACGACATCGGCGACGAAACCGATCCGCGCATCGTTGGCCATGACGTGACCAACGGCAACGAAGAAGGCGGCCGCAAGGCGATGGAGAACCTTCTGCAGATCAACCCCGATATCAACGTGATCCACACGATCAACGAGCCCGCCGCCGTGGGCGCCTATCAGGCGCTGAAGGCTGTCGGCAAGGAAAACGACGTGCTGATCGTGTCGGTTGACGGCGGCTGCCCGGGCGTTGCCTCGGTCAAGGACGGCGTCATCGGTGCAACCTCGCAGCAGTATCCGCTGATGATGGCGGCGCTGGGCGTGGAAGCCATCAAGAAGTGGGCTGACTCGGGCGAGAAGCCTGCACCGACCCCGGGCAAGGCCTTCTTCGATACCGGCGTGGCGCTGATCACCGACAAGCCCGCCGAAGGCGTGACGTCGATCGACACCACCAAAGGCACGGAACTGTGCTGGGGCTAATCTGAGGCTTGTGCGGGGGGACAGCCCCCCGCATGATCCCAGACGGGAGAAAACGGGGGCGGCTCTCGACCAGGGCCGCCCTTTGTCTAGGCAGAACCCGCGCCTTGGGCGCAAAGCGGGTCTTTCAGGGGGGGTGACACATGAGCCAGCCACAGGAATTCGAGAAGGTCCTTGATAAAAGCGCGGCGACCGTCGCGCATTTCGACGAACACAGGGGCGGCCTTCGCAAGTTGCAGCATTATCTGCACTCCAACCCGGCAGCGGTGCCGATGATCGTGCTTGTCGCGCTGATCATCTTCTTTGCCGCAGCGCGGGACGGATCGGTTCTGATGGAGTTCCGCTGGATCACGGGTGATTTCGAAGGTCTGCGGTTCTTCTCGGCCTATACGCTCACGCTGATCATGCAGCAGGTGGCCGTGGTCGGTATTCTTGCCGCGGCGCAAACGCTTGTCATCCTGACGGCGGGCATTGACCTTGCGATCGGCGTGGTCATGGTTTTCGCCTTTGTTCTTATGGGCCATGCCGTGCTGACCTATGGCCTGCCTTGGTATCTTGCGATCATTGCAGGCTTTGCGCTGGCCGGGTTCTGCGGTTGGATCAACGGGTATCTGGTCGCCCGTCTACGTTTGCCGCCGTTCATCGTGACCTTGGGCACATGGAACGTGTTCATGGCCGTCTGTCTGATCTATTCCGCCAACGAGACCATGCGCGAAGCCGATCTGACGGCCCTGACGACCGGGCTGCACTTCTTTGGCAACCGGTTCGAACTGGGCGGCGCGCAGGTCACCTATGGGGTGATCTGCATGGTGCTGGTCTATGTCGCGCTGTGGTACATGCTGAACTACACCGCATTCGGGCGCCATATCTATGCCGTCGGTGACGATCCCGATGCATCAGAGCTGTCGGGCATCCGGGTCAGCCGCGTGCTGATCGGCGTCTATGCTCTGGCCGGTCTGATCGCTGCGCTGGCGGCGTGGGTGTCGATCGGTCGGAACGGGTCGATCTCGCCCTCGACCGTGACCACCGATTTCAACCTTCAGGCCATCACGGCCGCGGTGATCGGGGGGATATCGCTGTTCGGCGGGCGCGGGTCCATTCTGGGCGTGCTGTTCGGAACGCTGATCGTGGGCGTGATGAGCATGGGGCTGAACATGTTGGGTGCCGATCCGCAATGGAAGGTGCTGCTGACGGGTATCCTGATCATCGGCGCTGTCGCCATTGACCAGTGGATCCGCAAGGTTTCGGGCTGAGGGAGGGACAAGACATGGCTGAACCCATTCTGAGTGCGCGCGGTCTGACCAAGCGCTACGGGCGCGTGACCGCGCTGGACCAGTGCGACTTTGACCTCTATCCCGGCGAGATCCTTGCGGTGATCGGCGATAACGGGGCCGGGAAATCGACGCTGATCAAAGCGCTGTGCGGGGCGGTTACCCCGGATGAGGGCGAGATCAAGCTGGACGGGAAACCTGTTCAGTTCGCCAACCCGATGCAGGCACGTGATGCCGGGATCGAGACGGTGTATCAGAACCTTGCGCTGTCGCCCGCGCTGTCCATCGCCGACAACATGTTCATGGGGCGCGAAATTCGCAAACCCGGTGTGATGGGGTCGGTGTTCCGGATGCTGGACCGGGGCGCGATGGAACAGATCGCCCGCGACAAGCTTACGGAACTGGGCCTGATGACGATTCAGAACATCGGGCAGGCGGTGGAAACACTGTCAGGCGGGCAGCGGCAGGGTGTGGCCGTGGCACGGGCGGCGGCCTTCGGGTCCAAGGTCGTGATCATGGATGAACCCACCGCCGCGCTGGGTGTAAAGGAAAGCCGCCGGGTGCTGGAACTGATCCAGGATGTGAAAAAGCGCGGGCTGCCGATCATCCTGATCAGCCACAACATGCCGCATGTGTTCGAAGTGGCCGATCGCATCCACATCCACCGCTTGGGCAAGCGTCTGTGCGTGATCGACCCGAAGGAATACACGATGTCGGATGCCGTGGCCTTCATGACCGGGGCCAAGGTGCCGGAACATGTGATCGCCTGAAAGGGTATCCTGATTGCAGGGAAACGGGGGCCGGAAGGCCCCCTTTTTCTTGCCCGGCAGGTAGGCAGTGATGTTGCACCGGCTTGCGGGGCGCAGCCGGATCGGGCGGCGGATACCGGGTGCAAAACGGGCGCGCCCTTCACACAGCGTTAACCTTAACGATGGGCAAAGGCAGCGCGCGTATGCACAGCCGTCTGCACCAGTGTCTGCACCGCCAGCGGCACAGGGTTTTTGCCGGATTTCAGTTCGTAAACCCTGCGCCCGCAAGGACTTAGCGGTCGAGACCCAGTTGCCGGTCCAGCGACAACCGCCCCGGCCCGGCCACGATCAGCGCAAGGAAGCAGGCGGCCCACAGCCCATGCGTCTGCCAAGCACCGGGATAGACGAAAATCTGGATCACCGCCGTCATCGCCAGCAGACCCAACGCCGAAAGCCGCGTGCACAGGCCCAGCACCAGAAGGGCGGGCAGCACATGTTCCGCCACGGTCGCCGCCACGGCGGCGATGTCGGACGGGATCAGCGGCAGCGCATATTCATGCTGAAACAGGAACCACGTGCTGTCGGCAATGCGCCAGCCATCCAGCTTGGTCTGGCCCGAGGCGAAGAACACCGCCGCCGGAAAGATCCGCAGGGCCAGTGCCGCCGCATCCCAGGGCAGGCGGGCCAGCTTGCTGTTGATTTTCCTGATGAATACCGTCGTCTTGGCCATGATCTATCCTTGTTGCGCGATCCCGGTGATCGCCCCCGCCCGCATCAGAATTGCCAGCAGGCGCGCGGGATCTGCGCCTTCGGCCCGTGTTGCAGCGTCAAGCAGGGTTTCGCCGCGCATCAGCGCGGACTGAAACCCTGCCTCGCCCGCAGACAGGGCGATGACCGGCACCTGATCGGTGCGGTCGCGCAGGACCAGCGCGTCCTCGGCCCGGTCGGCGCGCAGCGGCCCGGTCTGCACCGCGCCCGGCTGATTGGCCTGCCAGATCGTCACCACCGCATGCCGCGACCGGATCAGCCCGACCGACGGGTGCAGCACCAGCCTGAACCGCGCCGGATCAGCCGCCGCCTGCGCCAGATCGGTGGCGGCCACCGATGGCACATCCGCGGCGTGATAGGCCAGCCCGCGCTGCCATTCCAGCCGTGAAACATCGGGCAGATAAGCCAGCGACCGCACCGGAGGAAACCCCTGCAGAAACCGGGCAAACCCCTCACCCCAAAGGAAAAGCTGCGGTGAAGCGGGGGGATCGGCTTCGATGTAGAGCCGCGCCATGGCGGTGAAGAACTCCAGCCCCACCAGACGCTCCACCACCGGAAAGCGGCGGGCAAGCGCGCGGGTCAGGCTGTGGGCCACGTTGTTGCGATAGACGGCAAAGCGTTGGGCGGCCTCATCCGGGGCCTGTGCGGTTACCCCGGGGGGAAGGGTACCCTTGAACAGGCCTGCGCGGAAGGCGCGGGTGAATTCAGCATGCCTGAGCATGGTGCACCTCGGCCCGGGTCAGGATGTCGGCGGCGCGGGCGGCCTCGGCCAGCAAGATGGGAAAGTCGGGAATATCATTGTCCCATTCGATCAGCGTGGGCAGGGCACCCGCGCGGGCGATGGTCTGGCTGTACAGCGCCCAGACCGGATCGGCGACCGGGCTGCCGTGATCGTCGATCAGCAGGGGGCCAGAGGGCAGGGCCTCGGTCGCGTGCCCGCCCAGATGCACCTCGCCCACCGCATCGAGCGGGATGGCGGCCAGCCAATCCTGCGGATCGGTCCGGTGGTTGGTGCAAGAGACGAAGACGTTGTTCACATCCAGCAGAAGGCCACATCCCGTGCGGCGGGCGATTTCGGCCAGAAACTCTGTCTCGGCCAGTGTGGATTGGGCAAAAAGCACATAGGTCGACGGGTTCTCCAGCAAGAGCCGGCACCCCAATGTGGCTTGCACCTCATCCACATGGTCGCAGACAAGTTGTAGCGTCTCGGGCGTGTAGGGCAGGGGGAGAAGGTCATTTAGGTAATCCGACCCATGGCTAGACCAAGCCAGATGTTCGGAAAAGCTGGCGGGTTGATAGCGGTTGATCAGGTCGCGCAGGCGTTTCAGATGGGCGGCATCGGGGCGGTCCGGGCCGCCGATGGACAGGCCCACGCCATGCAGCGAAACCGCATAATCCTGCCGCAGCGCAGTGAGTTGCCGATGCGGCGGGCCGCCTGCGCCCATATAGTTTTCGGCATGCACCTCGAAAAACCCCAGCCGGGGCCGGGTATCGCGGATGACGGCGAAATGTTCGGCCTTGAATCCGAGGCCGGGGGCGGCGGGCAGGGGCATGGCGGGCAACCTTGGATAAGGGGAGGGGCCGGGGCGGGGAAGCGCCACCCCGGCGCTGGGATCAGGATTCGATCGCTTCGAGCGAGCCCATGCCGTTCGGGGTTTCCATCGTCACGCAGGTACCGGCCGGAACGAGTTTCCACGCGTTGCCCTGATAATCGGTGGTCGAGGTGCCAGCGCAGGTGGTCCCCGGTCCGGCGGCGCAATCGTTTTCACCCGCAAGCGCCACGCCATAGCATTTTTCCATCCCTTCCTGAGCATGGGCGGTGGCGGCGGCCATGGTCAGGGCGGCGGCCAGCGTTGCGGTCAGGGTGAGGGTCTTGTCGAACATGGTCATGGGTCTCTCCGTCTGTGAACTTGGGTTTGAACCTTTGGCTGTGCTTGAGCCAAGGACCGCTGTGGTCCTCGGTCAGTCCATTCGCGGCGGGGATGGCGGGCGTTACCGGTGATCACGGATCGGTGTTCAAATCGGAAAAACGGATGCGAAGGCTTTGCGTTTCCCAAACATTTGCAGAAGAATTTGTGTTGCTGCTGTAACAAAGGGCCAGTGCGCCGCGAAGGGACCATCGGAATGACTATGCGTGAAGCCGAATGGTCAGCGTTGCTGCGGGCAGCGATGGAAGGGGACGGGCGCGCCTATGCCCGCTTCCTTGGCCTTGTCACGCCGGTGCTGCGCGGGATTGTCCGGGCACGCGGGCGTGCGTTGGGGCCGGAAGGACAAGAGGATGTGGTGCAGGAGGTGTTGATCGCGATTCACACCAAGCGCCACACCTGGGACCAGTCGGCGGCGCTGTTGCCGTGGCTTTATGCGGTGACGCGGCACAAGGTGGTGGATGCGTTCCGGCGCAGGGGGGCATCGATCCACCTGCCGATTGACGATTACGCCGATGTGCTGGAGGCAGAGGCGGTGCCGGATGCGTTGGCGGCGCGGGATAGTGCGGTGCTGATCGGGCAGTTGGATGCACGGTCGGCGGCGATTGTGCGGGCGGTCAGCCTTGACGGGCAAAGCACCGCCGAGGTGGGCGCACGACTGGAAATGTCGGAGGGGGCAGTTCGGGTGGCTTTGCATCGCGCGATCCAGCGGATGGCGCGGCTGGCAAGAGGAATGGAATGATGAAGACGGAAGACCTGATCGGCATTCTGGCGGCGGACTCAGCCCCGCCCCCGGCTTTGCGGCCCAAACGGATTGCGGCGGTGGTGCTGGTCGTGATGGCTGTGGCGGTTGCGCTGTTTCTGTGGCGGTTCGGCATTCGCGACTCGGTCGTGCAGGCGATGACGCGGCCGCAGGTGGCGGCGAAGACGCTGCTGCCGCTGGCGCTGTGCGCCATCGCCCTGCCTTTCGCGCTGGTGCAGATGCGCCCAGGCGCGGCGCAGGCGGTACGGTTGCGCTGGCTGGCGGTGCCGCTGGGGGCGGCGGCGGGGTTGTGGCTCTGGGCTTTTGCGACGCTGCCGCCGGAAGTCCGGTTCGCCGAGGTGTCGCCTTTTTCGCTGAGGGAATGTCTGGGCCTGATCTCCGGCCTGTCGTTGCTGCCCTTGGGCGTGCTGCTGCTGATGATGCGGCGGGGGGCAAGTGCCGCCCCGGTGCGGGCGGGGGCGATGGCGGGGCTGGGCGTGGCCGGCGGGATCGCGGCGGGCTATTCGCTGTTCTGCGTGATGGACAATCCGCTGTTCTATGTCACCTGGTATGGTGTGGCGATTGCGGCTGTCACGGCGTTGGGTGGCCTGGCGGGCGGGTGGTTGTTGCGCTGGTAGCCGTTGCGGCGGTCAGGCCGGGGTTAGAACCACTGTCCCGGCTCCATCAGGCCAAGGTCCATCAATTGCTGCGAATGCCACTGGAACCCGGTGGAATTGTGCCATTGAAAGGTCTTGATCTCCCACTTTGAACCGGGGTTCGCCTTCAGCGCCTTGGCGGTGCGGAAGGAACAAACCGCCGCTGTCAGGTTGTTGTGCCAAGGGCAGGCGTAGGTGTTGTATTCTTCATCGTTGAAGGTGAAGTCGGGGCGCAGGACCAGCCCCTTCTTGGCCTTGAACAGCGAGATGCGGTCGATCTTGCGGCGGGTGTAGGGGACGTGCTCCTCGAACCGCCAGCGCAGACCGCCGAAGAAATCCAGTTGCCGTTCCTTTGGGTGCCAATGGTTGTCGGCATCCTGCCGGGCAAGGGCGTAATAGCCGGACCGGTCGAGATGGGCGTTTTCAAGGCTGACCGCGGCAGGAAACCGGTCGAGGTCACCGGCATAAAGGTCGATCACATAGGTCAGCATCGCGTCGCGCCGTTCTTCGGCGTGAAAGGCGATCAGGTCGCGCACGGTGCGCGTCTCGCAGAACGGGTGAAACAGGTATTCGGCGTTAAAGCAGTAATACATCCATAGGCCGGGGAAGGCCTCGATCAGCGGGTTGACCGCCGCCATAAGTGCATGTTCGGCATGGACATCATGTTTGATGCGGTGGACCTTTTCCTCCATCCCCTTGGGCGTGGCGATGGCGTCGGGGGCCAAGAGCAGGACATCGCGAAAGCCAGCTTGCAGGTGATGGCGCAGGGTCGTGTCCACCTCGACCGGGTCTTCGGCCAGGATGATGGCCATGGGGCCCTTGAGCGGCGGTTTGGTGGCCGCCGCGTTGATGAAGGATGACACGCTGTCATATTGCATGGACCTGCCCCAAGTCCGAACCTGTAAACCACGCGCCCCGGTCGTTGCCGGGCCGCAATGGCGTGCAGAGTCCGGCATGGGCCGTGGCAATGCAAGCCCCCGCAGGCGGGGCGATCACGAAAATGCCGGATCATTGCAGAGAGGCGCCGTTTGCGTGTATGGGGCGGGCTGCGGAACAGGGGTGCGCCATGGCGGAACCGAAGAAGCTTTTCATAAAGACCTATGGCTGTCAGATGAACGTCTATGACAGCGAGCGCATGGTCGAGGCGCTGGGTGCCGAAGGCTATGTCACGACCGAGGTCGCCGAAGAGGCGGATATGGTGCTGCTGAACACCTGCCACATCCGCGAAAAGGCATCCGAGAAGCTCTATTCCGATCTGGGCCGGTTGAAGCCGCTGAAGGCGGCGAAACCGGGGATGAAGATCGGCGTGGCTGGCTGCGTGGCGCAGGCCGAAGGGGCCGAGATTCAGCGTCGGATGCCGCTTGTCGATCTGGTGGTGGGGCCGCAAAGCTATCACCGTCTGCCCACGATGATGGGCGATCTGGCGCAGGGCAAGACCGCGATCGAGACGGATTTCCCGCCCGAGGACAAATTCGACCATCTGCCCGAACGCAAGGCGCTGCGCGGGCCATCGGCTTTTTTGACCGTACAGGAAGGTTGCGACAAGTTCTGCGCCTTTTGCGTGGTGCCTTATACGCGCGGGGCCGAGGTCAGCCGCCCGGTGGACCGGTTGCTGACCGAGGCGCGCGGATTGGTGGAAAAGGGCGTGAAGGAGATCACGCTTCTGGGCCAGAACGTGAATGCCTATCACGGCGCGGGCGAAGGTGGGGCCTGGGGGTTGGCGCGGCTGGTGCGGGCGCTGGCCCGCATCGACGGGCTGGAGCGGATCCGGTACACGACCAGCCATCCCAACGACATGGAAGATGACCTGATCGCCGCCCACGGGGATGAGGCCAAGCTGATGCCCTATCTGCACCTGCCGGTGCAATCCGGCAGCGACCGCATCCTGAAGGCAATGAACCGCAAGCATACGCGAGATCAGTATTTCCGCCTAATCGAGCGCATCCGCGCGGCGCGGCCCGATATCCTGCTGAGTTCGGATTTCATCGTGGGCTTCCCTGGTGAGACGGATCAGGACTTTGCCGATACGATGGACCTGATCCGCACGGTCGGGTTCGGGTCTTCGTTCAGCTTCAAGTATTCGGCCCGGCCCGGCACGCCCGCGGCCGAGAAGGACCCGGTCGCGGCCGAGATCGCCGATTCGCGGTTGCAGGAATTGCAGGCGCTGATCACCGCGCAGCAACGCGCCGCGCAGGAGGCGATGGTCGGGCGCGAGGTGGGCGTGATTTATGAAAAGCCCGGTCGCCTGCCGGGGCAGATGGTGGGCAAGTCTGACCACCTGCATGCGGTGCATGTCGATGATGCCGAAGGGCGGATCGGCGATCTGGTCCGCGTGCGGATCAAGGCTGCATCAACAAATTCGCTGGCAGGTGTGCGTCTGTAGCACCGCTTCGGGCGGGGCAGCGCCAAGAGGTTTGTTTCCGTATTTCGGACAATCCCTTTGCCGCGGCCTGATCGTGCAGGAATCCCTCGCGACCTATGCCTTTGCCGTTAGCGAAGGTGATGATTCCGCTTGATTTGCGGCCAAAGCGGCGGCAATCCTGAAGGCGAGTATCTGTATGTGGTGATTTGTTAACGAGGAGGGCTTCGGCTTGTTTCGATACTCCACGCGCGCGCTTTTTGGCGCGCTGTGTCTGTTGGTTGCCGCTGGTATGCCGACGGACGTTCTTGCCCAATCCCAACCGGAAGTGAAGGGTCGCATCGATTGGGGCGCCTGGATCGATGATGATGGGTGCATGCATTGGTGGGCCGATGGCGGGGTCGAGGGATACATGGTTCCCCGCCGCGATCCGCATACCGGCAAACCGGTCTGCCTGAAGCGCAACCTGTGTCTGGTGGAAAACACGGACACCTTGTTCGCCACTGACAGCGCAAGGCTGACGGCGCATGGGCGGGCCCGGTTGCAGAGCTTTTTCAAGTCTGCCGGGGCCTTTGGCTATGCCATCTATGGCCATACCGACAGCCGCGCGTCGGATGAATACAACATCCGCCTGTCGCAGCGCCGCGCGGCGGCGGTTGGCGATGTGGCGCGGTCGGTCGGGGCGCCGGTCGAACGGCAGCTTGGATACGGCGAGCGGCAGCCGCGTGCGACCAACGCAACGGCGGAAGGCATGCAGCAGAACCGCCGCGTGGAAGTTGTTTGCTACACGTGGGGTCGGTAATCGTGGGGTCGGTGATGAAGTATGTGATGATGCCCCGTGCCGGGCTGTTGCTCGTGCTGGGCCTGACGGTATCGGCCTGCGGTATCCAGCCCTATGCAGGGTCGAACTCCGTGATCGCCACCGGAGCGGATCGCGGGGTGTTCGACCGCACCGCGCTGGTGAATGGTGAGGCGGCAATCGCCTATGATCCGGATGGCTGCCAAAACTGGATCATCGATGACGGGATCGAGGGTTATTCCAGCCCGCGCTATGACCCGGTGTCGGGCCTGCCCATCTGCAACAACCGCTATCCGCCGGGAACGGTGCTGGGCGAATACGAGACGCGTTCTGCGACTCTGGGCGATTGGGTTCCGCGCAACTGATCGGGCTGAAAGATGGATCAGGGGCCGTACCACGGGTGCGGCCCTTTTTCTTTGGGTGGTCGATTGACTTGGGCGCGCTGTCACGCATCTTGCACAATCCTTGGGCAGACTGGTGCCGTAGGCTTGAATGATGCTTGCCTTGTGGATGAACGCGGCACATCATCAAGATATTGGCGAAGCCCCTTAAGAAGGAGACCTCCTTGGGCATCAGCGCGCTGACCCCCCCGACCCGTCCTGAAGACGTTGTTGAAACGCTTCTCGAATTTCCGGACAACCGGTTGCTGATCGATCTGTGCGGCGAGTTTGACCGCAATCTGGCACAGATAGAACATCAGGTCGGGGTCCATATCCTCAGACGCGGCAACAGGTTGGCCGTGATCGGGGAAAAGGGTGCGCGGGACCAGGCGGCAGGTGTGCTGCGGTCGCTATACGCGCGTCTGGAATCGGGGCGCGGCGTGGCGGCGGGCGATATCGACGGCGCGATGCGCATGGGCCGCCCGATGCCCGACCGGCCGATGGCCGAGGGCGAACAGATCGAGATGTTCTCAGCCGGCAGCGTGGAATTGCGCACCCGCAAGAAGCCGATCGAACCCCGGACCGAGGCGCAGAAGGCCTATGTCGCCAATCTGTTTGCCAATGAACTTGGCTTTGGCATTGGGCCTGCGGGCACCGGCAAGACCTATCTGGCGGTGGCTGTGGGCGTGACCATGTTCATCAGCGGCGCGGTGGAAAAGATCATCCTGTCGCGCCCTGCGGTGGAAGCGGGCGAGCGGCTGGGCTTCCTGCCCGGCGACATGAAGGAAAAGATCGATCCCTACATGCAGCCGCTTTACGACGCGCTGAACGATTTCCTGCCGCAAAAGCAGGTGCAGAAGCTGATCGAGGAAAAGCGGATCGAGATTGCGCCGCTGGCCTTCATGCGCGGGCGGACATTGTCGAATGCTTTCGTGGTGCTGGACGAGGCGCAGAATGCCACGACCATGCAGATGAAGATGTTCCTGACCCGTCTGGGTGAGGGCAGCCGCATGGTGATTACCGGCGACCGCACACAGATCGACCTGCCGCGCGGGGTGCCGAGCGGGTTGCAGGATGCCGAGCGCATTCTGAAAGGGGTGAAGGGCGTGACCTTCAACTACTTCACCGCCAAAGACGTGGTGCGCCACCCGCTGGTGGCGCGGATCATCGAGGCCTATGAGGCGGACGAGAGCCCGCAGGCCTGAACCGGAAGCAGCGCGCGGCCAATCTTTGGCGCTGCGGGCTGCATCGGCCGCCGGGGGCGCTGCCCCCGGACCCCCGGGATATTTTCACAGAGAAGAAAAGGCGGGGTTTGCGCTTTTGCCCTGTCGCGGCTAAAGGGCGGCGCATGGAACCGCTGGTTGAGATCGTGATCGATGACGCGCGCTGGGAGGCGTTCGGGCTGGAGGCTGTGGCCGAACGAGCCTGCCGGGCGACGCTGGTGCATCTGGGATTGGGGGTCGAGGGGTTTTCCGTGGTGGTGATGGGCTGCGACGATGCCCGGATTGCGGTGCTGAACGCCGATTTCCGCGGCAAGCCGCAGCCCACGAATGTGCTGTCCTGGCCGTCAGAGGAACGGGCGTCCGATGTGGCAGGAGAGGTGCCGGATCGGCCCGAAGCGGGCGATGCGGAGGATCCCGAGGCATTGGGCGACATTGCCATCGCCTGGGAGACCTGCGCGGCGGAGGCGGTGGATCAGGGCAAGCCGATGGTCGACCATGTGACCCATCTGATCGTTCATGGAATGTTGCATTGTCTGGGCTATGATCACGTCGAAGACGCAGATGCGGAATTGATGGAAGGGTGTGAGGTGGAGATACTTGCCAGCCTTGGCCTTTCCGACCCATACTTGGTAGGTTCCGTATGACGGAACGTTTTGGAAGAAGGACAGATGGGCAGTAGCACCGACGGGTCTAATGCGGCGCAAAGCGCGCAGGGATCGACCCATGATGACGGATCAGAGCGCGCAAAGCGCGGCTTTTTCGGGCGGATATTGACCGCCTTTTCCTCTTCGGCAGATACGGGCGGGTCAGGCGGCAGCGATGCGGCGTCAAACGTGCAGCCCGTGGCGGGGCCGGGGGGTGGATTGCCGGGGATCGGCAATTTGCGCAGGCTGCGCGTCGATGACGTGGCCGTGCCCAAGGTCGAAATCGTGGCCGTGCCGCTGGATATCGGCAAGGATGACCTGGTCGAGGTGTTCCGCGAGCATGGTTTCAGCCGGGTGCCTGTCTACAAGGGAACGCTGGATCATCCGCAGGGATTGGTGCTGTTGAAGGATTTGGCCTTGCAGCACGGGTTCGGGGCGGCGGGGCGGTTTTCTTTGAAGAAACTGCTGCGTCCGGTGCTGTATGCGCCCCCGTCTATGCCCATCGGCGTGCTGTTGCAGAAGATGCAGCGCGAACGCGTGCATATGGCGCTGGTGATCGATGAATATGGCGGGGTGGATGGTCTGGTGACCATCGAGGACCTGATCGAGACCGTGATCGGCGAGATCGAGGATGAGCATGACGAGGAGGAGGGCGCGCTCTGGAAGGAAGAGCGTCCCGGTGTCTTTGTCGCCATGGCCAATACGCCGCTGGAAGAGATTGAAAGCGCGACCGGGTTACAACTGCGCCATGACGAGGATGACGAAGAGATAGATACCCTTGGCGGGATCGTCTTTTTGCGCACCGGGCGGGTGCCGCTGCGGGGCGAGATCGTGCCGCATGAAAGCGGGGCGGAGTTCGAGGTGATCGACGCCGATCCGCGCCGGATCAAGCGGGTGCGAATCCGCCTGCCGGAAGTTGTCGCCCAGCAAGAGAAGGTGGCCGTCGGGTGATCAGGGCGCTGTGCCGCAAGGCCGTGGCGGGCTGGCCCGGCGCGCGCGCTGTGGCTGGCATGGCCCTTGTGGGTGCGGTGATGGCAACCGGGCAGGCACCGCTGGGGTGGTGGTGGTTGTCGCTGCCGGCGCTGGCGTTGTTCCTGCATTTGCTGGCTGCTGCACCGCGTGGGCGGGCATGGCTGGCCTGGTTCGGAGGCGCGGGCTATTTCGCAGCGGCGCTGGCCTGGATTGTGGAGCCATTCCTGATCGCGCCCGAGATTCATGGCTGGATGGCGCCTTTCGCGGTGGTGTTCCTGTCTTTTGGGTTGGCGCTGTTCTGGGTGGTGGCATCGCTGGCGGCGCGGGGGCGGTTTCCGCTGCTCGGTCTGGCGCTGGGGCTGACACTGGTGGAACTGGCGCGCGGCTATGTGCTGACGGGGTTTCCCTGGGCGATGATCGGCCATGTCTGGATCGGTCATGCGCCCGCGCAGCTGGCGGCGCTGATCGGGCCGTCGGGGCTGACGTTGTTCACCTTGCTGGCGGCGGCGCTGCTGGCACAGCGGCGGGCGGTTTCGGTCGGGTTGGGGCTGGCGCTGGTAGCGGCGGGGTTTGGTTTCGGGCTGTGGCGCGACGCGCAGCCCGAGCCTGCGCCGCGCATGGCGATGCTGCGGCTGGTGCAGCCCAATGCCGAGCAGGGGTTGAAATGGGATCCCGATCAGGCGCGGCTGTTCTTTGACCGGCAATTGTCCTTTACCGCCGCCGGGTCGCGGCCCGATCTGGTGATCTGGCCGGAAACGGCGGTGCCTTATCTGCTGGAGGAAAACCCCGTAGTGGGCGAACTGATCGCCGAAGCCGGGCGGGGCAGCCCGGTTGCAGTGGGCGTGCAGCGGGTGGAGGGGCGGCAGTTCTGGAACAGCCTTGCCGTGATCGGGCCCGGCGGCCGGGTGACGGCCAGTTACGACAAGCATCATCTGGTGCCATTTGGCGAGTACATCCCTTTTGGCGATGTGCTGTATGACTGGCTGGGGCTGGTGGCCTTTGCGGCGCGGCAGGGGAATGGCTATTCGCCTGGTCCCGGCCCTGTGGTGCTGGATCTGGGCGGGAATTTGGGCAAGGCGCTGCCGCTGATCTGTTATGAGGCGATCTTTCCCCAAGACCTGCGCGCTGCGCCGGAACGGGCGGACTGGATATTGCAGATCACCAATGACGCATGGTTCGGCACGTGGTCGGGGCCGTTCCAGCATCTGGCGCAGGCGCAGTTGCGGGCGATCGAGCAGGGGCTGCCTTTGGTGCGGGTGGCCAATACCGGGGTGACGGCGGTGATCGATGCGCGGGGGCGGATCGTGGACAGCCTGCCAATGGGAGAGGCGGGATATCTGGATGCGCGCCTACCCGGGGCCTTGCCTGCCACACCCTATGCCCGCTGGGGCGAGGGGCCGGTTCTGCTGTTGCTGTTGGGTCTTGCCCTTGGGTTGTGGGCCGCCGCGCGGCGGAGACCTGCCTGACGCGGACATCTGCTTGACGTGGGCAGGGGCGGGGTCTAGTGAGGCGACTTAACCGCTACAACGGCTTCCTGGCGTGGCGGGGATCACCCAATGGAGCACTTCCCATGACCCGTAAGAACTATGTGTTTACCTCTGAGTCCGTGTCGGAGGGGCATCCCGACAAGGTGTGCGACCGCATTTCCGATGCCGTCCTTGATGCTTTCCTTTCGGAAGAGCCCAATGCCCGTGTAGCCTGTGAAACCTTTGCCACGACCAATACGGTTGTTGTGGGCGGGGAAGTGGGGCTGTCCACCGAGGCGGCCACCAAGGCCATGCTTGGCCGTGTCGAAGCTATCGTGCGCGATTGCGTGAAGGACATCGGCTATGAGCAGGACAAGTTCCATTGGAACACCCTGAAGGTGCATAACTTCCTGCATGAACAATCGGCCCATATCGCCCAAGGCGTGGACCGGGATGGTGCAGGCGATCAGGGCATCATGTTCGGCTATGCCTGCCGCGAAACGCCGGAACTGATGCCGGCGCCGATCCAGTATTCCCACGCCATCCTGCGCCGTCTGGCCGAGGTGCGGAAATCGGGGCAAGAACCGACGCTGGGGCCGGATGCCAAGTCGCAGCTGTCGCTGCGCTATGAAGATGGCAAGCCGGTCGAGGTGACGTCGATCGTGCTGTCGACCCAGCATCTGGATGAGGCGCAGACTTCGGACGATATCCGCGCCATCGTTGAGCCCTATATCCGCGAGATTCTGCCGAATGGCTGGATCACCGGGAATACGGAATGGTGGGTCAACCCGACGGGCAAGTTCGTGATCGGTGGACCCGATGGCGATGCGGGCCTGACCGGCCGCAAGATCATCGTGGATACCTATGGTGGCGCGGCCCCGCATGGCGGCGGCGCGTTTTCGGGCAAGGACCCCACCAAGGTGGACCGGTCTGCCGCCTATGCCGCGCGCTATCTGGCCAAGAACGTGGTCGCTGCCGGGCTGGCGGATCGCTGCACCTTGCAGGTGTCCTATGCCATCGGGGTGGCGAAGCCGCTGTCGATCTATGTCGATACGCATGGCACCGGTGTTGTGGAGGCGGACGTCATCGAACGCGCCGTGGCCGAATGCATGGACCTGACGCCGCGCGGCATCCGCACGCATCTGGGCCTGAACAAGCCGATCTATGCGCGCACCTCGGCCTATGGCCATTTCGGGCGCGATGCGACGGCGGATGGCGGGTTCAGCTGGGAAAAGACCGATCTGGTCGAGGCGCTGAAATCGGCGGTGAAGTAAGGCCGTCGGGTTTTTGTTAGGGGCGGGCGCAGGGGGCAACCCTTGCGCCCGTTTCGTTTGGGTCAGTCGAGGCTGGCTTCGATCTGGGCGGCAAGTTCCCAGAGATCGGCCGATTCGCCGTTGGCCAGCAGGATGACAGTGACGCCATTGGTCAGGTTGCGTTGGTAGAGGGTGGAGGTGCCCATCCAACTGCCGGTATGGGCGGCATAGTCGCTTTCCCCGTCGTTGGAGATGCCCCAGCCGTAGCCATAGCCTTCGCCGCTGTCGTCCTCGATGGGGCTGCCATCGTCAAAGGTGCCATTGGTGAACAGGGCAGTGGTTTCGGATAGGTACCGGTCGTCCCAGAAACCCTGTTCATAGCGCGCAAGGTCGCGCAGGGTGCTGAACACATTGCCGTCGCCTTGGGCGATGTTCGGCTCGAAGCTGGGTTCGAAATCGCCGCCGGTCCCGTCATAGCCGGTGACACGGCGGTCTTCGTCGATGGGGTCGGGCAGGGCGGTATCGGCCATGCCGGATGCATCCCAGATGCGGGTTTGCAGGACGGAGGCGAGGTCGTCGGCCTCATCCGCGGCGGCGACGAGGCTGCCAAGGGCGAGGTAACCGCTGTTGGAATAGTCGTATTGCGCGCCGGGGTCGTGATCGAGGTCTTGTTCCGCCAGCCATGCCAGTACCTCGGCATTGGAGGTGTCAGGGCTGTAATCGTCCCATGACAGGTAATCGGTCAGGCCAGACAGGTGATGGACCAGATCGCCCACGGTCAGGGGGCGGGGGCTGTCGATACCCGCGAGTTCGGGCAGCAGGTCGGCGATGGGGGTGTCTTCATCATAAAGACCGTCTTCGATCTGCATGCGGGCGGCGAGGGCGGTCATCTGTTTTGAGACCGAGGCGAGGTCGAAAATGCTGTCGGGGGTGACGGGGGTTTCATCGTCGATGTCGGCATGGCCGTAGCCAGCTATATGCAGGGGTTTGCCCTGCCGGGTGACCACAACGCCAAGGCCGGGGGTGGTGTCGCCGATGAAATCTTCGACCAGAGCGTCAATGGCAGGGAGGGTGGGGTCGGCGGCTTGGGCCGGGTAAGTCAGCGCGGTCAGGACGAGAAGCGCGGCGGGGCAGGCGAAACGGGGGAACATTGGTACCTCAGGCTATGAAACGGGCGCAGGATGGGCGTTCGCGGGGGCAGAGGCAAGGGGTGGTGGCGGGGCGCGTGGGCCTGTGCGAGGGTGGGGGAGTTGGGGAAGGGATGAGGGATTGGACGCAATGACGATGCAGCGGCAGGAGCGGGTCTGATGGGGGTTGGTGCACCGCCCGAGCCTTGGGCCATGGGGATGGCCGAAATGATGGTCACGGATTACGCCGCCTCCTACGCCTTTTGGACCGGGGTGTTGGGCTTTGGCCTGGCCTTTGAGCGACCCGCGCAGAAACTGGCCTGTCTGGCCCATCCCGATGGGGCGCAAGTGATGATCTATCAGCGCGACGGCGATTGGGAAACCGGGCCGATGGAGGCCCCCTTTGGCCGGGGGCTGGTGGTGCAGGTCTATGTGCGCGATGCGCGGGACGCTGAGGCGAAGGTGCGCGGTGCGGGGGTGCCGTTCTATGTGGAGCCGCGCGAGAAGTGGCGCGATTGGGGCGACCGGATGGGCGGGCAGCAGGAGTTTCTGGTGCAAGACCCGGATGGCTATCTGGTGATGGTGGCCCAGCGGATCGGCGAACGGCCATTGGAGGGCTGAGCCCTCGCAGGCTTGACCTTGGGGCGCGGGGGCGGATAGGTCGCGCGCAATCCAAAGGGACAGATGATGACCGAAACGCCCGAAAGCACCGCGCCGCGCCGCAATTTCTATGGCCGTGTGCATGGCAAGACGCTGCGCACGAGCCAGAAAACCTATCTGGCCGAGGATCTGGGCAAGCTGTCGCTGCCGGGGGTGACGGTCGAGGACAACCCCGCCCGCGCGCCGATCGATCCGGTGGCGCTGTTCGGGGGGAGGCCTGTTTGGCTGGAGGTGGGGTTCGGCGGCGGCGAGCATCTGGTGCATATGGCCGCGCGATACCCGGACATCGGGATCATCGGATGTGAGCCGTTCGTGAACGGGATTGCGATGCTGCTGGGCAAGATACGGGCGGCGGGGGTGACCAATCTGATGATCCATCCCGGCGATGTGCGCGATCTGTTTGACGTGCTGCCTGCCGCTTCGGTGGCGAAGTGCTTCCTGAATTATCCCGACCCCTGGCCCAAGGCGCGGCACCATCGGCGGCGGTTCGTGACGCCGGGCTATCTGGCGTTGCTGGCGCGTGTGATGATCCCAGGGTCGGAATTCCGGGTGGCGACGGACATACCCGATTACGTGCGCCAGACGCTGGAAGAGGTGCCTGTCGCGGGGTTTGATCTGATCGCGCAGGCCGGGCCGGGCGGGGCGTGGGACGACTGGATTTCAACCCGCTATGAACAAAAGGCGCTGCGCGAGGGGCGCGCGCCGCATTACCTGACCTTCCGTCGGCAGGGCTGATCAGATTTGCGGAATCGCCCATGCCTCGCCGGGGGCGAGGGGGCGGAAGCGGTCGGACGAAAGGCCGCGCTGGGCGAGTGCCGCTGCCAGTTCGCGAGGCGGGGCTTCGCGGCCCTCATTGGTGAGTTGGAAGGTGCCCCAATGGTGGCCGACGGCATGGGCCGCACCAGAGAGCAGGAACCCCTCCACCGCCTCGGCCGGGTCCTGATGCTGATCGCGCATAAACCAGCGGGGTTCATAGGCCCCTACTGGCAGGATCGCGGCGCGGATGGGGCCGTGCTTTTCCGAGATATGGCGATAGGGTCGACCCTGATCAAAGCCGGTGTCACCGATATGGTGGATGCGGCCTGCAGGAGTGTCGATCACGAAGGCTGCCCACAGCGCCATGGACCGGTCACGCGTGCCGCGCGCAGACCAGTGGTGGCAGGGTTCGAAATGAACGGTGGCCGGGCCGATGCGGGCGGTGTCGCCCCAGTTCCCGGTCTGCACGCGCATGTCGGGCACCGCGTCGCGGATGATTGCGTCATTGCCCAAAGGCGTAATCACCAAGGGGTCATGCGCGGCCTTGAGCCGAGCCAGCGTTTCAAGGTCGAGGTGATCGTAGTGGTTGTGGCTCAGCAGGACCGCGTCGATCCGGGGCAGGTGTTCAAAGCGGATGCCGGGAACGGTGGCGCGTTTCGGACCTGCAAAGGAAAACGGGCTGGCGCGCAGCGACCAGACCGGATCGGTCAGCAGGTTCAGCCCCGCCACCTGCACCAGCAGCGTGGCATGACCGACCATGGTGATGGTCATGTCATCCACTTTGGGCGCGGGTCTGGTGGGCGTGACGGCGATGCCTTCGGGCCATGGCGTGCGTCCGCCGCCCGCCTGCCATTTCAACACGTCGCCAAACCCTTTGGGCGCGGCGCCGCCGGGGTTGAAGAAGCGCGTGCCGTCAAAGTTATGGGCGGGTGGGCCGGAGTAATAGCGGTTGCGGGCAGGGCTCAAGGCGAAGGCTCCGGTCGCGGCAAGGGCCCCGCCAAGGGCGAGCAGGGCGCTGCGTTTGAAAAAGCTGCGTCGGTTCATCTTTCGGATATGCGCCGCGCTGCGGCAGGTTCAAGCCTTTTGCGGCGGAAAGCGGGGCATGGACCGGCCCCTGCGCTTGCGCTATCAGGCGTGCCGATGCCTCAGGGAGAAGACCATGTCCGGCCACGGCGAAGCGCAACCCATGACCGCCCGCAAATCGGGCCCGCTGAAGGGCCGGGCTGAAGTGCCGGGGGATAAATCCATCAGCCACCGCGCGCTGATCTTTGGCGCGATGGCGGTGGGCGAGACGCGGGTGACCGGCCTTCTGGAAGGGCAGGACGTGCTGGACACGGCCAAGGCGATGCGGGCCTTCGGGGCCGAGGTGACGCGGCACGGGCAAGGCGAATGGTCGGTGCATGGCGTGGGTGTGGGCGGGTTCCGCGAACCTGCGGATGTGATCGACTGCGGCAACAGCGGCACGGGTGTGCGGCTGATCATGGGGACCATGGCCACCAGCGCGATCACGGCGACCTTCACGGGGGATGCCAGCCTTCGCAAGCGGCCGATGGGGCGGGTGACCGATCCGCTGAGCCTGTTCGGGACGCGCGCCTATGGGCGGCAGGGTGGGCGGCTGCCGATGACGGTGGTCGGCGCGGCCAACCCGGTGCCGGTGCGCTATGCCCTGCCTGTCGCGTCGGCGCAGGTGAAATCGGCGGTGCTGCTGGCGGGGCTGAACGCGCCGGGGCAGACCGTGGTGATCGAACGGGAACCCACGCGGGACCATTCCGAGCGGATGCTGCTGGGCTTTGGCGCAGAATTGACGGTGGAGAAGACGGGCGAGGGCAATGTCATCACCCTGACCGGACGGCCGGAACTGCGGCCCCAGACTGTGGCCGTGCCGCGTGATCCTTCATCCGCGGCCTTTCCGGTGTGCGCGGCGTTGATCGTAGAAGGGTCTGACATCATGGTTCCCGGCGTCAGCCAGAACCTGACGCGGAACGGGCTTTATCTGACGCTGGTCGAGATGGGGGCGGAGATCGAATTCCAGAACCCGCGCGAAGAAGGGGGCGAGCCGGTGGCCGACCTGCGCGTGCGGTTCAGCGGCGACATGCGGGGCATCGAAGTGCCGGAAGAGCGCGCGCCCAGTATGATCGACGAATATCCAATCCTGTCAGTGGTGGCGGCCTTTGCCACCGGTAAGACGGTGATGCGCGGCGTCAAGGAATTGCGGGTCAAGGAAAGCGACCGGATCGATGCCATGGCGCGGGGGCTTGAGGCCTGTGGCGTGAAGGTCGAGGAAGATGAGGATACGCTGATTGTGCACGGCATGGGCGCGGGCGGCGTGCCGGGCGGGGCGACCTGCGCCACGCATCTGGACCACCGGATCGCGATGAGTTTCCTTGTCTGCGGGATGGCGGCAAAGGCGGCGGTGTCGGTCGATGATGCATCTCCCATCCTGACCTCATTCCCGATCTTCGAGGGATTGATGACGGGGCTGGGTGCTGCGCTGGAACGCGGGTAACGATTTTTCTGCGAAAAATCAGGGGGCTGTCCGCCCCCTCGCCCCTGCGGGGCTCACCCCCGAGGGTATTTGGGCCAAGATGAAGGGGCTTGCGGTGATCTTCACGGTGGCGATTGACGGGCCGGCAGCGGCGGGCAAGGGCACGATCGGGCGGGCTGTGGCGGCGCGGTTCGGGTTTGCGCATCTGGATACGGGGCTGCTTTATCGGGCGGTGGGGGCCAAGGGCGGCGATCCCGTTGCGGCGGCGGAAGGGTTGGTGCCAAGCGATCTGGCGCGGGACGATCTGCGGTCGCTGGAGGCGGGGCAGGCGGCATCACGGGTGGCGGTGATCCCGCAAGTGCGCGCGGCGCTTGTGGAATTTCAGCGCCGCTTTGCCCGGGCCGAAGGGGGCGCGGTGCTGGACGGGCGCGATATCGGCACGGTGATCTGTCCGGAGGCGGAGGTGAAGCTCTACGTCACCGCCAGTGCCGAGGTGCGGGCGCATCGGCGGTGGCTTGAAGTGGGCGGGGATGAGGCCCGCGTTTTGGCCGAAGTGCAGGAGCGGGATGCGCGCGACATGGGGCGGGCGGATGCGCCGCTCAGGGCGGCGGCGGAAGCTTTTGTGATGGATACCAGTGTGTTGTCGGTGGATGAGGCGGTGGCGCGGGCCATATCGCTTGTGGAACAAAAACTGGGAGAGCGGACATGACGGGGATGCGGTTGCCGGAACTGGCGGGCAAGGCGGTGCTGATCACGGGGGCATCCACCGGCATCGGGGCGGCGCTGGCGCGGGCCTTTGCCGCGCAGGGCGCGCGGGTGGGGTTGCATTACAATGCGTCGGAAGATGCAGCAAAAGCCGTGGCTTACGAGATCGGCGCGGCGGGGGGCGAGGCGGTTCTGATCCGTGCGGATGTGGGGTCTGGTGCCGGGGCGCGGTCGGCGGTGGAGCAGGCGGTGGCGGCGTTCGGGGGGCTGGACGGGTTGGTGAATAACGCCGGGGGAATGGTGCGGCGGGTGCCCTATGCCGATGTTTCTGAACAAGATTATGATGAGATCATGGACCTGAACGCGCGGTCGGTGGTGGTGGCGTCGCAGGCCGCCGTGGCCCCGATGAAGGCGGCGGGGGGTGGGTTCATCATCAACACCACATCGGTCGCGGCGCGCAATGGGGCTTCGGGCGGGGCGGGGCTGTATGGTTCGTCCAAGGCCTTCGTCCATAACGTGACGCGGGGGATGGCCAAGGAGTTGATTCCGTTCGGTATTCGGGTGAATGCCGTGGCACCGGGGGTGATCACGACGCCGTTCCATGAGCGCTATTCGACCGAGGCGCAGTTGACGGCGCAGCTGGCCACGATCCCGGCCGGGCGGCTGGGTGTGGCCGAGGATTGTGTGGGGGCATACCTGTTTCTCGCCTGTGCCAGCCTGTCGGGGTATGTCATCGGACAGGTGATCGAGGTGAATGGTGGGCAGTTGATGCCCTGAGGGCATCAGGGTTAACTGGCGGGAATCCAAGGGTTTTTGGCGGGAAGCGCCGTTGGCGACTGTGCAGCCCGCCTGTGCAGCGCGCTGTGCAGACGGGCGTGCATACCGATTTGGGCAGGGTGGGGGTGGGGATCGTGGTTAAGGGTGCGGGGGGGCACAAAGGTGAACCCGCGCTGTGGTTGTTCCGGGACCTTTGGGCGGGCGTAGGGCGCTGGTGGCGGGGGAGGTCCCGGCTTGGGGCCGGGAAGGGACGTTTCCGTAGGGCACCGTCACGTCCAAGTCTTTGACAAATGGACTGGCGCAAAGAGCCCTTTGCGGACGGTCAGTCTGCTATGCTATGGTTTCCATATGAAGAAATACGGTCGCACCTTTCATCTTCCGATCTCACCCGGTGCGACGAGTGACGACAAAATCATGCCCTCCCTGAATGGGCTGATGGTGGATGATCTCGTCGTAACCGAGAAGATGGATGGGGAGAATACGACCATCCATCGGGCTGGATCACATGCCCGAAGCCCTGACAGCCGCTATCATCCTTCCCGCGATTGGCTGAAGGCGTTCGCGGCAGGCGTCGCGCCTTACCTGAGTGAGGGCGAGCGCATCGTTGGAGAAAACCTTTTCGCCCGTCATTCTGTCGCCTACGATGCGCTACCCTCATACTTTCTTGGCTTTGCCTGGATTATCGGCGGCGAGGTGCAGGGGTGGGATCAGACGTTAGCGCGGTTTGAAGAACTGGGTATCCATCCCGTCCCGACACTCTATCGCGGCCTCTACCTGCATGGCCTGTTTGATGATCTTGCAAAGACGCTCGACCTGAGTACGCAAGAGGGTTTCGTCGCCAGAATAGCTGATGCATTTGCAGAAACGGCCATGCCAGAACGAGTGGGCAAATACGTCAGGGAGGGACATGTCCAGTCGGAGATACATTGGATGAAGGCCGAACTCATCGCAAACCGACTAGCCGATTGAACGTCCGCTTCGTCCGCATAGCCGCCGATCAGTCTGCCCGGAGCCTCTGGCATCAGCTTTGGGCAAAGAAGCGCTCTTTCTCAATGTGCAGGGAGACCCCGCCCCGGACTTGATCAGGGGCCTCCTGGAGGGGGGGCGCGGGTGGTGGGGGAGGTCCCGGCTCAGGGCCGGGACGGGTAGAAGACTGGGCTTGGAGGGCGCCTGTCAGATCAGCGCGATGCGCTCTCTCTGCGCGGGGTCGGGGTAGGGGCGGTAGAGGCCGATTTCGGCGCTTTCGATCATGGCGTGCATTTTCTCGTAGAGTTGGACGGCGTGATCGTCGGCGTCGGCCAGCGCGGTGAAGGCGTCGTCGAGGGCGGCCATGCCCTTGATTTCGATCTCCAGCACGAAATCGGTGTGGCGGCCGGAGGCAAGGCCGAATTTGCGGCGCATGAGGCGCCAGCCGGAGACCAGTTCAAGCTTGGTCAGATGGTCAAGCCAAAGTTCAACAGAATGGGCAAAGGACAGCGCGCGCGCCCCTGATTTCAGCTCGATCAAGCAATGGTAAACGTTCACGATCAACCTCCCCTACGGATTGCGAATCCCGTCCTTGGGATCGCTGCACAGGATGCCAGCCCAGAGCCTGCGTTTTTGTTAATACGACCAAGGCCCTGTTTTCGTTAGCGCGGCCGGTTTGATCCTGTGGCTTGCTTCGCAGGGCGGCGCTGCGTGGCGGGGGCGCGGGCCGGATGGTGCGGGGGCGACGGGAGGCTGGACCGTGGGCCGGGGATGCGGTTGGTGGGGGGCAGGCCCGGGACAGCGGGCGGCGAGGTGGCGCCGGGCGGGGTGAGGCGGGCGCTTGACGCTTGTTTTCCTGACCTCAAGCGACTATAGGCCCCCCATCCGAGAGGCAGAGTCGCGCCTGTTGCCGGTTTTCCGGGGCGGGCCGGTATTTGCGGACGGGATGCCACAAAGACCGGCGGAGCCAACCGCATGGCCAGAAAACCATGATAAAGGACGAACTGCATATGTGCGCGAAAAACGCTATGGAAGAATTTGAAGCCCTCCTGAAGGAGAGCTTCGAGATTGACACCCCCGAAGAGGGAACGGTTGTCAAAGGCAAGGTCATCGCCATCGAGGCGGGCCAGGCCATCATCGATGTCGGCTACAAGATGGAAGGCCGCATCGATCTGAAGGAATTTGCCAACCCCGGTGAACAGCCCAACATCAATGTGGGCGACGAGGTTGAGGTCTATCTGGACCGCGTGGAAAATGCCCGCGGCGAAGCGCAGATCAGCCGTGAGAAGGCCCGCCGCGAAGAGGCGTGGGACCGTCTTGAAAAGGCCTATGCTTCGGAGACCCGCGTCGAAGGCGCGATCTTCGGTCGTGTCAAAGGCGGCTTCACTGTCGATCTGGGCGGCGCTGTTGCGTTCCTGCCGGGTTCGCAGGTTGACGTCCGTCCGGTGCGTGATGCTGGCCCGCTGATGGGCATGAAGCAGCCGTTCCAGATTCTGAAAATGGACCGTCGCCGTGGCAACATCGTTGTCTCGCGCCGTGCGATCCTTGAGGAATCGCGTGCCGAGCAGCGCGCCGAGGTTATCGGCAACCTGACCGAAGGCCAGACCATCGACGGCGTCGTGAAGAACATCACCGAATACGGTGCCTTCGTCGACCTGGGCGGCGTGGACGGCCTGCTGCACGTGACCGACATGGCATGGCGCCGTGTGAACCACCCGTCGGAAATCCTTGCCATCGGCGAGACGATCAAGGTGCAGGTCATCAAGATCAACAAGGAAACCCATCGTATCAGCCTGGGCATGAAGCAGCTGCAGGCCGATCCGTGGGATGCTGTTGAGCGTGCCTATCCGCTGGGTTCGGTCCACAAGGGCCGCGTGACCAACATCACCGATTACGGCGCCTTCGTGGAGCTGGAAGCCGGTGTCGAGGGTCTGGTCCACGTGTCGGAAATGTCCTGGACCAAGAAGAACGTGCATCCCGGCAAGATCGTGTCCACCTCGCAGGAAGTGGATGTCATGGTGCTGGAAATCGACAGCGCCAAGCGCCGCGTGTCGCTGGGTCTGAAGCAGACCATGCGCAACCCGTGGGAAGTGTTCGCCGAAACCCATCCGGTTGGGTCGGTCATCGAGGGCGAAGTCAAGAACATCACCGAATTCGGTCTGTTCGTCGGCCTCGACAACGATATCGACGGCATGGTCCACCTTTCGGACCTGTCCTGGGACCAGCGTGGCGAGGATGCCATTGCGAACTATCGCAAGGGCGACACCGTCAAGGCATCGGTCACCGAGGTGGATGTCGAGAAGGAGCGTATCTCGCTTTCGGTCAAGGCGCTGGGTGAAGACAACTTCACCGATGCAGTCGATGGCGTGAAGCGTGGGTCCATCGTCACCGTCGTTGTGACGGCGATCGAAGAGGGCGGCGTCGAGGTGGAATACAACGGCGCCAAGTCGTTCATCCGCCGTTCCGACCTGTCGCGCGACCGGGCCGATCAGCGCCCCGAGCGTTTCCAGGTGGGTGATTCCGTCGACGTGCGCGTGACCAACATTGATCCGAAGACCCGTCGTCTGGGCCTGTCGATCAAGGCGCGCGAGATCGCCGAAGAGAAAGAAGCCGTGGAACAGTACGGTTCGTCCGATTCGGGTGCTTCGCTGGGGGATATCCTTGGCGCGGCTCTGAAGGGCGGCAACTGATCCTATCTGCTTGAATTTCTAGGAAAGGCCCCGCGTTTGCGGGGCCTTTTGCTTTGTGGCGGGGGCGGGGGCGAAAAACAGGGGTGCAGGGCTGCCGCGGGGGCCTGTGCTTTGACGTGCGGTTTTTCGTTTTCGTTGTGCAGTTGGTTTTTTTGCCTATAGTCCAATCCAAACAACAGCGTGGCGACCGGCCAACGGTGAACCACAGGGGGGACTTGGATGATCCGTTCGGAACTGATCCAGAAGATCGCGGATGAAAACCCGCACCTCACGCAGCGGCATGTGGAGCGGATCGTGAATACGGTCTTTGAGGAAATCATCGAGGCGTTGGCCAAGGGGGACCGCGTGGAGCTGCGCGGCTTTGGCGCGTTTTCGGTGAAGGCGCGCGATGCGCGCGTGGGCCGCAATCCGCGCACCGGCGAAGCGGTGAAGGTCGATGACAAGAAGGTTCCCTTCTTCAAGACCGGCAAGCTGTTGCGCGACCGGCTGAACGGCAAGAGCTGAGATTTCCTGTCTGATGCCTTGCGCGCCGGGAGCGGGGGCGCGATAGTCTGGGCCTACCCATCGGGAGGCACGGATGTTGCGCTATTTCCGCTATCTGATCATCGTTGCCATGCTGCTGCTGTTGCTGACGGTGGCGCTGGCCAATCGCACGGTGGTGCCGGTGCGGTTCCTGCCCGAAGATATGGGGGCGCTGTTCGGCGTGACCTGGCAGATGGAATTGCCGCTGTTCCTGGTCATTCTGGGCGGGGTGGTGATGGGTGTGCTGATCGGGTTCACCTGGGAATGGCTGCGCGAGCACAAGTATCGCAAGACGGCGAGCGTGCGCGGCAAGGAATTGGCACGGCTGGAACGCGAGATGGAAGTGATGCGCGATTCGTCGAGCGTGCCGAAGGATGAGATCCTGTCGCTGATCGACAAGCCGCGGAAAGCCGGCTGACCATGGGCGAGGTGCGGGTGAAGATCTGCGGTCTGCGGACCGTGCAGGATGTTGCCGCCGTGGCGGCTGCCGGAGCGGCCTATGCGGGGTTCGTGTTTTTCCCGAAATCGCCGCGCCATCTGACGGTGGAACAGGCCGCCGTGCTGGCGCTGGCGGTGCCGCCGGGGCTGGCCAAGGTGGCGCTGGTGGTGGATGCCGAGGATGCGGCGCTGGATGCCATCGTGGAGGGCGTCGCGCTGGATATGCTGCAATTGCATGGGCACGAAAGCCCGGAGCGGGTGGCCGAGGTGCGCGCGCGGTACGGGCTGCCGGTGATGAAGGCGGTGGGCGTGGCGGATGAGGGCGATCTGGCGGCGCTGTTCGATTACAGCACGGTGGCGGATCAGATCCTGATTGATGCCAAGCCGCCCAAGGGGGCGGCGTTGCCGGGGGGGAACGGGCTGTCCTTCGACTGGCGGCTGGTGGCGCAGCGGCGGTGGCTGCGGCCGTGGATGCTGGCCGGGGGGCTGACGGCCGAGAATGTGGCCGAAGCGGTGCGGCTGACCAATGCGCGGCAGGTGGATGTGTCGTCGGGGGTGGAAAGCGCGCCCGGACAAAAGGATGCCGCGAAGATTGCGGCCTTTGTCCGGGCGGCTGGGTAGACTGAAAGGTTGGCTGATCCGGGGCGGGAGCGGACCCGGATCAGCGCCGTCAGCTTACATCGCGGGCAGGATCGTCAGGTCGCGGACCGGTTGATCGGTGCCGGTGATGGCGATGGTGCCGGACACTGCACCGGTGGCGAGGTCAAGCATGTGCAACCCCCCCAGAGCGGCGACGTAAGCCGTGTTGGTGCCGTCGGCGGTGGTGGCGACATCCATCGCGACCGGGCCTTCCAGCGTGACACCCAGCGAACCGATGGTGGCGAGGACGCCATCATTCGGGGCGGTCTGTTGCAGCAGCGCGTTCAGGCCGGCGTCGATGTCATACATCGCGGTCTTTTCCGGCTTGCCGTAGCTGTTGGTATAGGCGACCGCGACGACCATCGGGGTTGCGGCGGCGTTGGCGTCGGCCGGGTCGAAGTTCAGCGCGCCATCGACGGTGACTTCGCCGGTTGCCATGTCCACACGGTGGTTGGTGGTGCCGGACATGAAGCGCAGACGGTCGGCGGCGGGGTTCACGTCAACGATGACGGCTGCACCGTCAGCGATGGTGAGCATCGTGTTCATCTTGGCGATTTCGGTGGTCGCACCGGTGGCGGGGTCGATTTCGACAATGGCCTGCGTTTCGGTCACGCCGATCACCTTGCCGGTGCCGGGGCGGTAATCGATGCCGTGCAGGCGGGTGACGCCTTGGGCTTCGACGCTGCCGGTCACGGCGCCGGTGGCGGTGTCAATCATCATCAGCGTGCGGTCGCCCGTCAGGCCGAGGGCGGTGTCTGCATGTGCGACGCCCGCCATGCCGACGAGGCTGAGGGTGAGGGCGGTTGTGAAGGTCTTCATGGATCGTCTCCTGTTGTCACTTGCGTTTGCATGGGAAGTTACGAAGCGATTCCCGGGAGGTTTCACCGGGGCGATCACGAAAGCGTCAGATGGTTTGTCCGGGCGGGCGATTTCTGATGCAGAAATCGCGGCGGAATTTGACGCAAATTCCGGTTCAGGACCGCTGGGCCGGGGGCTGCGAAATCTGCGTCAGATTTCGGCGCGGCGTTTGCGTCAAACTCCGTTTTTCGTGCGGGCTTTCCTGTGGCCGCCAAGGGCGCTACATCGGGGGGGCAAGCAAAGGGGGTGGCCCATGGCCGAGGACGGGATCAACAGTTTCATGACCGGGCCGGATGAGGCCGGGCGGTTTGGCATTTTCGGCGGGCGGTTCGTGTCCGAGACGCTGATGCCGCTGATCCTGGAACTGGAAGAGCGCTATGAGCATGCCAAGACCGACCCGACTTTCTGGGCCGAGATGGATTATCTGTGGAAGCATTACGTGGGCCGCCCGTCGCCGCTGTACTATGCCGAGCGGCTGACCGAGCATCTGGGTGGTGCCAAGATCTATATGAAGCGCGACGAGCTGAACCATACCGGCGCGCATAAGATCAACAATGTGCTGGGGCAGATCATTCTGGCGCGGCGCATGGGCAAGACGCGGATCATCGCGGAAACCGGGGCGGGGCAGCATGGGGTGGCGACGGCCACGGTCTGCGCGAAGTTCGGGCTGCAATGCGTGGTCTATATGGGCGCGCATGACGTGGAGCGGCAGGCACCCAACGTGTTCCGCATGAAGCTGTTGGGGGCGGAGGTGATTCCCGTCACCTCGGGCCGGGGGACGCTGAAGGATGCGATGAACGATGCGTTGCGCGACTGGGTGACCAATGTGCGCGACACGTTCTATTGCATCGGCACGGTGGCGGGGCCGCATCCGTACCCGGCGATGGTGCGGGATTTCCAGAGCATCATCGGCAAGGAAGTGCGCTGGCAGATGGCCGAGCAAGAGGGCGAGGGGCGGTTGCCGGATACGGTGATCGCGGCCATCGGGGGCGGGTCCAACGCGATGGGGCTGTTCTATCCGTTCCTGGATGACCCGTCGGTGCGGATCATCGGGGTGGAAGCCGGCGGCAAGGGTGTGGATGACCGCATGCAGCATTGCGCATCGCTGACCGGGGGGCGGCCGGGCGTGCTGCATGGCAACCGGACCTATCTGTTGCAGGACGATGACGGGCAGATCCTGGAAGGGTTCAGCATCAGCGCGGGGCTGGATTATCCGGGCATCGGGCCGGAACATGCCTGGCTGCACGATATTGGCCGGGCGGAATATGTGAGCATCACGGATGCCGAGGCGCTGGAGGCGTTTCAGCTTTCCTGCAAGCTGGAGGGAATCATCCCGGCGCTGGAGCCGAGCCATGCGCTGGCCCATGTGATGAAGATCGCGCCGACGCTGCCGCGCGAGCATATCATCGTGATGAACATGTGCGGGCGGGGCGACAAGGACATCTTCACCGTGGCCAAGCATCTGGGCGTGGACATGAAGGTTTGACCCAGGCCGCAGGTCTTTTGGCCTGATCCTGCAAGGGCTTGAACGCCCCCGTTGCATCGGCAGCGGGGGCGTTTTGCTTTTCGGCCTTGCCGAGGTGGCGGGGTGACTGCGCATTCGGGCCATAGGCGATGCCATGAAAATGTCGCAACGCGGCCATGCTGGGTTCCGGATGTTGAAAGATATCTTAACGGCTTGAGGAATGCGGCTTGCCCTAGAGGGGGTGCAGATGATGGCACGGAAAGTCATGGGGGCGCTGGTTGCCGGCGCGATGGGGACAACGCCGGTGATGGCGGATGTCTATGCGCGCACGATCGTGGAGCAGCTTGAGGCCGAAGGGTACCGCAGCATTTCCACCGAACGCACCTGGCTGGGCCGGATGCGGATCGTTGCAGAAAACGGCGACGGGCAGCGCGAGATCGTCATCAATCCGAACAACGGCGAGGTGCTGCGCGATCTGTGGCTGGCCGAGGGCGGCGAGGCTGTGGGGGGCGGCAACGGCAACGGGTCGAGCGTGATGTCTTCGGCCAATCGCGACGGTGGCGGATCGGCATCGTCAAGCTCTGGATCGGGTGGCGATCAGGGTGGCGGGGATGAAGGCGGTGACGACGAAGGCGATGACGGCTGAGACGGCCGCGATCAATTCAGCTCTGACCAGAACCGTGGCGGCAATGCCGATGGCCGGAGTGGCGGCGAATCGCACGATGACGGGTCGCAATCTGCCAGATGAGGGGCGGGACAAGGCGTGACGAAGAAATGGGTCATCGCCGGGGTTCTGCTGATTCAGGCGCTGTGCGCCGTCTTCTTCATTTCCGATATCGCGACCTCGCTGTTGGGGATCTATACGCCCCCCTTGCCGTGGGAACTGCGCGAGATCATGGAAGTGGCGGCGGCGCTGGGCCTGTTCATGGGCGTGGTGCTGGGGGCGGTTTTGTTGCGCAATGTGCTGCGGGAACGCAACGATGCGCGGGAACGGCTGCGCCGCGCGTCGGGAGCGTTCATGGACCTGCTGGAAGAGCGGTTTGGCGAATGGGCGCTGACCCCGGCGGAACGGGATGTGGCGCTGTTTGCTATCAAGGGCATGTCGACCGCCGAGATTGCGATGCTGCGGACAACGTCCGAAGGCACGGTCAAGGCGCAGACCAATGCGATCTATCGCAAGGCGGGGGTGAGCGGGCGGCCACAGCTGCTGTCGCTGTTCATTGATGATCTGATGCGGGACGATGTGACCGAACAGATCCGGCCCAGAGCGGCCGCTTAGCGCACAGGGTTTGCCAGTGGGTCAACCCGTGGGCAGATCGACGGCATATTCCTTCAGGATCGACAGCGGCACGATATCGAGCGCGCGGATATGGGTGGCCGCGAGGCGCACCTTGGGGGCCGCGCCTTCCTCATGAGCCTGATAGAAGCGGGCAGCGCAGAGGCACCAGTGATCACCGGGTTTTAGGCCCGCAAAGCCGTATTCGGGGCGTGGGGTGGACAGGTCATTGCCGAGGTATTTCGACAGGGCGAGGAATTCCCGGGTCATTTCGGCGCAGACGGTGTGCTGGCCCGTGTCCATCGGCCCGGTGTCGCAGCAGCCGTTGCGGAAGAAACCCGTGACAGGCGCGGTGGAGCAGGTTTCCAGCGGTTGGCCCAGAACGTTGATCGAGGCTTCTTTCATCGGGCTGCCCTTTCGCGTGTCGTGACAAAGCTAACGCATGGGCGGGCGATGTCGAGTGCGGCGATTTGCAGGGCGCGCGCAGTCGGGTAAGGTTCGCGCATTAACCGGGGCAGTTCCGGGCGTATTGCTGAGGATTGTGATTTGGAAATTGTCATTCTGGGCCTGTTGGCGGTTCTTGCGATCCCGGTCGGGGTGATTGTGCTTTGGGTGCGCGTGTCGGGGATGACGCGCGACATGGACGCGATGGCCGAGCGGTTGGCGCGGGCCGAGGCGCGGCTGGTTGCGGTGGAGGCGGGGACGCCGTCACCGTGGACGCGCAAGGAGGCGGTGGCAGAGACGGGTGTGCTGCCTGCGGTGCGGGCCGAGGCGGTTTTGCCTGAGGTGACAGTGCCGGACGCCGTTGTGGCGGATGCCGTTGACGCGCCTTTGCCGAGCGAGGCCGTGCCAGTGGTGCCGCCAGTGGTGCCGCCCGTGATGCCGACGGGGCCGCGCAGGAAGGGGCTGGCCGAACGGTTCGTGGCGTGGCTGGGCGAGAACTGGGTTTATGCGGTTTCCGGTGTGTCGCTGGCCTTGGCCGGGGTGTTTCTGGTGCAATACGGGATGGAGCGGGGATTCCTGCCGCCCGCGTTGCGGGTGCTTGCGGGGATCGGGTTCGGTCTGGCGCTGATCTATGCCGGAGAGCGGGTGCGGCGGCGGTTTGGTGATGGGGAAGAGTCTTCCACCGCCTATTTGCCATCAGTGTTTTCCGGGGCGGGTCTGGTTTCGGTCTTTGCCGCCGTGCTGGCCGCGCGGCAGATGTATGGGCTGATCGGGCCGGAGGTGACCTTTGCCGCGCTGGTGGCGACGGCGGGGGGGGCGATCCTGCTGGGCTGGTTCCACGGGCCGCTGCTGGCGGCGCTGGGGCTGGTGGGGGCGACACTGTCGCCTTTTGTCGTGGGCGGCAATGCCGACAGCGTGGACTGGTTGCAGGGCTATTTCCTGCTGGTGGCGGCAGTCGGGCTGGCGGTGGATGCGATGCGGCGCTGGGCCTGGGTTTCCGGGCTGTCGGTCGGGTTGGCGCTGCTGGCGGGAATCCTGCTGATGGCGGGTGGCGGCACGGTGGCGGCGTTCCAGATCGCGGTGACAGTGCTGGCGGTTCTGGCCGTGGGTGTTCCGGCGCTGCGGTTGTTCCCGGATCATGCGGGGCCGACGGTTCTGTCCGTGTCGCTGATCCAGAAGGGCGGGGGGCGGCCGGTTTTTCCGGTGATGCTGGGCTGGGCTGCGGTGGTGGCGGCGGTGGTGGCGATGGTGCTGCTGATCCCTGCGCCGGGATGGGGGTTGCTGCCCTTTGTCCTGCTGGCGGCTTTGGCGATTGGGCTGGCGCTGTGGACGGGCGAGGCGCGCGGGTTGCATGACCTGCCATTGGTGCCTGCGGCGGGGTTCGTGGCGCTGGTGGCCTTTTCGCCCGAGCAGTGGGGCGATCTGTTCCGCAGCTTTGAGGATGCGGCGTTGGCCTTGCGCGCGCCAGAGACGGCGGCCCCATGGACAGTGACGTGGTTGCTGGTGCTGGCGGCGGGGGTGTCCTGTGCGCTGGCGTTCCGGGCGCAGCGGGGGGCGGCGCATCCGGTGATCCTGTCGATTGCGGCGGCGCTGGCAGCGCCCATGACGGCGTTGATGCTGGAACTGACATGGCCGGTGTCGGCGGTGATCGGGGCCTATCCTTGGGCGTTGCAGGTGATGGCGCTGGCCGCGCTGATGGTGGCGCTGGCAGTGCAGTTTGCGCGGGCTGACGGGGGCACGTTGCGGCGGGCGGCGCATTTCACGCTGTCGGCGCTGGCGTTGATCGCTTTGGCGCTGTTCCTGATCCTGTCGCATGCGGCGCTGTCGCTTGGTCTGGCGGTGTTGGTGGCGGTGGCGGCGGGGCTGGACCGGCGGTTGCGGCTGCCGGAGATGGCGCTTGCGGTGCAGGCGGGCGCGATCCTGCTGGGTTGGCGCATGGCGGTTGATCCGGGGTTGATCTGGGCTTTTGACGCGCCGTTGATGGCGGCGGTGGCGGCCTATGTCGGGCCGATCATCGGGTTGGGGGCGGCGTTGTGGCTGTTGCCGCGCGAGGGGCGGGATGCGGCGCGGGCCTTTGCGGAAAGCGGGATTGCGCTGGCGCTGGTGTTGCTGGCGGATGTGCTGATCCTGCGCTGGATGACCGGGGCGCCGGGTGTGGCACCGCCGGAGGCGCATTGGTCGGCGGCGTTGCTGGCGCTGCCATGGCTGATGATGGCGCTGGTGCAGCTTTACCGGGTGAAACTGGGCGGGCGGCTGGAGCTGTTGCGCTATGTCCTTGCGGGCGTGGCGGGGGTGATCTGGGGGCTGGCGATGCTGGTCGCCGTGACGGGGCTGAACCCGCTGATCGCGGGGGATACCGTGCGCGGGCCGCTGCTTCTGGACAGCCTATTCGCGGCCTATGGGCTGGCGGGTGGGGTGATCCTGATGGCGCGGCGCTGGCTGGCGCATCTGCCGTTGGTGTTGCAGCGGGCGATGGATGGCGTGGGGGCGGCGCTGGTGGCGCTGTATGCCGGGCTGGAGATCCGGCGGTTCTGGCGGGGGGATGACCTGTCGGTGCCGGGGACGAGCCAGCCTGAGCTGTATTCCTATACCATCGCGCTGCTGATCGTGGGGGCGGTGCTGCTGTGGCAGGCCATCGCGCGGCGGTCGGTCGGGTTGCGGCGGGTGGCGCTGGGGCTGATCGGGTTGACGGTGGCGAAGGTGTTTCTGGTCGATGCGGCGGGGCTGTCAGGGCTGATGCGGGTGTTTTCCTTCCTGGCGCTGGGGCTGTCGCTGGCGGGGCTGGCCTGGCTGAACCGCTGGGCGGCAACACGGGCGGCGAACTGACGCGGCGCACTGGACCCTTGGGCGGCGCGCGTCTATAACGCGCGCCATGATGCAGATGTTCGCGATAGATGCCCGAATTAGTAGCCCGGCGCGCTGATAAGCCGCCGGGAGACCTGCCTGTCGCCTGCGGCACTGTGACCGGTGCCGCGACCCTGCCCCGATGATCGCAAGGACAGACGCCCATGTGCGCCGACACGACGAATACGCCCGACTATCGTTCCACCGTTTTCCTGCCCGAGACCGACTTTCCCATGCGCGCGGGGTTGCCGCAGCGCGAGCCGGAATGGCTGGAGCGTTGGGCGCGGATCGGGATCTATGACCGGCTGCGGGAAAAGCAGGGGCGGGTGCCGTTTGTGCTGCATGATGGCCCTCCTTACGCCAACGGGCATCTGCATATCGGCCACGCGCTGAACAAGGTGCTGAAGGATATGGTGGTGCGCAGCCAGCAGATGATGGGGCGTGACGCGCGCTATGTGCCGGGCTGGGATTGCCACGGCCTGCCCATCGAATGGAAGATCGAAGAGCAGTACCGCGCCAAGGGGTTGAACAAGGATGACGTGGACGTGGTGGCCTTCCGTCAGGAATGCCGCCGCTTTGCCGAGGGCTGGATCGACGTTCAGCGCGAAGAGTTCAAGCGGCTGGGGATCACGGGCAACTGGGCCGATCCTTACCTGACGATGGATTATCATGCGGAAGCGGTGATCGCGGACGAGTTCATGAAATTCGTGATGAACGGGTCGCTCTATCAGGGGTCAAAGCCCGTGATGTGGTCGCCGGTGGAGAAAACCGCGCTGGCCGAGGCGGAGGTGGAGTATCACGATCACACCAGCCACACGATCTGGGTTCGGTTTCCGGTTGTGGCGGCGGGGGACGCGATGTTCACCAAGACGCGGACGGATGTGGTGATCTGGACCACGACGCCTTGGACCATCCCGCAGAACCGGGCGATCAGTTTCGGGCCGGAAATCGGCTATGGCCTGTATGAGATCATCGGGCGGCCTGCCGACAGCACGGCGACCATCGGGCAGCGGTTGATTGTGGCCGACAAGCTGGCCGAGGCGGTATTCACGCAGGCCAAGCTGGCGGGGCCGGAGTTTGTGCGGCGGCTGTGCGATGTGGCGGCGGCTGACCTTGCCACGATGGTTTGCGCGCATCCGTTCCGGGGCGTTGAGGGTGGATTGGCCGAGTGGGATTTCGACGTGCCGATGCTGCCGGGGGACCATGTGACCGATGATGCGGGCACGGGGTTTGTGCATACTGCGCCGTCGCACGGGGATGACGACTATCAGATGGGCCTGAAGTTCGGCCTGCCGATGACCTATAACGTCGAGCCCGATGGCAGCTATCGCGCCGATCTGCCGCTGTTCGGGGGGCAGGCGATCCTGACGGCCGAGGGCAAGGAAGGCCCGGCGAATGTGAGCGTTATCAAGCAGTTGGCCTATAGTGGTGCGCTGTTTGCCAAGGGCAAGCTGAAGCATTCCTATCCGCATTCGTGGCGGTCCAAGGCGCCGCTGATCTATCGCAACACACCGCAATGGTTTGTGGCGATTGACCGGACGCTTGAGGATGGCATGTCCACCTATGGCGACACGATCCGCAAGCGGGCGCTGAATTCGATCAACCAGTTGGTGGAATGGACGCCGGTGACCGGGCGCAACCGTCTGCATTCAATGATCGAAGCGCGGCCGGATTGGGTGCTGTCGCGCCAGCGGGCATGGGGTGTGCCGCTGACCTGCTTCGTGAAGAAGGGGGCCAAGCCCACGGATGCCGATTACCTGCTGCGGAATGCCGAGGTGAACGCGCGCATCAAGGCGGCGTTCGAGGCCGAGGGGGCGGATGTCTGGTATGTGAACGGGTTCAAGGAGCGGGTGCTTTCGGGCCTCGTGAACCCCGAGGATTACACCCAGGTCTTTGACGTGCTGGATGTGTGGTTCGATAGCGGGTCCACCCATGCTTTTGTGCTGCGCGACCGGGCAGATGGGGCGGCTGACGGGATTGCCGACCTGTATCTGGAAGGCACCGACCAGCATCGCGGGTGGTTCCATTCCAGCATGTTGCAGGCCTGTGGGACCAAGGGCCGCGCGCCTTACCGGGGTGTGCTGACGCATGGCTTCACGCTGGACGAGAAGGGCATGAAGATGTCCAAGTCGTTGGGCAATACCGTGGCCCCGCAAGAGGTGATCGACGAATACGGCGCCGATATCCTGCGGCTGTGGGTGGCGCAGTCGGATTACACGATCGACCTGCGGATCGGGAAGGAAATCCTGAAAGGGGTGGCCGACAGCTATCGCCGGTTGCGCAACACGCTGCGGTTCCTGCTGGGCAATCTGGCGGGGTTCACGGAAGCCGAGCGGGTGTCTGTTGACGAGATGCCGGAGCTGGAACAGTGGGTGCTGCACCGGTTGGCAGAGTTGGATGCCGAAGTGCGCGCGGGCTATGGGCGATACGATTTCCAGGGCGTGTTCCAGAAGCTGTTCACCTTTGCGACGACGGACCTGTCAGCGGTGTATTTCGATATCCGCAAGGACAGCCTGTATTGTGATGCACCCGGCAGCTTGCGGCGGCGGGCGGCGCGGACGGTGCTGGATGCGCTGTTCCATAGGCTGACGACATGGCTTGCGCCGATCCTCGTGTTCACGATGGAAGATGTCTGGCTGTCGCGTTTCCCCGGCGAGGGGGATTCGGTCCATCTGCATGACATTCCCGAAACGCCGGCTGCGTGGCTGAACCCGGCGCTGGCGGCGAAATGGGACCGGATCCGCGCGGTGCGCCGGGTGGTGACGGGCGCGCTGGAGGTGCAGCGGACGGCCAAGGTGATTGGTGCATCGCTGGAGGCGGACCCGGTGGTTCATGTCGATGCCGAGACGGCACGGATGCTGGAAGGCGTGGATTTCGCCGATCTGTGCATCACCTCCAGCATCAGCGTTTCCACCGGGGCGGCACCCGAAGGGGCCTTTACGCTGGCTGATGTGGCGGGCGTGGCTGTGGTGTTCCGGGAAGCGGGCGGCGAGAAGTGCGAACGCTGCTGGAAAGTGCTGCCCGATGTGGGCACGCATTCCCATGCCGGGGTCTGCGCGCGCTGTGATGAAGCCCTCGGATGAGGGGATCGCGGCGGTCCTGACGGACCTTGCGTTGCGGCGGGGCAGGGGGAAGACCTTCTGCCCCTCTGACGCGGCCAAGGCGCTGTCGCCGGATTGGCGGCCCTTGATGCCCGAGGTGCGGCGGGTGGCGGCGGGGCATCCGGATGTGGTGGTCACGCAGAAGGGCGTGCCGGTTGATCCGGTCACGGCACGGGGGCCGATCCGGTTGGGGTTGCGCTAGGCTGTTTACGGCCAGATCGTTCGCGAAGTAAGGCCAGAGGCGGGAAAGGCTGCGATGCAGCTTGCCCTTGGGCAGCGGGGGGATTAGCCGTTTTGTAACGGTTATATGACAGGTGCCCGGTGACCTTTGGCGTCTTTCTGGCGGTTCTGGCTGCGGCATTCCTGCATGCGCTGTGGAATGCGCTGATCAAGGTGGGGACGTCCAAGGCGGGCGGGATGGTGATCCTGTCGATTGCCGAAATTCCCATCGGGTTGACGATCGCGCTGTTCTGCCCCTGGCCCAACCCTGAGGTGTGGTGGTGGGTGCTGGCGTCGGGCTGCACGCATTTTTGCTATAAGTCGTTTCTGGTGTTTGCCTATGAGCGTGGCGATCTGAGCCGGGTTTACCCGATTGCGCGGGGGGCCGCGCCGATGGTGGTGGCGCTGGTGGGGGCGTTCACGCTGGCCGATGCCATTTCCGGCAAGGAATATCTGGGCATTGCGGTGCTGGGCCTTGGCATCCTGCTGATGGCGCGGGGGGTGTTCACGCAAGCCGAAGATCGGCGGCTGTTGCCCTTTGCGCTGGGGTCGGCCTGCGCGACGGCGACCTATACGATGATCGACGGGCTGGGCGCGCGGGTGTCGGGCGATGCGGTGGCCTATGTGGCGTGGGTCTTCGTGGCGGATGGGCTGATCTTCACGACGGGGATGCTGTTGTGGAAGGGCGTGGATGTGATCCCGCGGGACCGCAAGGCCTGGGGGTTGGCGACGTTTGCGTCGGCCGCGTCTTATGGGGCTTATGCGGTGTCTGTCTGGGCGATGACGGTGGCTCCGCTGGCGGTGGTGGCCGCGCTGCGGGAGACGTCGATCCTGTTTGCGGTGCTGATCGGCTGGCTGGTGTTTGGCGAGAAGATGGGGACGGAGAAGGCGATTGCTTCTGTCGTGATCGTGCTGGGGGTGGTGTTGACGCGGCTGTAGCGGGGCCGTGTCAGGAGACGCGGTCGATGCTGCGATCGGGGATGATCTGCTGCGCGATCCCTGCAAAGGTCAGGTAAAGCGAGGTGATGACCAGCCCCCAATGCGCCCAGCTTTGCGGGTTGAAATCGACCCAGGCCGCCCAGCCCGCGAAGAACACCCAGCCCAGTGCCATCGGCAGCGTGACATAGCGCCAGCGGGCGGTGCGGACGGGGTGGACGAATTTCAGGTTGGTGAACATCCCCACAGTCAGCGCGACGACCACGATCAGGCTGATCCACCAGATCGGGTGCAGGGCGAAAAGGACAAGGATCACCATGTTCCAGCAGGCCGGGAAGCCGGCAAAGGATTTGTCCTTTGTCTTCATCCGCGTGTCGGCGAAATAGACGACCGAGCCGTAGACAATGGCGATGATGGCGAACCAGCCCGTCCAGCCCTGAAGAAGGCCGGATTTGAACAGGGCATAGGCGGGGATGAAGACGTAGGTGAGGTAGTCGACGATCAGGTCCATCAGGACACCGTCATAGGTGGGCCAGTTCTTGGTGACGTCATAGCGGCGGGCGAGGGGGCCGTCGATGCCGTCGACCAGAAGGGCCACGACGAGCCAGAGGAACATCAAGCTCCACTGTTCTTGCACGGCGGCGAGCATGGCGAACATGGACAGGACGGCACCTGTCGCGGTGAGGAGGTGAACGCCAAGCGCCTTGAAACGAATATCCATGATGCTTGGTTTGCCCCGAAATCGGATTTGGTGCAATTCCTGTCAGGCGCGGGGATGCGCCTTTTCGTAGACTTCCATCAATCTGGCGGCATCCACGGCGGTATATGCCTGCGTTGTGGACAGAGATGCGTGACCGAGCAGTTCCTGTATCGCGCGCAGATCGCCACCTGCGGAGAGCAGATGCGTGGCAAAGCTGTGCCGCAGGGCGTGGGGGGTGGCTGTCGCAGGAAGGCCAAGCTGGAGGCGGGTCTTTTCCATCACCAGCGCGATGAGCCGGGGGTTGAGCGGGCCGCCGCGCGCGCCGCGAAACAGGGGGGCGTTGCGGGACAGGTCATAGGGGCAGAGGCGGGCGTATTGGGCGACGGCGGCGCGGGCGGTGGGCAGGACGGGGACGAGGCGGGTCTTGTCGCCCTTGCCGGTGATGCGCAGCACATCGGGCAGCGGATGGTCGGCCCCGGTGAGGCCGAGCGCTTCGGATATCCGCAAGCCACAGCCGTAGAGGAGGGTGACCACGGCGGTATCGCGGGCGGCAATCCAGTCTTCGCGCGCCTGATCGCCAACGGTATCGAGCATGGCGCGGGCGCCGTCCTCGGATAGTGGGCGGGGGAGTTTGCGGCGGAACTTCGGGCCGCGGGTGGTGAGGATCGCGGTGGCATCCGTGCCGTCTCGATCCGCCAGCCAGGCGGTGAAGCCCTTGACGGCTGACAGCGCGCGGGCGAGCGAGCGGGCCGACAGGCCGCGCCCGCGTTCATGCGCCATCCAGGCGCGGATGTCCTGAATGGCGAGGGTGGTCAGCGCCGCCGTGCCCTCGGCCCCGCCACGATGGGTGGCGAGGAAGCTGAGATATCCCGCCACATCGCGGCCATAGGCGGTGATGGTGTTGGCGGCCGCCCCATCCAGCGCGCGCAGATGGGTGAGCCAGCGGTCCAGCGCATCGCGCTGTTGCGGGGAGATGAGGGCCGTCATGACAGCCAGCGGCGCATGGTCCGTTCAAAGACCCCGGCGAAGAAGGCCAGAAGGTCGGTGCCGTGGGTGGGTTTGAACTGATGCGGGTCTTCGGCACCGAAGACCAGCATCCCCGGCAAGCGGCCTGCGCCGAAATCGAGACGCATCAGCGCCTCGGACCGGATCCAGCCGGCGCGTTCGCCATAGAGGGCGTCGTTATCGGGTTGGACCTGACGCAGCACGACCGGGCGCAGGGGGACGTTGCGGCCCCCGGCAAGGTAGTCGGTCACGAAACCGGGTTCGGCCACGAAGAGCACATCGCCCAGTTTGCGCAGAAGGGCGGGGCTGTCTTCGGGCTGGACCGATTCCAGCACCAGCCGCACGCATTCCACGCGCAGGGTGCCTGCGACATCGGTGGCGAGGGTTTTCAGGAATTCCTCAAAGCTGAGCGGGTCGAGCATCTGGAGGATGGCGCGGTGCACCTGATTGGTGCCGGCGAGGTTTTCGTAGGCGGCGGCGATAACAGAGCGGTGGGTGTCTTCCAACCGGTCAAGCCGCGCCTCGAGCCGTTCCATCGCGATGCCGCGCAGATCGACGATGTTCGATCCCATCGCGCGTTCATTCGCGGCGATGAGCGCGTTCATCACTTCGCGGTCTTCCAGCAACAATTCCGGCTCTGACAGGAGCCGGTCGCGCAAATCAGGTTCGATCATTGGTGTCACTGCCCGGTAATCTTGTTGGTTGTTCTTGGTGATTTGCCGGGCAGTGTAGCAGGTTTTCAGAGGATCTTCTGCCCCGTTTTTGCCCAGTCCTTCATGAACTGATCCAGCCCCTTGTCGGTGAGGACGTGGGACGCCATGGCCTTGATCACCGAGGGAGGCGCGGTCATCACGTCGGCGCCGATCAGGGCGCATTGGGTGACGTGGTTGGCGGTGCGGATGGAGGCGGCGAGGATCTGGGTTTCGAACCCGTAATTGTGATAGATCTGGCGGATGTCGCCGATCAGTTCCAGACCATCAAGGTTGATGTCATCCAGACGCCCGATGAAGGGCGAGATGAAGGTCGCGCCTGCCTTGGCGGCCAGCAGGGCCTGATTGGCCGAGAAGCAGAGCGTGACGTTGACCATCTTGCCTTCGCCCGACAGCACCTTGCAGGTTTTCAGACCATCCCAGGTGAGCGGCACCTTGACCGCGATATTCGGCGCGATCTCGGCCAGTTTGCGGCCTTCGGCGATCATGTCTTCGGCTTTCAGCGCCACCACTTCGGCCGAGACGGGACCGGAGACGATGGAACAGATTTCGCGGGTAACCTCGATGATGTCGCGGCCGGATTTCAGGATCAGCGAGGGGTTGGTGGTGACACCATCGACCATGCCCAGATCATTAAGCTCGGCGATCGCTTCGACATCGGCGGTGTCCACAAAGAATTTCATCGGCGCGGTCCTTATGGGTTGCGGGGGTTTGGGGGCGGGTTTACCCCAAAGGGCGGGCAGGCGAAAGTGCCGGATCGGGCATGTCGGATAGAAATGTATGAGGGCGGTGACATTTGTATGACCGGACCTATCAGGCGGGCGACCTTGTCGGTGTTCTGACGACCGAGCCTTTGGGGCGCGTGCTGGATTACCGCGCGCCGGAGGGGGGCTGCGGCGACGGGGATTTCGTCGAGGTGCCGCTGGGGCCGCGCCGGGTGCTGGGCGTGGTCTGGGGCAAGGGGCGGGGCGATTGGGATATTGCCAAGGTGCGCCCTGTGGGGCGGGTGCTGGATGCGCCACCGATGCGGTTGGAATTGCGACAGTTTCTGACACGGGCCGCGGATTACACGCTGACGCCGCTGCCGCAGATGCTGCGCCTTGCGACGCGGTCGCCGGGGTTGATGGAGGGGGCGGCGACGCGGCGGGTGTATCGGCTGGGCGGCGCGGTACCGAACAGCCTGACCGATGCGCGGCACCGGGTGGTGGAGGTGCTGCGCAGCTTTGCTGGTGCGCCGATGACGATTGGCGAATTGGTGGAAGAGGCGGGCTGTGGCGCGTCTGTCGTGAAGGGGCTGGTGAAGCTGGGGGTGGTGATCGAGGAGGAGGCGCCGCGCGATCTGCCATTCCCACTGCTGGACCCCAAGGGCGGGCCGGATCTGCAGGGCGATCAGGTGGCGGCGGCGGATGCACTCGTCGCGTCGGTGGCGGCGGGGGAATATGCCACGACGCTGCTGAAGGGGGTGACGGGGTCGGGCAAGACCGAGGTTTATCTGGAGGCGGTGGCGGAGTGCCTGCGCGCGGGGCGGCAGGCGTTGGTGCTGTTGCCCGAGATTGCGCTGACGGCAGAGTTCCTGAAGCGGGTGGAGGCGCGGTTTGGCGCGCGGCCTGCAGAATGGCATTCGGGCGTGACGCAGACGGAACGGCGGCGGGTGTGGAAGATGGTGGCGCAGGGCGGCGCGTCCTTCGTTGTGGGTGCGCGGTCGGCGCTTTTCCTGCCGTTTCAACGGCTTGGCCTGATCGTGGTGGATGAGGAACATGACACCTCCTACAAGCAGGAGGAGGGCGTTCTGTACAATGCGCGCGACATGGCGGTGCTGCGGGCGGCGATTGTGGGCTGCCCGGTGGTGTTGGCCAGTGCGACGCCGTCGCTGGAGACATGGGCCAATGTCGAGGCGGGGAAGTATGGGCGGCTGGATCTGAGCGCGCGGTTCGGGGCGGCGGAGATGCCGGATGTGCGGGCGGTAGACATGCGCGGCGAAAAGCTGGCGGCGGATCGCTGGATCGGCGAGCGGCTGGCGGCTGAGGTGGCCGCGCGGACGGCGAAGGGGGAGCAGTCGCTGCTGTTCCTGAACCGGCGGGGCTATGCGCCGGTGACGCTGTGCCGGGCTTGCGGGCATCAGGTCGGGTGTGACCAGTGCGACGCGCGGATGGTAGAGCACCGGTTTCAGAAGCGGCTGGTCTGCCATCAATGCGGGGCGACGAAGCCGGTTCCCGTGGCCTGCCCGGCCTGCGGGGTTGAGGGGCGCATGGCCGCCGTGGGGCCGGGGGTGGAACGGCTGGCGGAAGAGGTGGCGGCGCGGTTCCCCGATGCGCGGGTGGCGGTGTTGTCATCGGACCTGTTCGGATCGGCGCGGGCCTTGAAGGCGCAGATCGAAGAGATCGCGGCGGGGGCGGCGGATATCATCATCGGCACGCAGATCGTGGCGAAGGGGCACAACTTTCCGTTACTCACCTTGGTGGGGGTGATTGATGCCGACCTTGGTTTGCAGGGGTCGGACCTGCGGGCGGCGGAGCGAACGTTTCAACTGATGCGGCAGGTGGCGGGGCGCGCGGGGCGGATGGAGGGGATGAAGGGCGTGGCGCTTTTGCAGACGCATCAGCCCGAGCATCCGGTGATCCGCGCCATTCTGGGTGGCGATGAAGAGGCCTTCTGGAAGGCCGAAGCGGCCGAGCGGCGGGCGGCGGGGGTGCCGCCCTATGGGCGCATGGCGGGGGTGATCCTGTCCAGCCCGGACGTAGCGCAGGTGTTTGATTTTGCAGGGGAACTTGCGCGGCGGGATGGGCCTTTGCGGCGGGTTGGGGCGCAGGTGTTCGGCCCTGCGCCCGCGCCGATTGCGCGGGTGCGCGGGCGGCATCGGGTGCGGTTGCTGGTGAAGGCGGAAAAGGGTGTGGCCTTGCAGGCGGCGCTGGCGGAATGGGTGGCGCAGTTGAAGCCTCCCGCAAATCTGCGGCTGGCCATCGACATTGATCCGCAGAGTTTCCTGTAAGGCGGGCTCGGCGGGATTAACCTGCCGTTAACCTGTACCGCGCCATGGGCGGATTTCCCCCAAACACCGATCCCCCAAGATATCGCCACAAGTTGGACAAAACTGTCTGCTGTAACGCTTTAAGACATGTGAAGACGTCGCGCGGGCCGTGGGGTGCGTGGGGCGGGGGTAAGCGGATGGTGACAATGGGCAAGAAAGCCTTTGAATTCTTGGCTTTGGCGGTGGTGCTGGGGGTGGTGCCGGTTGTGGCCGGGGCGCAGGCCCTGACCAAGGATGATGTGATCGCAGAGTTGCAGAGCGAGGGGTTCGTGGTGGTGGACACCGGGACCACGCTGCTGGGGCGGTTGCGGATCACGGCGACGGGGCCGGAGGGCACGCGCGAGGTGATCCTGAACACGCGCAACGGCAAGGTGCTGCGCGATGTGATGATCGAGGAAGCCCCTGAAATACCAGTGGAAATTACCAATACCGCGGTGGTCGCCCCGGTGGTGACCGAGCCGTTGCCGCCCGTGGTTGTGCCGCCTGTCGGCGGGGACGCCGGGGCGCATGGCGCAGGGGCGGAAGCGGCAGTACCTGACCGGTTGACGGTGGATGACGAGGCGGAGCCGAACCTGCCATAGCGCGCAGCGCGGCGGAATGGGCGCGTTTTCGCTGTGCCGCTGATGGTGCAGATGGCGGTGCAGACAGGTGTGCATACGCAGCGGGCGGTGGGGGAAGCCGGCGTTTACCTTGCCAACCCCGTTTGACCCGCACCGATGGGGGTTCGTTGGAATGTACCCGTCACAAGTTTTCCCTGTTGCCCTGCCGGGCATGGGCGTAAGGCCGGATTATGGGAATGCAGATCATGACCTTGGCCGATGCGCAGCGGTTGCCGGTTTGGCGGCGGCCGGAGAGCCTGTTGTTCCTGATGGTTTTTGCGATGCCCATCGCCTTTGCCACCTGGTCGGCGCTGCTCAACAATTTCGTCATCGAGGCGGCGCAGTTCTCCGGGGTGGAGATCGGCTGGCTGCACACGGTGCGCGAGATACCGGGGCTGCTGGCCATCGGGGTGATCTTTCTGATCCTGCTTATGCGCGAACAGGTGCTGGGCGTGGTGTCGCTGGGCCTGCTGGGGGTGGCGACGGCGGTGACGGCGTGGTTCCCGTCGTTCGGTGGGATGCTTTTGGTGACGCTGCTGTCTTCGATCGGGTTTCACTATTACGAGACGGTCAACCAGTCGCTGCAATTGCAATGGATCGACAAGAAGCGCGCGCCGCAGGTTCTGGGCCTTTTGGTGGGGGTCGGATCGGGGGCATCGCTTTTGGCTTATGGGGCCATCGTGCTGCTGTGGGACAGGCTGCAACTGAGCTATGACACGGTCTATCTGGTGTCGGGCGGGATCACGGCTGGGATCGCGGTGTTTTGCTATTTCGCCTATCCGCAGTTCGAGGGGCCGCATGTGCAGCACAAACACATGGTGCTGCGGAAACGATACTGGCTGTTCTATGCGCTGCAATTCATGGCGGGCGCGCGGCGGCAGATTTTCGTGGTCTTTGCCGGGTTCATGATGGTGGAGCGGTTCGGGATGAAAGTCTCGGAGATGACGATGCTCCTTTTGGTGAACTATGTGCTTCAGATGGTGGCGGCCCCGGTGATGGGCCGTGCGCTGGGCAAGTTCGGCGAGCGCAATGTGATGGCGTTTGAATATGTCGGGCTGACGCTGGTGTTTCTGGCCTATGGCGGGCTGTACTGGTTTGGCTGGGGGCTGGTGATCGCGGGGGGGCTGTATATTCTGGACCAGATGTTCTTTGCGCTGTCCTTCGCGCTGAAGACCTATTTCCAGAAGATCGCCGATCCGCAGGATATCGCGCCCTCGGCGGCGGTGGCCTTTACCATCAACCATATCGCGGCGGTGTTTCTGCCGGCGGCGCTGGGCTATATGTGGGCGAAATCGCCGGACTATGTGTTCGTGCTGGGGGCGGGAATGGCGCTGGTGGCGTTGGGGCTGGTGCTGCTGATCCCGCGCCATCCGCTGCCGGGATATGAGACGGTGTTCGGCGCGGCGGGGCCGCGAACGGCACCCGCGGAGTAGGGTGCCAAAAATCTTGGAAGATTTTTGCAAATTTCTTCCAAGAAATTTGGGGGTGCGACCCTATATATCAGGCACAGGATTGGAGGCCGCAGATGTTTTTCCTTGATCGCCGCAAGACCGAGATGGTGACGCCGGACCGCGCCCTGCCGGGGCGGCCTGAGCCGCTGCCGACGGCAGAGACGCATTTCCTTTCGGGCATTCCGCTGAAATCGCCCGTGCCTGCGGGCATGGAAGAGGCTATGTTCGGGATGGGCTGTTTCTGGGGCGTGGAGCGGAAGTTCTGGCAGGTTGAGGGCGTGTGGCTGACCATGGTGGGTTATGCCGGGGGCATTACGCCGAACCCGACCTATAAGGAGACCTGTACCCAGTTGACCGGGCATAACGAGGTGGTGCGGGTGATCTTTGACCCCGCCATCGTGAGCTATGCCGAATTGCTGCAACTGTTCTGGGAAGGGCATGACCCGACGCAGGGGATGCGGCAAGGCAATGATGTGGGGTCCACCTATCGCAGCGGGATCTATTGCTATTCCGACGCGCAGGCACAGGCGGCGCGCGAGACGAAGGCGGCCTATCAGGCGCGGCTGACGGCGGCGGGGTATGGGGCGATCACGACCGAGATCATTCCGGTGCCGGTGTTTTATTATGCCGAGGATTATCACCAGCAGTATCTGGCAAAGAACCCCGACGGTTATTGCGGCATCGGGGGCACCGGGGTAACTTGTCCCATCGGACTGACCGCCTGAAGAAGCGGCAGCGCTTTTCGGGAGGGGTTTCACAGGCATGGGTTCGGGGCGCATCGACACGCGCACCGTCGGGCTGGAGGCAGGCTGCGCGCTTGCCCGGTGGCTGACGGGCAAGGAGCATCTGCATTACGGGCTGTGGGGCGGGTTGGAGCCGGTGGCGGCCAATCTGGGCGCGGCGCAGGAGGCCTATAGCCAGCGGTTGCTGGCGCTGTTTCCGCCGGGAAAGCTGCGGATTCTGGATATCGGCGGTGGCGCGGGCGAGACGGCGAAGCGGCTGATCGCGCTGGGGCATCGGGTGGAGATCGTGGTGCCGTCGGCCTTTCTGGCGGCGCGGTGCCGGGTGAATGCGCCCGAGGCGGTGGTGCATGAGGCAATGTTCGAACAGGCGCAGGTGACGGGGCCGTTCGACCTGTGTCTGTTTTCCGAGAGTTTTCAGTATATCCGGCTGTATGACAGTCTGCCGAAGGCGAAGGCGCTGTTGGCGCCGGGCGGGGCGATCGTGATTGGCGACTGTTTCCGGCTGGTGGATGGCGAATGGGTGAAGAACCCGCATCGCACAGTGGGCGGTGGGCATGTGGTGGAGCGGTTCCTTGAGGCTGCCGAGCGTGAGGGCCTGGTGATCGAGGCGCAGGAGGATGTCACCGATCAGGTGGCACCGTCCATCGATGTGGAGCAGGCGTTTTTCAACGTGCTGGGCGTGGGCGTGGCCGGGATGGACCGCGAATTGCGGGCCAAGCGGCCATGGCTGCGCGGGCTGGCCGTGGGGGTGCTGGGCCGGGTCATGGGCGAACGGCGGCGGGCTACGCTGATGCGGCGGCTGACCGGCGACGAGCGGACGGGTGAGGCGTTCCGGCGCAGCAACCGCTATCTGCTGATGCGGTTGCGCCCTGCGGCGGTTTAGGGTTTACGGGGCTGAGTTTTCTGGGGCTGACCCATCGGGAGAATGACCATGCCGACCTATTCCGCCCTGACGACGCTGGAGGGCGAGGACGCCGCCGTGGCGCTGGCCAATGCCATCGAGCGGATGGAGCCGGAACCCACGGGCGTAGGCGTGTTCGAGATCGAGGATGATTCCGGGCTGTGGGAGGTGGGGGCCTATTTCCTGGAAGCGCCGGACATGGTGATGCTGGAGGTGATTGCGCTGGCCTTTGGGGCGAAGCCTTTTGCCATTTCGGAACTCCCCGAGATCGACTGGGTCGCCAAGGTGCGCCGGGAGTTGAGCCCGGTTGAGGCGGGGCGGTTCTTCGTGTTCGGCAGCCATGATGCCGACAAGGTGCCCGAAGGGCGGGTGGCGTTACAGATCGAGGCGACGGTGGCGTTTGGGACCGGGCATCACGGCACGACGCTGGGCTGCTTGCGGGCGTTTGATCGGCTGTATGAGGCCGGGTTCCGGCCCGCGACTGTGGCCGATATCGGCTGTGGCACGGCGGTGCTGGCGATGGCGGCGGCGGCGGTGTTGCCGGATGCGGTGGTGATTGCGTCCGACATCGACGCAGTGGCGGTGGATGTGGCGCTGGCCAATGTGGCGATCAACGGGCTGGATGGCCGGTTGGAATGCCTTGAGGCGACGGGGTTCGGACATGCGCGGCTGGAAGAGGCGGGGCCGTTCGAGCTGGTCTTCGCCAATATCCTGAAGGGGCCGCTGATCGAACTGGCCCCGGACATGGCCGTGCATGTGGCCAAGGACGGGCTGGCGATCCTGTCGGGGTTGCTGGTGGTGCAGGCCGAAGCGGTGACGGCGGCCTATGTCGCGGCGGGATTCGCGCTGGAGGCGCGCGAAGACATCGGCGAGTGGTCGACGCTGGTTTTGCGGCGCTCATAAACCAAAGTTGTATTAAAAGTTGCGGCAGAAAAGCGGCAAAGGGGCCGTTTCGCCGTAATTTTGCCATGATCTGAAGATACTGATTAAGACGGTGGGGGTCGAGATGCAGGTGCAAGCCATGTCTGACCCTAATTTGGAAGACTTCTATACCCGCGTGGGCCGCATCGAGCAGGCCCATGCGATGGGATACGGCTTTGAGGCGCCCGATACACTTGGGCGGTCCTTTTATCGGCGTTTGCCTGTGCGGCGGCGGCCGATCTTTCGCGTCGGTGTTTTCCTGTTCTGTGCCTGCTTCGGGATGAAGGGCGCGATCCATTACCATATGGGCGAGGCGTCATTCGACCGGCGCGTGGCTGAGATCGAAGCGCGGGGCGGTTTCGACGCGGTTCAGGGGTTCCTGATGCGGTCTGAACCGATCACGCGGCTGGTGTCGGACGGCATTGCGCTGGTGGTGGAGCGCAGCAAGATCTGAGGCTGAGGGAGTCCGGTTTGGACTTGGAGCAGGTCGCCCTGGCGGCACCTGCTTTTTGGCGTTTGCTGTGACGTCGTTTCGGCAGAAGGCGCATCACGCGAGGGCTGGAAAAAGCAAAGAGCCGTCGGTCCCCCACGGACGACGGCTCTGGCAGGTCGTTCGGTGGCTGAAGGATCAGCGACCGAGCATTTCGATATCGCCACGGCACAGACCGATATCATCAAGCTCACGATCGGAAAGCTTGGCGAGGGTGTTGCGCGTGACGCGGGCATCGTTCCAGTTCGAGAACGCAATGAAGGCATTGCTGATGAACTGAACGGTGCGGAAGATCGAAATGGCGCCGAACGGCGCCGGACGGGTCGTCTCGAAGGCGGCCATGGGAATTATCCTTTACAAACTGCTCATGGTAGAAGCATTCGCGCTTCTTGAGAGCCATATAATCGTGCTGCATGTGCAAAGCCAGTGCTGCGCTTGCAAAGCACCCTTGCAATGGCTGCATGACGAAAAGGGCCCGAAGGGCCCGTTATTGTTTGGGTTTTGAAATGCGGTCTGCGCTTCTGTCGGTTTCGACGGGGGCAGCGTCGCGTTCTGCATCTGCATAACAAAACCTTTACAAAGGCTGCAAGCAGAAAAGCCATTTGCCGGATGTTCCCGTTTCGTGCTAGTTCTGGGCTAAGCAAGAAGAAAAGGGGCGGGCATGCGTGTTCTGGGGATTGATCCCGGCCTTCGCAACCTGGGCTGGGGGGTGATCGACGTGGCGGGGTCACGCCTGACCCATGTCGCCAATGGCATCTGCCATTCCGCCCCCGGCGAGGGTGAGGGTGATCTGGCGCAGCGATTGCTGTCGCTGCATTCCCAGCTGACCGAGGTGCTGCGCCAGTGGCAGCCGGATACGGCGGCGGTGGAGCATACATTCGTGAACAAGGACGCGGTGGCGACGCTGAAGCTGGGGCAGGCGCGGGGGATCGCGCTGCTGGTGCCGGCGCAGTTCGGGCTGAGCGTCGGGGAATATGCGCCCAATGCGGTGAAGAAGACGGTGGTGGGCGTGGGCCATGCTGCCAAGGTGCAGGTGGACCATATGGTGAAGCTGCATCTGCCGGGGGTGAAGATTGCCGGGCCGGATGCGGCGGACGCGCTGGCGGTGGCGATCTGCCATGCCCATCACAGCCAGAGCGCCGGGCGGATGCAGGCGGCGCTGAAGAGGGCGGCGGGATGATCGGCAAGATTTCGGGACGGGTGGATTGGCGCGGCGGCGATCAAGTGCTGATCGATGTGCGGGGCGTGGGGTATATCGTGCATGTGAACGAGCGCACGATGGCCAGCCTGCCGGGGGTGGGCGAGGCGGTATCGCTGTATACCGACCTGCTGGTGCGGGAGGATCTTTTGCAGCTGTTCGGGTTCCCGACCATGCTGGAGAAAGAATGGCACAAGTTGCTGATGACGGTGCAGGGGGTGGGGGCGAAGGCCGCCATGGCCATCCTTGGTGCCTTGGGGGCCGAGGGCGTGGCGCGGGCGATTTCGCTGGGCGATGCGCGGGCGGTTCAGGCGGCACCTGGTGTGGGGCCAAAGCTGGCGCAGCGGGTGATCCTTGAGCTGAAATCGAAAGCGCCGGGGTTGATGGCGATGGGGGGGAACCTGTCGGTATCGGCGGTGGCGGATGATGCGGATGCGGTGATCGAGCCGATGACGCCCGCGCCGAAGCGGGTGGCAAAGGTGGACGGGGCGGCGCAGGCGCGAGCCACGGCCAGCGCGGATGCGCTGTCGGCGTTGTCGAACCTTGGCTATGGCCCCGGCGATGCGGCGCAGGCCGTGGCGACCGCGGCGGCGGAACTGCCGGAGGCCAATACCGGGGCGCTGATCCGGGCGGCGCTGAAGCTGCTCGCGCCGAAGTAGAGGTTCCTGGACGGGTCTTGCGCGGTCGGCCGGATGTCCCATCTTTGGGGAAACGGAGGGTCTGACGATGACCGGATATGCCAAGACATTTGTTCTGATGGCGGCGCTGACGGCGCTGTTCATGGGGATCGGGGCCATGCTGGGTGGCGCCAGCGGGGCGGTGCTTGCGTTGGTGGTGGCGGCGGGGATGAACCTGATCGGCTATTGGAATGCCGACAAGGCCGTGTTGCGCATGACCGGCGCGCGCGAGGTGACAGCGCAGACGGCGCCGGATTTCGTGGGGATGGTGCATCGGCTGGCCGATGGGGCGGGGATGCCGCGGCCACGAGTCTATGTGATCGAGACGGATCAGCCCAATGCCTTTGCCACCGGGCGGAACCCGGAAAATGCGGCGGTGGCGGCGACGACGGGATTGCTGCGGCGGTTGACGGCCGAGGAGGTGGCGGCGGTGATGGCGCATGAACTGGCGCATATCCAGAACCGCGACACGCTGATCATGACGGTGACGGCGACATTTGCCGGGGCGATCGGGATGCTGGCCAATTTCGCGTTGTTCTTCGGGTCGCGCGACCGGCCCGGCGGGATGATCGGGACCATCGCGCTGATGCTGCTGGCCCCGATGGCGGCGGGGTTGGTGCAGATGGCAATCTCTCGGTCGCGCGAATATGAGGCCGACAAGGTGGGGGCGGCGATCTGCGGCAATCCGCTGTGGCTGGCCTCGGCTTTGAAGAAGATCGACGCCTTTGCCAAGGGCATCGACAATGACGCGGCCGAGCGGAACCCGGCGGTGGCGCATATGTTCATCATCAATCCGCTGCATGCCCATGCGCATGACGCGCTGTTTTCCACCCATCCCGCGACTGCCAATCGCGTTGCGGCGCTGGAGGCGTTGGCGGGCGAGGGCAAGCGCTGGGGCAAGGTGGGGGTGGCGGCGCGGGGGCCTTGGGAATAGGTTTGGCGCTTCTTGCCAAATCGGCGGCGTTCTGTGAATGTTCCCGCCATGATGGACCCGGACCCGACCTTGCGCCCCGAGCGGCTGCCCGAAGATACCGACCGCGCCTTGCGCCCGCAGGCGCTTGAGGAATTCGTGGGGCAGGCGGAGGCGCGGGCCAATCTGCGCGTCTTTATCGAAAGCGCCCGGATGCGGGGGGAGGCGATGGACCATACGCTGTTCCATGGGCCGCCCGGATTGGGGAAAACCACGCTGGCGCAGATCATGGCGCGGGAATTGGGCGTGGGGTTTCGCATGACATCCGGCCCGGTTCTGGCCAAGCCCGGCGATCTGGCGGCGATCCTGACCAATCTGGAACCGCGCGATGTGCTGTTCATCGACGAGATTCACCGACTGTCGCCTGTGGTGGAGGAGGTGCTCTATCCTGCGATGGAGGATTTCGCGCTGGATCTGGTGATCGGCGAGGGGCCAGCGGCGCGGACGGTGCGGATTGAATTGCAGCCCTTTACGCTGGTGGGGGCGACGACGCGGCTGGGGCTTTTGACGACTCCGCTGCGCGATCGGTTCGGGATACCGACGCGGTTGCAGTTCTATACCGAGGATGAGCTGGATCTGATCGTGGCGCGGGGCGCGCGGCTGCTGGGCGTGCCGGCCGAGGCGCAGGGCACGCGCGAGATTGCGCGGCGCGCGCGGGGGACGCCCCGCGTGGCGGGGCGGCTGCTCAGGCGGGTGGTGGATTTCGTGCTGGTCGAGGGGGATGGCTGTCTGACCAAGGCGATTGCCGACCGGGCGCTGACGCGGCTGGGCGTGGATCATCTGGGCCTAGACGGGGCGGACCGGCGGTATCTGCTGCTGCTGGCCGAGAATTATGGCGGCGGGCCGGTGGGGGTGGAAACCATCGCCGCGGCCCTGTCGGAGGCGCGCGATGCCATCGAGGAAGTGATCGAGCCCTACCTGTTGCAACAGGGCCTGATCCAGCGCACGCCGCGCGGACGGATGCTGGCGACAAAGGCCTGGCGGCATCTGGGGTTGGAGGCGCCGCGGGCACCGGGGCAGAGCGATCTGTTCGAGGCTTGAGCGGGGCAAAAATTTTCAGGAAAATTTTTGCCCGCGGGGGCCGGAAAATTTCGGATCGAAATTTTTCGGCTGTGGAGCCCCAAAAGTTTTCAGGAAAACTTTTGGGGCCCGGGCGGAATGATGGGACGGGCGGCGAGGGAGTGTAGGATGACCCCGGATCAGGTTCAGGCGTTGTTCACCCGCGCGGACGGGACGTACCTGTTTGCGCGCTGGGGGCGGCCCATTGTGCCGGTGGTGTTCGGTGTCGAAGATGCGACGCTGGCGGTGGTGAAGGGTGCCGTGGAAGCCGTGGTGGCACTGGCGGGCCACAAGATGGCCGAGACGGACCCGGAACTGGGTGCAAACCTGATGATCTTCTTCTTTCGCGACTGGGCGGAATTGCCTGAGGTGCCAAACTTGGACCGGCTGGTGCCGGGGTTGGCGGCGCTGTGCGCGCGGCTGGAAGAGGCGGGGGCGAACCAGTATCGCATCTTCCGCTTTGATCTGGAGGGGGCGATCCGGGCGGTGTTCGTGTTCGTGCGGATGGACGCGCATCTTGAGGCAGTGTCGGCCGAAACGCTGGCGCTGAGCCAGGCGGTGCAGATGATCCTTCTGTGGTCGGACCGGGCCTTTGGCGATATGTCACCGCTGGCGGCCGGAGCTGGCGGGGCGGTGATGCTGCGGCCCGAGATCGCGGCGCTGATCCGGGCGGGATATGATCCGGTGCTGCCTGCCATTGCGATGGATGCAACGCACGGATTGCGGCTGGCCGCACGGATCGCGCGGGTGGTCTAGGGCCGGTTTCGAGCGGGAATCACCCGGCGATTGTGGGGCCGACCGGCGAGCGCGTAGCAGCGGCGGAACCTGCGCGACTGGGGGCGGGATTTTTTGCCGCAGGTGCGCGCTGGGGGCAGGCTGGGCGGTCACCCCGCCGGACAGGCGCGAAAATCGCATGGCGAAACGGGGGGTTAGTTGGCGATTTGTAAAATAGTTGACTAATTGCTTCTTCTTTCGTCAATGAATTTACAGAAAATGCTATGGACTTCAATGACTTGTTGGTAATTAACTAGAACTCAACTATTATCGCGGTTGCGTGATGCGATGGCCTCCGGGGGGGAGACCTGGCGCAACAGGGCGAAGACGGAGGAAAATCCATGGCAGATACCGTGCAGGCGCAGGGGGTCTATACGGCCTCGGACGCGTTCATCGCCAAGGCGCATGTCGATGCGGCGGGCTATGAGCGGATGTATGCAGACTCGGTCGCCGATCCGTCGGCGTTCTGGGCGGTGCAGGGCAAGCGGATCGACTGGATTCAGGACTATACCAAGGTCAAGGATACGACCTTTGAATACGGCAAAGTGTCGATCAAATGGTTCGAGGACGGCACTCTGAACGTGTCGGCCAATTGCATTGACCGCCATATGATGACGCGCGCCAATCAGACCGCGATCATCTGGGAACCCGATGATCCGAAGACGCCCGCGCAGCACATCACCTATGCGCAACTGCTGGAACAGACCTGCCGTATGGCGAACGTGCTCAAGGCGCAGGGGGTGAAGAAGGGCGACCGGGTCGTTCTGTATATGCCGATGATCCCGGAGGCGGCCTATGCGATGCTGGCCTGCGCGCGGATCGGGGCGATCCATTCGGTGGTGTTCGGGGGCTTTTCGCCAGATGCGCTGGCGAACCGGGTGAACGATTCCGAGGCGAAGATCGTGATCACGGCCGATTGGGCGCCGCGCGGGGGCAAGAAGACGCCGCTGAAGGCCAATGCCGATGCGGCGCTGCTGCATTGCGATGACCATGTGAAATGTCTGGTGGTGAAGCATACGGGCGACCAGACGAGCTGGGTCGATGGCCGCGATGTGGACCTGAAGGCCGAGATGGCCGCCGCCGCGCCCTATTGCGCCTATACGGAAGTGGGGGCGGAGGATCCGCTGTTCATCCTGTACACCTCGGGGTCGACCGGCAAGCCGAAGGGGGTGGTGCATACCTCGGGCGGGTATCTGGTCTATGCGGCGATGACGCATCAGCTGACCTTTGACTATCAGGAAGGCGATGTCTTCTGGTGCACGGCGGATGTGGGCTGGGTCACGGGGCACAGCTACATCGTCTATGGGCCGCTGGCCAATGGGGCCACCACGATCATGTTCGAGGGCGTGCCGACCTTCCCCGATGCGGGGCGGTTCTGGGAGGTCTGCGCCAAGCACAAGGTGACGCAGTTCTACACCGCGCCGACCGCGATCCGCAGCCTGATGGGGCTGGGGCCGGAATGGGTAGAGAAGCATGACCTGTCGAGCCTGCGGTTGCTGGGTTCGGTGGGCGAGCCCATCAACCCCGAGGCGTGGAACTGGTACAACACCCATGTCGGCAAGGGGAACTGCCCGATTGTCGATACCTTCTGGCAGACGGAAACCGGCGGGCATCTGATCACGCCGCTGCCGGGTGCCATTCCGCAAAAGCCGGGATCTGCAACGAAGCCGTTCTTTGGGGTGCAGCCCATCGTTCTGGACCCGGCCACCGCGAAGGTGATGCCGGAGACGGAAACCGACGGCGTGCTGTGCATCGCGGATAGCTGGCCGGGGCAGATGCGGACGCTGTGGGGCGACCATGCGCGGTTCGAGGAGGCCTATTTCAGCCAGTATCGCGGTTACTACTTCACCGGCGATGGCTGCCGCCGCGATGCGGATGGCTATTACTGGATCACGGGCCGCGTGGATGACGTGATCAACGTATCCGGGCACCGGATGGGGACGGCTGAGGTGGAATCCGCGCTGGTGGCCCACCCGAAAGTGGCCGAGGCGGCGGTGGTTGGCTATCCGCATGATATCAAGGGGCAGGGCATCTATGCCTATGTCACGCTGATGAAGGGCGAAGAGCCGTCGGACGCGCTGAAAAAGGAGCTTGAGGCCTGGGTGCGGACCGAGATCGGCCCGATCGCCAAGCCGGACCTGATCCAGTGGGCGCCGGGGCTGCCGAAAACGCGGTCGGGCAAGATCATGCGCCGCATCCTGCGCAAGATTGCCGAGAATGACTTTGCTACCCTTGGCGACACCTCGACGCTGGCCGATCCGTCGGTGGTGGAAGAGTTGATCGAAAACCGCGCGAACCGGGGGTGAGGGCGGTGTCCGAGGTGATGACCAAACCTGCTGTGCTGATCTTGCTGGGCCCTCCGGGGGCCGGCAAGGGCACACAGGCGCGGATGCTGGAAGAGGACTTTGGTCTGGTCCAGTTGTCCACGGGCGATCTGTTGCGCGCGGCGGTGGCGGCGGGCACGGAGGCTGGGCGTCAGGCGAAGGCGGTGATGGAAGCGGGGCAACTGGTTTCCGATGACATCGTGCTGGCGGTGCTGAAGGACCGCATGGCGGCGCCCGATGTGGCCAAGGGCATCATACTGGACGGGTTTCCGCGCACGGCGGGGCAGGCGGCGGCGCTGGATGGGTTGCTGGAAGCGGCAGGCCAGAAGGTGACGGCAGCGGTCAGCCTTGAGGTGGATGACGAGGCCATGGTCGGCCGGGTCGCGGGGCGGTTCACCTGCGCGGCCTGCGGCGAAGGCTATCATGACGAATTCAAGCGGCCTGCGGTGGCGGGTGCTTGTGACAAATGCGGCGGCACGGCGTTCAAGCGCCGGGCTGACGACAATGCCGAAACGGTGCGGGAACGGCTGCAAGCCTATCACGCCCAGACGGCACCGTTGATCGCCCATTACGAGGGGCAGGGCGTGCTGCAACGGGTCGATGCGATGGGTTCCATCGCGGCGATCCGTGCGGCGCTTTCGGCCATCGTGACACGGGTATCGGCGTAACGAGGGGAGGCCGCATCCCTGCAAAAGGGGGGTGCGGAGGTGGAGACAAGAAACCTACAGGGAGTAGCACTCATGGCGGACAAGACATCGTCCAACGCCTATTGGGCCGCGAACATCCGGGTCATCGTGATTTCGATGGTGATCTGGTTCGTGTGTTCCTTCGGGATGGGCATCATTCTTCGTCCTGCGCTTTCGGGGATCAGTGTCGGCGGTGCCGATCTTGGATTCTGGATGGCGCAGAACGGGGCAATTTACGTCTTTCTCGTGCTGATTTTTGCCTATGCGGCAAAGATGAACAAGCTCGACAAAGAACATGGCGTTGAGGAGTAAGCGGGAAAATGGATCAGTTTACCCTTAACCTTCTCGTCATCGGTGCGTCTTTCGCGCTGTATTTCGGGATCGCCTTCTGGGCACGCGCCGGTTCGACGGCGGAATTCTATGCAGCGGGCCAAGGCGTTGGCCCGGTGGTCAACGGCATGGCGACGGCGGCTGACTGGATGTCGGCGGCTTCGTTCATCTCGATGGCGGGTCTGATCGCCTTCGGGGGCTACGGCAACTCGGTCTTCCTGATGGGCTGGACCGGCGGCTATGTGCTTCTGGCACTGCTTCTGGCGCCTTACCTGCGCAAGTTCGGCAAGTTCACTGTGCCGGAATTCGTGGGTGATCGCTTCTATTCCACCTCGGCCCGCATGGTGGCCGTGGTCTGCCTTCTGGTGATCTCGATCACCTATGTTATCGGGCAGATGGTGGGCGTGGGCGTGACCTTTGCGCGCTTCCTGGAAGTGACCACGACGCAGGGCCTGCTGATCGGTTCGGCCGTTGTGTTCGCCTATGCAGTGTTCGGCGGCATGAAGGGCATCACCTATACGCAGGTGGCGCAGTATGTCGTGCTGATCATCGCCTATACGATCCCGGCGCTGTTCATCTCGCTGCAACTGACGGGCAACTTCCTGCCGCAGCTTGGCCTGATCGGTGGCTACGCGCCGACCGGTGGCGATGTTGCCTTCCTGACCAAGCTTGATCAGGTGGTGACGGATCTGGGCTTTGCGGCCTATACCGCCGACACGCCGAACATGTTCAACATGTTCCTTGTCACGCTGTCGCTGATGATCGGTACGGCAGGTCTGCCGCACGTCATCATCCGCTTCTTCACCGTGCCGAAAGTGTCGGATGCGCGTCTGTCTGCGGGTTGGGCACTGGTGTTCATCGCGCTGCTTTACACCGTGGCTCCGGCTGTGGGTTCGATGGCGCGTCTGAACATCACCACGACCTTCTGGCCGGGTGCGATTGCAGGCGACACGTTCAGTGCTCCGGCGCTTTCAATTGCTGAAATCGACAGCAACCCGGAACTGGCCTGGATTCGTAACTGGGAAAAGACCGGTCTGCTGGCGTTCTCGGACAAGAACGGCGACGGGCTGATCCAGTACTTCAACGAAAAGCCGGCACTCGCGGCGGCCAACAAGGCAATGGCCGATGCGAGCAAGGCGTTGGCTGACGCTCCGGCAGATGCCGACAAGGCTGCACTGGAAGCCAAGGTCGCTGAAGCCAAGACGGCACTCGACGCTGCGCTTGCCGATCCGGCCAACGGCCTAAACGGGCAGACGCTGGCCGCACAGGGCCTCGTCGGCAACGAACTGACCACGGTGAACAACGACATCATGGTTCTGGCCAATCCGGAAATTGCAAAGCTTCCGGGCTGGGTGATCGCGCTTGTTGCTGCCGGTGGTCTTGCCGCCGCGCTGTCGACGGCAGCAGGTCTGCTGCTGGCGATTTCGTCGGCAATCAGCCACGACCTGATCAAGGGTGCCTTGAACCCGAAGATCAGCGAAAAGGGCGAGCTTCTGGCCGCGCGGATTTCGATGGCCTTTGCCATCGTGCTGGCGACCTGGCTTGGTCTGGACCCGCCCGGCTTTGCCGCGCAGGTGGTGGCTCTGGCCTTCGGTCTGGCGGCTGCGACGATCTTCCCGGTGCTGATGATGGGGATCTTCTCCACCAAAGTGACCAAGGAAGGTGCAATCCTCGGCATGCTGGTCGGTCTGATTTCGACCGCGGTCTACATCTTCCTCTACCTGGGCTGGTTCTTCATCCCCGGCACGAACATGTTCCCGAACACGCCGGACGCTCATTGGCTGGGCATCTCGCCCGCGGCCTTTGGTCCGATCGGCGCCCTGCTGAACTTTGTGGTGGCTTATGTCGTGTCTTCGATGACCAAAGCCCCGCCGCAGGACGTGCAGGACCTGATCCAGTCGATCCGCGTGCCGAAAGGTGCCGGTGCGGCGCAGGCCCACTAAGCAAGATCGAAAGCCCCGGCGCGTGCCGCCGGGGCTTTCCCCTTTTTGATCAGGGATTGGCCGGGGATTTGCGATGGATGAGGGGCTGACGACCATCATCGCCTTTCTGGAGACGGTGCATCCTTATGATGGCCTGCCGCAGGACGAACTGGCGCGTGTCGCCGGTTCCTTCAGCCGCAGGGAATATGCCGCGGGCGAAGAGGTCTATCATGCGGGCGAGCCGCTGCGGGGCCTGTTTCTGGTAAAGCGCGGCGCGGTAGAGGTGCTGGAGCCGTCGGGCGGGATCGTGTCGCTGCTGGGACCGCGCAACAGTTTCGGTGAGCGCGGGTTGATGCGCAGCGGGCTGGCGGTGACGACGGCGCGGGCGACGCAGGACAGCGTGCTGCTGATGCTGCCGGTGGCGGAGTTCCGGCGGATGATCGCGGAGTTCCCATCCTTTGAGCGGTTCTTTCAGCGTGGGCGCGGGGCGGAGCATCGCGAGGCCGATCTGACGGCGCAGAAGGTGGCCAGCCTGATGGCGCATGAGCCGTTCACGGTGCCGGCCACGCTTTCGATCCGGGCGGCGGCAGAGGTGATGCGGGATAACCGTGTCTCCAGCCTTGGGGTGACCGAGGAGGGGCGCTTTGCCGGGCTGGTCACGGTGCGGGATTTCACCAACAAGGTGCTGGCCGAGGGGATGTCACCCGAGACGGCGGTGGGTGCGGTGATGACGCGCGATCCGGTGACGCTGCCGCCTTCGGCGCTGGGGTCGGATGTGCTGCATATCATGCTGGAGCGGCGCATCGGACATCTGCCGGTGGTCGAGAATGGCGCGCTGGTGGGGATGGTGACGCAGACCGATCTGACGCGGTTTCAGGCGGTGTCATCGGCGCAGTTCGTGCGCGATGCGGCGATGGCCACGGATGTGGCGCAGCTGGCGGCGGTGACGGCGCGGATCCCGCGGCTGCTGGCGCAGTTGGTGGGGGCGCATAACGCGCATGAGGTGGTGACGCGGCTGATCACCGATATTGCCGATACGGTGACGCGGCGGTTGTTGTGGCTGGGCGAGCAAAGCCTTGGCCCGGCACCGGTGCCCTATCTGTGGCTGGCTTGCGGATCGCAGGGGCGGCAAGAGCAGACCGGGGTGTCGGATCAGGACAATTGCATGATTCTGTCGGATGAGGTGACAGAGGCGGACATACCCTGGTTCACCGCTTTGGCGAAGTTCGTGTCTGACGGGCTGGATGCCTGTGGGTATGTCTATTGCCCCGGTGACATGATGGCGACCAATCCGCGCTGGTGCCAGCCGGTGCGGGTGTGGCGGGAATATTTCGCGGGATGGGTGGCGCGGCCCGATCCGACGGCGCAGATGCTGGCATCGGTGATGTTCGATCTGCGGCCCATCGGGGGGGAGCCCGCGCTCTACCGTGCCTTGCAGGATGAGACATTGGCGCTGGCGGCGAAGAACTCGATCTTCGTGGCGCATATGATCCAGAATTCGCTGAAACATGCGCCGCCTTTGGGGCTGTTGCGGGGGTTTGCGACCATCCGGTCGGGCGAGCACAAGAACCATATCGACATGAAGCATCAGGGCGTGGTGCCGGTGGCCGATCTGGCGCGGGTCTATGCGCTGATCGGGCGGCTGGCCCCGGCCAATACGCGCGCGCGGCTGGAAGCGGCCGAGGCGGCGGGGGTGATTTCGGCATCGGGTGCGCGGGATCTGATCGAGGCGTATGACCTGATCGCGCGGACGAGGCTGGAGCATCAGGCGCGGCAGGTGCGCGGGGGAGAGAAGCCGGACAATTTCCTGTCGCTTTCGGAAATGTCGGATTTCGAACGGTCTCATTTGCGCGACGCCTTTGTCGTTGTACGGACAATGCAATCTGCCGTGGGACAATCCCGCGGCGCCAGAAGTTGAGGTAGGCAGGTTATGGGTCTTGAACTGATCGCAGCGATTGTCGCAGCCATTGCCTGTGCGGGGATCGCGATGATCCTGCGCAGGCTGTCGCGCAACCGGCTGCCGGCCTGGATCATGCCTGCGGCGGCGGCGCTGGGGCTGATCAGCTATACGGCCTGGAGCGAGTATAGCTGGTATGGGCGTCTGTCGGCGGGCCTGCCCGAGGGTGTGGCGGTGGTCTGGGCGGATGATCGGCCGCAGGCGCTGCGGCCCTGGACGATGGCGGTGCCCCTGGTGACGCGGTTCGTGGCGCTGGATACGCGGCAGATGCTGGCGCATCCGGGCAATGCGGACCTGATCCTTGCCAATGCCTATGGCTTTGCCCGCTGGCGCGGGGTGGAGCAGTGGACGGTGGCGGTGGATTGCGCGGGCCAACGGTCAGTGCGGATGACGACCGAAATGAAGATCACGGATGCTGGCGTGCTGGAAGGGGGCGAATGGGTGCCCTTGCTGCCGGAAGACCAGACGGGGATGGTGGCGTGCCGGAGGGCAGGTGGATGACAGACAGGAAGAGAGAACCGCTTGTCCTGATCGTGGAAGATGAGGACAACATCGCCATCGCGCTGGAATATGTGGTGAAGCGCGAAGGCTATGGCCACGCGCGGGTGGCTGACGGGGCGGAGGCGCTGCCTTTCATCCGCAGTCGTCACCCGGAGGTGGTGTTGCTGGATATCATGCTGCCGTCTGTATCGGGCTATGAGATCTGTCAGGAGATCCGGCTGGATCCGTCGCTGCATGACGTGAAGGTGGTGATGATGACGGCGCGCGGGTCGGCGTTGGAAAAGCGCAAGGCGATGGCGCTGGGGGCGGATGGTTTTGTGACCAAACCGTTCGATTTGGGCACGTTGCGGGGCGAGATACGGCGGATCGTGGATGGGGGGGCGCCGATGTGATCGCCCGGGCGAGCCTGCGGCTGCGCATTCTGCTGTTTTTTGCGCTGCTGGCTGTGGGGTCTCTTTTGGCGATCGGGGCGGGGGTCTGGCTGGCGCTGACGCGGTTCCCGGAACTGGCGGAACAGTCGAACGGGTTGGTGCAGATTGCCACGGTGGCGGGGTTCGGCAGTCTGGGCCTGATCGCCTGGGTCTGGTTCCTTTTTGACAAGAACGTGGCGCGGCCCATCGACCTGTTGGCAGGGGCGCTGCGGGCGCGGGCGCATTCGGATGTGGACCGCCCGCTGGAGATGGAGGTGGCGCGCTATCTGGGTGATCTGGCCCCGGCTGCGGGGGCGGCATCGGACCGGCTGGCCGAGACGCGCAGCGCGCTGGCCGAGGCGATCGGGCGCGAGACGGCGCGGCTGACGGCGGAAAAGGCGCGGCTGGAGCGGCTGCTGTCGGATGTGCCGGTGGGGGTGATGATCTGCGCGGGCGATCATCAGCTTGTCTTCTATAACAGTCAGGCGGCCGAGTTCTTGGGGGCAGGCGGGGGGGCAGGCGGGTTGGACCTTGCCCATCAGCCAGGGCTGGCGCGCAGCGTGTTCGGCTATCTGCGCGAGGGGCCGTTGCAGGATGCCTATCAGCGGCTGGTGGAGACGGGCGCGGCGGATGCGGCATCAGACCTGATCTGCACGCCGGTGCAGGGGCGGGCGCTGCTGGCAGGGCGGATGCGTCTGTTGGCAGGCGAGGGCGATGCGCCGGGCTATGTGCTGACCCTGCGCGATGTGACGCAGGATTTCGCCGTGTCGGCGCGGCGTGAGGCGTTCATCGCCGAGGCGTTGGAGCGGATCAGCCGGTCGGTGGCGGGGATCGCCACGATCCGCGAAGCGGCGAGCGAGGGGGGCGATGCAGCGCTGGTGGCGGCGCTGGATGCGGAAGTGGTGGCCCTCGTGGCCATGGTGCAGGAGATTGCGCGCGCCAATCAGGAGCGGCGGCCTGAAACGCTGCCCTATACGATGCTGCGGGGCGAGGATGTGCTGGACAGCATCAAGGCGCGGGTCGAGGGCGCAGGGCTGACGGTCGAGATTGCGCCATCGGCGCTGATGATCGGCTGCAATGCCTATGAGTTGGTGGGGTTCACCGGGGTGTTGTGCCACGAGATTGCGCGGATGGCGGGGGTGACGCGGCTGACGCTGCGGCTGGATGAGGAATTTGGCGGGGCATCGCTGCGCATCGTCTGGAAAGGCGCACCGCTGACCATGGCCGCGCTGGAGCGGGTTCTGGACCTGCCGCTGGACGCAAGTTTGCCCGAGGCGACGGGGCGCAGCTTTTTGGCGGAACATGCCACGGATATCTGGCCCGAAGTGATGGAAGGCGGGCTAGAGGCGCTGTGCCTGCCGATCCTGCAGGCGCGGCGGTCGGTGAAGCGGCCCGAGCCGGTGGCGCGGCGGGTGACCTATGATTTCGATCTGCTGGGGCAGGAACGGCGCGGGGCTGTGCTGAACAGCCGGTTGGATCAACTGACCTATGTGGTGTTCGACACGGAAACCACCGGGCTGATGCCGCAGCAGGGCGATGAGGTGGTGCAGATCGCCGCTGTGCGGATCGTGAACGGGCGGCGGGTGGAGGGCGAGGTGTTCAACACGCTGGTTCATCCGGGGCGAACGATCCCGGCGGCATCAACTGCCGTGCATGGCATATCCGATGCCATGGTGGCCGACGCGCCGAAGGTGACCGAGGCCTTGGCACGGTTCCACCGTTTTGCCGAAGGGGCAGTGCTGGTGGCGCATAATGCGCCTTTCGACATGGCATTTTTACGCCGGGCCGAGCCTGCCATCGGCAAGCGGTTCGACATGCCCATTCTGGATACGGTTCTGCTGTCAGCGGTGGTGTTCAGCCAGCATGAGGAACATTCACTTGATGCGCTGACGCATCGGCTGGGCATCACCATATCCGAGGAGGCGCGCCACACCGCGCTGGGCGATGCGGTGGCGACGGCGGATGCATTCCTCAAGATGCTGACCATGCTGCGCGGGCGCAAGATCGGCACCTTTGACGAGGTGCTGACCGAGGTGCGCAAACATGGCCGTCTGCTGCAGGATCTGAACGCCTGAGCGCGGTCAGGCTTTTGCGGGGCCCACGGGAACGACGATCCGCCCGCGCACCTGCCCTTGCAGAAAGCGGGGGGCGGTGTCGATCACATCGGCGAGGGCGATCTCGGTGGTCATGCTTTCCAGAAGCGTCAGGTCAAGCTCTTGCGCCAGATGCGCCCAGGCCTTGATGCGGTCGGGTTTGGGGCACATCACGCTGTCGATGCCCGCAAGGGTGACGCCGCGCAGGATGAAGGGGGCCACGGTGGTGGGCAAGTCCATCCCGGCGGCAAGGCCGCAGGCGGCGACCACGCCGCGATAGCGCATGGCGGCAAGGACATTGGCCAGAACCACGCCGCCTGCCACATCCACAGCACCCGCCCAGCGTTCGCGGGCAAGGGGTTTGCCGGGGGCGGACAATTCGGCCCGATCGACGATGCTGGCGGCACCGAGGGAGCGCAGATAGTCGGCCTCGGCCGCGCGGCCGGTGACGGCGGCGACAGTGTAGCCGCGCTTGGCCAGCAGGGCGGTGGCGATGCTGCCCACGCCGCCGGCGGCGCCGGTGACGACAATCTCACCCGATGCGGGCGTGATGCCGTGACGGTCCAGCGCCATGACGCAAAGCATGGCGGTATAGCCTGCGGTGCCGATGGCCATGGCGGCGCGGGGGGAAATGCCCGCAGGCAGGGGGATCAGCCAGTCGCCGCTCAGCCGGGCCTGACCGGCCAGCCCGCCCCAGTGTTTTTCACCCACGCCCCAGCCGTTCAGCACGACTTTGTCGCCTGTCCGGAAATCGGGGTGATCGCTGGCAGATACCGTTCCCGCAAGGTCGATCCCCGGCACCATGGGAAAGCTGCGCACCACGGGCGAGGCGCCGGTGATGGCCAGCGCATCCTTGTAGTTCAGCGTGGACCATTCAACGGCCACGGTCACATCGCCGGGCGGCAATTGGTCGGGCGACAGGGTGGCGATGCGGGCGGTCTGGCCGGCGTCGGTTTTGTCGATCAGGAGGGCGTCGAACATCGGGAAAGCCTTTGTCTTGGGATCGCCAAAGAAGAAACCGAAAGCGCGGGGCGCGCAAGGGCAGGGGCGCTTTCTGTTCGATGCGGCTTCATCTTGGCCCAAATACCCTCGGGTGGGTCCGGGAGGGCAGACAGCCCTCCCGGGGGTGATGCAGCAGACCGCGCTTTCCGGTTTGGCGATGCGGCGGGGGCAGCGCGGCCTGACCGAAGCGGATCAGGTCAGGGTGACGAGGTGGTTGTCCCAGGCAAGGGGATGGCTGTGCAGGGCGGTGGTCTGGATGGTGTCGCCCTTGACCGTCAGGCGCAGGAGCGCGCCCATCCCGTCGCTGGCCAGAAAGCCGCCGCCGGGCAGGGCGGCAATGCCGCAGACATCCTGGCGCGTTTGGCTGGCGAGGAAGCGGCCATCGGCGGCGAAAACCTGCACCAACCCGCCGCGCGGTGAGGTGATGGCGATGTGGCCGCTCTCCGCCACGGCGATGGATCCGGCATAGCCCTGCATCCGCAGGGATTCGGGTTCCGGTACGGCGCAAAGGGTGGGGGTTGCGCCGGGGGTCCAGAGGCCGAGGAGGGGGACAGCCTCTGTCGTGTCGCCTTCCCATTGCATGGCGAAGGCGATGCTGCCCGTTTGCGTCAGGGCAAGGTGGCGGATGGAGTTGCAGTTCAGCGTGGGGTCCAGTTCGGCCACGTCCAGCGGTTTGCCATGGGTGTCGAGCAGGGTCAGGTTCGGGCGCATGTCGGGGATGTTCAGCTTGGTCCGGTCGCGCGGATCGGTGACGATGCCGCCATTGGCGATGACGAGGCGGCCGTCGGGAAGACGTTTCATGTCATGCGGGCCAATCCCGCCCGAAGTCCATTCTCCGATGCGGGTGAAGCGGTTCGTGTCCCAAAGGCCGATGCGCCCCTGCGAGGTTTCGGCGATGACTTCTGACGTATAAAGGATCGTGCCATCGGCGGAAAATGTGCCGTGGCCGTTGAATTGGCGGCCATCGGGCGGGGTGAGGCGGTGCAGCAGGCGGCCATCGCGGCAGTCGATCACCAGAGCAAACACGCCGGGGCGGCGGGCGAAGGCCACGGCGAGGGGGCGGTGGGGATGGGCGGTGGCGGCATGGCCGCGCGCAGGCAGCGGAAGCGAGAACAGGCTTTCCCCTTTGGCGGTGAGGCCGTGGAGGAAGTAGCCATCTCCTTGTTTTGCGGCGGCGAGGAAGCGGGGATTGCCCACATCGGCCCAGCTTGGCGCGGGCAGGCAAAGTGCGGCGAGGCCTGCGAGGACGGAACGGCGGGAGGTCATGGTCAATCCCCGTCCAGCGCATTGAATCCGATGCCCACGCCGAGGGCGGGGGGAAGGGCTGCCACCACCGAGTCACGGGCCGCGCGGATGGAGTGCTGAAGGATTTCGATCCGCAGGCGCGCGGCGGGATCGGCGGTCCCGGCGAGGATGGGGTCATCCAGCGCTGCGGCCTTTGCAAGCGCAGTGTCGATGGCGGCGAGGGGGGCTGTCGTGTCGGGCGACAGGGTGGCCGAAAGGTCGCGCAGGGCGTGCAGCGACAGGGTGATGTTGCGCAGGCTGCGGCCGGAGGCGCGGGCCTCGGCCAGATCGGGGCGGGGTTTGTCGAAGCTGCCCATGGGGCGGGCGATGCGTTGGTCGGCGAGGTGTTCGAGGCCCGTGGTGAGTTGGGTGAGCAAGGCCTGACGCGCCTCGGCCTGCGACAGAAAGCGGGTGTTTCCGGGTTGGCCTGCGCTGGTGAGGCTGGTGGCAAAGCCCTGTTGCCACAGGGTTGCGATATCGGCGGTGGTGCGGGCCAGATCGGCGGTGGTCAGGCGGATCAGGGCGCACGTGTCGCCTTGCAGCGAGGCGTCAGGATAGAGGAGGCGTTCCAGCGCCATCAGGCCGCGTGCGGCGATGGATTGATCGGCGAAGTTGTCGGGGGTGAGGGTGGCAGGGTCGTTGGCAAGGATGGCGCTTTGCGCGGCGAGGCCGCGACCTTTGGGATCGGGCCAGAAGGCGGTGGCAAGACCGCGCCCCTCTTCCTCGACCGGGCCGAGATGGAGGTGCTGGACAGCCATCCAGGCGTCAAAGGTGGTGTGGAAGGCGGGGGTCAGGGTGGCGGGGGTGCAATCCTGTTGGGCGGTTGCGTCCAGCGTGGCGGCGGCGCTGGCCAGTGCCGTGTAGCCGGGCAAGATATGGTGCTGGACCACCTCGGCCACATCGGCGCGCGCGCTGAGCGGCGAGAGGATCAGGGCCAGCGTGAAGGTGAGGCCGAAGCATGTGCGGGGCATCAGAGGCTTTCCAGAAAGGCGATGAGGGCATCGCGGTCATCGGCGGGCAGGGCGATGGTGGCATCGCGGGCGGCCTGCGCCTCGCCCCCGTGCCAGAGGATCGCCTCGAGCAGGGTGCGGGCGCGGCCATCGTGCAGGAATTGGGTGTGGCCGCTGACCTGTTCGGTCAGGCCGATGCCCCAAAGCGGCGGGGTTTTCCACTCGCGCCCCGAGGCGCGGCCTTCGGGGCGGTTGTCGGCGAGGGCTTCGCCCATGTCGTGGAGCAGGAGATCGGTATAGGGCCAGATCAGCTGAAAACTTTGCTCGGGCTGATCGGTCAGGCGGTGGGTGACGTGTTTGGGGGTATGGCAGGCGGCGCAGGTGAGCGTGTGGAACAGCGCCTTGCCGCGCAGGACTTGCGGATCATCCACGCGGCGGCGTTCCGGGACGCCAAGGTTGCGGGCATAGAAGGTGACGAGGTCGAGGCTTTCGGCCTCGACCTCCAGCCCGTCGCGGATGCCGGGTTCCTGCCCGTGGCGGGCGGCGCGACATTCGCCTTGGGCCGGGGTGCAATCGCCCCAGGGATCGGGGTGGAGGGGTGTGGACAGGCCCATGTCGCCCGCAAAGGCGGCGGAGGATTGGTCACGCACGGTGGGAGCGCCGGCCTTGAGGCCGAAGCGGCCGAGCATGGGGGTGGCGTATTCGGTGGAGGGCACGATCTGCGGGCGGCCCGAGATGCCATCGCCATTGGCATCATCAGGATCGGCAAGGGCGAGGATACCGGCGGCGGGGATCGCCTCGAGCAGGCCAAGGCCGATCATCTGTGGCGCGACGCGGGGGGAGAGCATCAGGCCGGGGTCGGGTGGGCCGTAGGCGGGATCGGCGAGGGCATAGCTGGGCTGGCGCAGGGTGATGACGGTGCCATCGGCGAGGGGGACGGGCAGGTCGGTATAGGTGATGTCCATCCGCCCTTCGGCGGCTTGGCCGGGGGCGGCGAAATCCTGCAACTGGCCGCCATAGGTGGGGTCTGGTGCGGTGGCGAGCCATTCTTCTATATCGGCGGGGCCTGTCTTGGCAGGGACAGACAGACGCAGGAACAGGGAGACGCGGCTGTCACCGGGGCCTTCGGGCGTGTGGCCGCGGCCATCCTTGAGGTGGCAATCCTGACAGGCGCGGGCGTTGTAGAGCGGGCCGAGGCCATCGGAGGCGAGGGTGGAGGCGGGGGACGCGACCCATGTCTTGCGAAACAGCGCATTGCCCAGCTTGAAGCGCATTTCATGATCGAAGGGCATATTGGCCGAGGATTGGCTGAAAGCATCCGTGGTGGTGCGGGCACGAACGGTGGCGGCCCCGGCAGAGAGCGCCTCAAACGGTTCGGCTTCGGTGAAATCGGTGGGTGGGGCGAGGATCGCCTTGATGCGGGCGGATTCGGCTGCGGTGCGGGGGAGGGTGGAGAGGTGCGGATCGTCCAGTGCCAAAGCGGGGCCAGAGATCAGCAGGGCGAGCAGGAAGGGGCGGAGCATGACTGGGGTCTTTCGCCCTGTGGGCGTGGGCAGGGGATGGGCGCGCAGCCGCGATGGGGCCGCGCGCCGGGTTGGCGTTACTGGAAGACGGCGCCGGGATTATCGAGGCTGTCGGAGCCTTCGAAGCTGATCTGCGACAGGCCAAGGGCGGTGACCGCGCGGTCGATTGAGGCGGTTTGCGTGACCAGCGCATCGATGGCGGCGGTGATCAGCGCCTCGCCCTCGGTATTGCCGGGGGCAAGCATCTGGTCATAGGCGAGGCCCCCTTCGGCGGCGGACTTGATGGCCTGAAGCGCGTCGATGGAGGCGTTGAGTTCCGTCTGCAGGCGCGCGTCGACGACGGGGTCAACTGCGGCGACCAGATCCGCCAGCGCGGGGCCGGAGACGATGCTGCCATCTACGCGTGTATAGCTGCCGAGGTATACGTTGCGGATGCCGAGGCCATCGTAGAAGTGGCTGTTGTGGGTGTTGTCGGAGAAGCAGTCATGTTCTTCTTCGGGATCGTTCAGCATCAGGCCGAGTTTCATCCGCTCACCCGCCTGTTCGCCATAGGACAGGCTGCCCATGCCGGTGAGCATGGCCAGAAGCCCGGCTTGCGGATCGGCGGTCACAGTTGCGCGGCCGTCACCACCCGGAGCCCAGGCGGCGGCCATGTATTCCAGATCGGACACCAGCAGATCGGTTGCGGCGGCAAGATAGGCGGCGCGGCGGTCGCAGTTGCCGCCGGTGCAGCCTTCGCCTTGCAGGAAATCGGTGTAGGGGCGGTTGCCCGCGCCGGGTTCGGTGCCGTTCAGATCTTGCCCCCAGAGCAGAAACTCGATGGCATGATAGCCAGAGGCGACGTTGGCCTCGATCCCGTCCGCCTCGTGCAGGGTGTCGGCGATCAGGGCCGGGGTGATGGTGGTGGCGTCGATGTCAGACCCGGAGAGGGTGAATTTCGGCGTGGCGATGATGTTGAGTTGCGAGAGGGTATTTTCCTCGTTCAGCCCGTAACCGGTGGCGACATAGTCGATCAGCCCTTCGTCGAGCGGCCAGGCGTTCACCTTGCCTTCCCAATCATCGACGATAGGGTTGCCGAAGCGGAACACCTCGGTCTGTTGATAGGGGACGCGTGCGGCGAGCCAAGCGCTTCGGGCGGCGGTGAGGCCGGATTCCGAAGGTGTGGCGATGAGGGTGGCGACGGCGGATTGCAGGGCCTGCGCGGTGGTCAGGCTGTCGCCATAGGCTGCGGCGGCGATGTCGGCATAGGTGGCGACAACGTCGGCAGGATCGGCGGCGAAGGCGGGTGTGGTGAGTGCGGTGCACAGAAGCAGGGCAGCGGTGGCGCGGCGCATGGGGACTCCGGGTTCGGGCGGGGCCTATGCACGGTGCCGGATGGCGGGATCAGCGCAGGGGCCAGTGGAAGGGGCAGGATCGGCCACGGGTGACCGGATCGGCTTGCCCTTCGGGCTGGCTGGGGTCTTCCTGACAAAAAAGATAGGAAATGTAAATACCGGATTGAAATGATCGGGAATTGGAGTTCCCAGGGCGGGGGACGGGATCAGGGTGAGGCCTGAGCGGGCAGGGCGCGCGTCGCGAGCCAAGCCAGCAGCGCCATTGTGCCTGCGGTGGCGAGGCAGGCGGGCAGGCCGCCCCATTGGTAGCTGAGACCTGACAGAAGGGTGCCGATCAGGCGGCCTGCGGCATTGGCCATGTAATAGAAGCCCACATCGCGCGTGATGCGGTCGGCCTGTCCGAAGGCGAGGATCAGGTAGGAATGGACCGAGGAATTCACCGCAAAGACAAAGCCGAAGGCGAGGAGTCCGACAATCAGCGTGGCGGTCAGCCATGGTGCGGGATCGCCAGCCCAAAGCGCCAGCGCGGCCAGCGCAAAGGGGATGGGGACGAGGAGGCCAGACCAGAGCGCGGCCCTTTGCGTGGTGGCCTGCAACGGTTGGCCCTTGCCGCCAAGGATGCGGGGGGCCATGGCCTGCACCGCGCCGTAGGCGATGATCCACAGCGCAAGAAAGCCCCCGATCAGGAAAAAGGCGGCGCGGCGGCTGTCGGGCGTTCCGTCGGACAGGACGGCCTGAAAATAGACCGGGATCCCCACGACGAACCACACATCGCGCGCGCCGAACAGGAACAGGCGGGCCAGCGACAGACGGTTGATGCGGGGATCGGGTGAGCGCCAGCCGCCCCAGCTTTCGGCCGATTTCATGCGCCCCGGCAGGCCTTTGGGCAGGAACAGAAGGACAGCGATCAGGATGGTGGTCAGCACAGCGGCCATTGCCCAGAGCGCGGCCTGAAACCCAGCCAGCGCCAGTAGCGCCGCGCCGAGGAAGAAGCCCGCGCCCTTGACCGCGTTCTTTGACCCGGTGAGCAGGGCCACCCAGCGGAACAGGCCGCCATCCTCAGCGGGGGCCAGAAGTTTGACGGCGGATTTGGAGGACATCTTGGCAAGGTCTTTCGCCACCCCCGACACGCCCTGAACGGCCATGACGAAGGCCACGGAGGCGGCGATGGCCCATGCGGGATCAAGCTGTGACAGGGTGAGCAGGGCAGCGACCTGAAGCGCGAGGCCCGCGTAAAGCGTGGCGGCAAGGCCGAAGCGGGTGGCGAGCCAGCCTGCGGCGAGGTTGGTGATGATGCCGGCAAGTTCATACAGGAGGAATAGCCAAGCCAGTTGGATGGGCGAGAAACCGAGCGCGTTGAAATGCAGCAGCACCAGCATCCGCAGCGCGCCATCGGACAGCATGAAGGCCCAATAGGCCGCCGTGACGGCGATATAGGCGCGCATCGGGTTGAGGCTGGTCACAGCGAGGCCGCCACCATGCGGGTGATATCGGCCAGACGGCAGGCATAGCCCCATTCGTTGTCATACCAGGCGTAGATCTTCACCTGCGTGCCGTTGATCACCATCGTCGATTGCGCGTCGATGATGGATGAGCGGGGGTCGTTGGTGAAATCCGATGACACCAGCGCGCGGGGTTCATAGCCGAGGATGCCCTTGAGCGGGCCTTCGGCGGCGGCTTTGAACAGGGTGTTGACCTCTTCTGTGGTGGTTGGACGCTCCACCTCGAACACGCAATCGGTGAGGGAGGCGTTCAAGAGCGGCACGCGCACGGCGTGGCCGTTCAAGCGGCCTTTGAGTTCGGGGTAGATGAGCGTGATGGCGGTGGCCGATCCGGTGGTTGTGGGGATCAGGTTCAGCAGGGCCGAGCGGGCGCGGCGCATGTCCTTGGCCGGGCGGTCGACGATGGTTTGGGTGTTGGTGACATCGTGGATCGTGGTGATGGAGCCGTGACGGATACCGAGGGATTCATGGATGACCTTGACCACCGGGGCGAGGCAGTTGGTGGTGCAGGAGGCGGCAGTGATGAGGGACTGGGTGCCGTCATAGAGGTGATGGTTGACCCCGTAGACGAGGTTCAGCGCGCCACCATCCTTGACCGGGGCGGAGACGATGACCTTTTTCACCCCGGCGCTGTGGTAGGGCGCGATCTTGGCGGCAGTCTTGAAGACACCCGTCGCATCGACGACCAGATCGATCCCCATGGCGGCGAGGGGCAGGGCGTCGAGCGTTTTTTCATGCGTCAGGCGGATGGGTTGGCCTTTCAGCACCAGTGTGTCCGGTGCATGGGTTACGGGGGTTTGCCAGCGGCCATGGACGCTGTCGAATTCCATCAGCAGGGCGTGCTGTTCGGCATCGCCTGCGGGATCGTTCAGAAGGACGATGTCGCCGCCTGCGCCCATGTCGATCAGGTTGCGCAGGACGAGTTTGCCGATCCGGCCAAGGCCGTTGAGCGCGATGCGGGGCATGAGGATCAGCCTTTCGTGGCGGCAGTGGTGTCGGGGGCGAGACCGATCTGGTCTACGTGCGACTGAAGGGACATGCGGTTGAGTGTTTCGAAGGGCAAGGCGACAAAGGCCGTGATGCGGCGGCGCAGGGCGGCGTAGGTCTGGGCGAAGACCAGCGCGCGTTCGGCATCGGTGCCGGTTGCCTTGACCGGGTCGGGCAGGCCCCAATGGCCGGTGATGGGCTGGCCGGGCCAGGGGGGGCATTCCTCGGCTGCGGCGGCGTCGCAGACGGTGAAGACGAAATCCATCGTGATGGAGTCGGGCTGCTGGAATTCCGAGATATGTTTGGAGCGCAGGCCGGAAACATCATGCCCGTTCCGGGTGAGAACATCGAGCGCGAGGGGGTTGAGTGCGCTGTTCGGGCGGGTGCCTGCGGAGAAGGATTGAAACTTGCCCTGCCCCAGATCGCGCAGCAGCGCCTCGGCAAAGATGGAGCGGGCGGAGTTGCCGGAGCAGATGAAGAGGACGTCAAAATCGGTGTCGCGCATGGCGGGTTCCTTTGCGGAGTCCATAAGGGGGGCAAGCAGGTCTGGTCGCGCGCGGCCGATATCGAGCGCGAGGTAGCCGATCAGGCCTTCGGTGACGTCGAGGTTGACGGCATAGAAAAGCGAGCGGCCGTCACGCGTGACGGTGACAAGGCCGGATGCGGTGAGGTCGGCCAGATGATGCGACAGGGTGTTGGGCTTCAGGTTCAGCGCGGCGGCGATTTCCGTGGGCCGCACGCCCTGTGGGGCAAAGCGATTGAGCAGGCGGAACACGGCCAGCCGGTCCGGGTGGCCGAGAGTGGCGAAGGCATGGGCGGCGTTCATCTTTTCCATAATTCCCGAATATAGGAAGTATCTGTGAAAGGCGAGTGAAGTTCTTGTAACGGCACGATGTCACATGCGCGGGCGGTGGTTGCGGCCCCGGTCAACTGGACAAGCGGGGCGGGGTGGTGCAGCACTGGCGGGCCGGGATCCTGTGGGTGGATCGGGCAAGGCGGGGTGCGGGATGATCGTCAGGGACAGGCCGGATATCTGGGATCTGCTGACCGCGCTGCGCGGGTCGATCGTGCCGCGCATCGCGCTGCCGGTGGTGCTGCTGGCCGGGGTGGCGGCGGGTGTGGTGGCGCTGGACCGGGTGACCGGGGTGGTGCCGCGTCTGGATGCGTCGGCCTTCGCCGTGTTCGGGATCGGGTTGTCGCTGTTTCTGGGGTTTCGCAACAACGCCGCCTATGACCGCTGGTGGGAGGCGCGCAAGCTGTGGGGCGGGCTACTGGCTGATCTGCGCAGTCTGGCGCGGGAGGTGGAGGTGTTCGTGCCTGACCCCGCGCTGCGGCGCGCGATGCTGGAGGGCGCGCTGGATTTCATCCATGCCCATCGGGTGAACCTGCGCGGGCTGCCGGTGGCCGAGGCGGCGCGTGATGGGGTGAGCGATCTGGCCGGTGCGCCGCATCCGCCCTGTGCGGCGCTGGACCGGGTGACGGCGATGATTGTCGGGGCGCATCGGGCGGGCGGGATCGACGGGTTCGGGGCGCGCAGCCTGACGGCGCGGATGGGGGGGATTGCGCAGCAACAGGCGGGGTGTGAGCGGATTGCCAACAGCCCGCTGCCCTTTGTCTATTCGCTGCTGATCTATCGGACGAGCTACCTGTATTGCCTGCTTCTGCCCTTTGCCCTGACGGGGACGACGGGATGGGCCACGCCTTTGTTCGTGGCGGTGGTGGGGTACATGTTTCTTGGGCTGGCTGAAGTGACTGAGGAGTTGAGCCATCCTTTTGCGCCCAGCCCGAACGGGATCGCCATGGATGCGATTTGCCGTGCGGCGGAGATCAGCCTTGCGCCGCATCTGGGGCGCGAGGCCCCGCCGCCGCTGGCGCCGGTGGATCATTATCTGAGTTGAGGAGACGCGATGCAGCCTGACATCCTGATCATTGGCTCCGGCATGGGTGGGGCCACGCTGGCGGCGGGGTTGGCACCCAGCGGGCGGCGGATCGTCATTCTGGAACGCGGCGAGCGGCTGGTGGACGGGCCAGAAGCGCGCGACCCGGCGGCGATCTTTCAGCGCGGGCATTTCAAGCCGAAAGAGACGTGGCGCGATGCCGAGGGGCGGGCGTTCAATCCGGGCAATTATGCCTGTGTGGGCGGGAATACGAAATTCTATGGCGCGGTGCTGCTGCGCTATCGCGAGGCGGATTTCGCACCCTTGCAGCACATAGGCGGTGTGACGCCGGGCTGGCCGATTGGATACGATGTGCTGGAGCCGTTCTATTCCCGCGCTGAGCAGTTGTATCGGGTGCGCGGCGATGCGGCGGGCGACCCGACTGAGCCGCCGCGATCTGTGCCCTATCCCTTTGCCCCGGTGCCGGACGAGCCGGATATCGCGGCGCTGCGGGCGGCGTTCGGGGCGCAGGGCCTGCATGTATCGGCGCTGCCCTTGGGGGTGGATATCGACGCCTGGCTGAAACGCGCGCCGACGACTTGGGACGCGTTTCCCGATACGACGGGGGCCAAGTCGGACGCAGAAAGCTGTGGTCTGGCCGAGGCGCTGCGGTTTCCGAATGTGGAGTTGGTGACCGGCACGCGGGTGGTGCGGCTGCTGGCCGAGGGGCGGCGGGTGACCGGGGTGGAGGTGGAGCGGGACGGGCAGCGCGAGGTGATGAGCGCGCCGGTGGTGTGCCTCTGTGCCGGGGCGGTGATGTCGGCGGCGTTGCTGCTGGCATCCGCGCGGGTTGGCCAATGCGTCCGATCAGGTGGGGCGGAATTTCATGAACCACAACCTGACGGGGATGGTGGCGTGGAACCCGTTGCGGCGGAACCGGTCGGTTTACGAGAAGACCATCCAGATCAATGACTGGTATCTGACCGGCGGGCCGGGGGGGGAGCCGCTGGGGAATATACAGATGCTGGGTCGGATCACCGGGCCGATTCTGGCGGGCGAGGCGGGGCTGCCTTTGTGGCTGGCGCGGCATGTGGCGGATCATTCGATCCATATCATGGCGATGTCGGAGGATCTGCCCGATCCGAATTCGCGTGTGATGTGGCGGGATGGCGGCGTGGTGCTGGATTGGCGGCGGACCAACACGGAAGCGCATGATCTGCTGGTGGGGCGGTTGAAGCGGGCGATGCGGCGGGCGGGGTGGCCCATCGTGCTGTCGCGGGGGTTTCCGAAATCGAAGCCAAGCCATCAATGCGGCACGGCGCGAATGGGGGATGATCCGGCGGCATCGGTGGTGGATGCCAACCTGCGGGCGCATGATCTGGACAATCTGTTCATCGTCGATGCGTCGGTGCTGCCGACATCGGCGGCGGTGAACCCGTCGCTGACGGTGGCAGCGCTGGCCTTGCGGGCGGCGGGCCATATCGGCAGCGCAACCATTGCCTGAGCGCAGGCAAAGCGACACAATCACGCTATATGAGTGTCGGGGCATCGGCCCGATCTGCGCCGCGGGCTATCGATTGCGGGTGGCAGAGCGTAAGTTGATGCACGGTCCGTAAGCGGGGAGGCTTTCGGTGCTGGAGTTCAGCCATGACTGGCGGCTTGTGGTCGCGGCCTTTGCCATCGCCTTGATGGCGGGGTTTACGGGCCTGTCGCTGACGCGGGGCGTGTCGCGCCGGACGGTGGCGCAGCGCAAGGTGGCGGTGTCGATGGCATCGGTCGCGCTGGGCGGGGGCATCTGGTCGATGCATTTCGTGGCCATGCTGGGGCTGCAACTGCCGATCCTGTACACCTATGACGCGTTGACGACGCTGGTGTCGGCGCTGGTGGCGATCCTGATGACGGGGCTGGCGCTGCTGATCCTGCATTTTCGGCCCCGGACCCGGCGCAGTCTGGCGCTGGCGGGGGTGATCATCGGCTTTGGCATTTCGCTGATGCATTACATCGGCATGTCGGGGATGGAGCTGTGCCGCCCGGTCTATACGCCCTTGGGCGTGGGCGGGGCGCTGGTGGCATCGGTGGCGCTGTCGGTGATGGCGGTGCGGGTGGCCTATTCCGAACGCGGGCGGCGCAACATCGTGCTGGGAACGGTGGGGTTCGGCTTGGCCGTGGTGATGGTGCATTTCATCGCCATGGCGGGGACGGGCTTTCTGCCCGATGGCGAAGCGGGGGCGGTTGGCCCGGCGCTGAGCAACGAGATGTTGGCCATTCTGGTGACATTGGCGGCGTTCGTCATCTCAGCCGCGTTCCTGCTGACGGGGATCACCTTTGCGCCTTCGGCAGAGGAGGCCGATCAGGGCGCGGCGGTGGCTGTGGCCCAGAGGCCGCAGGCGCCTCCCCCGGTGGAGGTTGCCCTGCCGGCTGCCGCCCCCGTGGTGCGGGCAGAGCCGGTGGCGCTGCGCGTGCCGCATGAAAAGGAAGGGCGGACCTATTTTCTGGACCCTGCCGCGATTTCGGCGGTGCGGGCCGAAGGGCATTACACTGTGATGCAGAAAGGGGCGGATGCGCTGTTCTGCCCCTGGTCGATTTCCGAGGCGGAGGAGCGGCTGGCACCGGTGGGATTCATGCGGGTGCATCGCAGCTATCTGCTGAACCCCGCGCATGTGGTGAAGTTCGAGCGGCTGAAGGATTCCGGGCAATGCAGCGTGGAAGGGGCCGAGGGGTTGCGCATTCCGGTCAGCCGGGCGCGGCTGGCGGAGTTGCGCGAGGCGTTGGGTCTGTAGCGCTGTCGCAATTCATGCTGGCATTTCGCATTTCGTGCAAAAGAGCGCCGCATTCGTTTGTCGCCGCTCAACCCTTGGCCGGATCGCCATAGCCTTTTGCCAACTGCGCGGGACGGACGCAGAGCGGGAGGAACACATGATACCATCGGCCTTTGAGTATCACCGGCCGGGCGACCTTGCGTCGGCCATCGGGATTTTGACGGAGCATGGCGATGAGGCGCGGGTCATCGCGGGCGGGCATAGCCTGATCCCGATGATGAAGCTGCGGATGGCGTCGATCGGCCATCTGGTCGATCTGCAATCGGTGGCCGAGTTGAAAGGGATCACGGTGGCGGGCGGGCAGGTGACCATCGGCGCGATGGTGACGCAGGCCGAGTTGATCAGCCATGACGGGCTGGCGAAGGCCGCACCCATCCTGCGCGAAGCGGCATTGCAGATCGCCGATCCGCAAGTGCGTTATGTGGGCACGGTGGGCGGCAACGTCGCCAATGGCGATCCGGGCAATGACATGCCGGGTCTGATGCAGTGTTTGGACGCGCAGTTCACGCTGGTGGGTCCGGGGGGCAGCCGCGAGGTGGCGGCGCGGGAGTTCTTTCACGGGCTTTACGCGACCGAGCGCGCGGATGACGAGATCCTGACCAGCATCCGCTTTGCCGCGACGGGCGCGGGTTATGCCTATGAAAAGCAGAAGCGCAAAATCGGGGATTATGCCACGGCGGCGGCGGCGGTTCTGTTGACCAAGGCAGGCGGCAAGGTGGCCAGTGCCTCCATCGCGATGACCAATCTGTCGGACACGCCGATCTGGTCTGCCGATGCGGCGGAGGCACTGGTGGGCAGCGATTGCGGCCCGGAAGCGGTGCTGGCGGCGGTGGCGGCGATGCTGAGGGATATCGACCCGCAGCAGGACAATCGCGGCCCGATCGCGTTCAAGAAACATGTGGCTGGCGTGATTTTGGGCCGTGCGATTGCGCGTGCCTGGTCGCGCGCCTGAGGGGGGAGAGAGCATGGGAAAGAAGATGCAAGTCAGCCTGACCGTGAACGGTGAGGTGCATGACATTCTGGCCGAGCCGCGCGAATTGCTGATCCATACGCTGCGGGAACGCCTGGGGATCACCGGGCCGCATATCGGCTGCGAGACCAGCCATTGCGGCGCCTGCACGGTGGATATGAACGGCAAGTCTGTGAAAGCCTGCACGGTGTTCGTGGCACAGGCCGAGGGTGCCGAGATCACCACCATCGAAGGCTTGGGCAATCCTGACGGGTTGCATGTGTTGCAGCGGACCTTCCGCGAGCATCACGGGCTGCAATGCGGCTATTGCACGCCGGGGATGATCACCCGCGCGCATCGGTTGCTGATCGAGAACCCGAACCCGACCGAAGAAGAGGTGCGGTTTGGCATTGCCGGAAACCTGTGCCGTTGCACCGGATACCAGAACATCGTGAAGGCCATTCTGGCTGCCGCGTCCGAGATGAATGCGAAGGAGGCCGCGGAATGAACGACCTGACGCCAAACCGCGAAGAACGGATCGCCAATCTCAAGGGTCTGGGTTCCAGCCGCAAGCGGGTAGAGGATGTGCGCTTTACCCAAGGCAAGGGGAACTATGTCGACGACATCAAGATGGCAGGGATGCTGTTTGGGGATTTCGTCCGCAGCCCCTATGCCCATGCGCGGGTGAAATCCATCAATGCTGATGCGGCGCGGGCGTTGCCCGGTGTGGTGGCGGTGCTGACGGCGGCGGACCTTGCGCCGCTGAACCTGCATTGGATGCCGACGCTGGCGGGTGACAAGCAGATGGTGCTGGCCGATGGCAAGGTGTTGTTCCAAGGGCAGGAAGTGGCCTTTGTGGTGGCGACCGACCGCTATATCGCCGCCGATGCCATCGAACTGGTGGAAGTGGATTACGAAGAACTGCCGGTGATCGTGGACCCGTTCAAGGCGCTGGAACCTGGTGCTGCGGTGCTGCGCGAGGATCTGGCAGGGCAAACGTCGGGCGCGCATGGGCCGCGCAAGCACCACAACCACATCTTCCTGTGGGAGGTGGGCGACAAGGAGGCAACCGATCAGGCGCTTGAGGCGTCTGAAGTGGTGGCCGAAGAGATGGTCTATTACCACCGCACGCATCCCTGCCCGCTGGAAACCTGCGGCTGCGTGGCCAGCATGGACAAGGTGAACGGCAAGCTGACCGTCTGGGGCACGTTCCAAGCGCCGCATGTGGTTCGGACCGTTGCCTCGCTTTTGTCGGGGATCGAGGAGCACAATATTCGTGTGGTTTCCCCCGATATTGGCGGCGGGTTCGGCAACAAGGTGGGGGTTTACCCCGGCTATGTCTGTGCCATCGTCGCCTCTATCGTCACGGGCAAGCCGGTGAAGTGGGTCGAAGACCGGATGGACAACCTGATGGCCACGGCATTCGCGCGTGACTATTGGATGAAAGGGCGGATCAGTGCCACGAAAGAGGGCAAGATCACCGCGTTGCATTGCCATGTAACGGCCGATCACGGGGCGTTCGATGCCTGTGCGGACCCGACGAAGTTTCCGGCCGGGTTCTTCAGCATCTGCACGGGCAGCTATGACATTCCGGTGGCCTATGTCGGCGTGGATGGCGTCTATACCAACAAGGCCCCCGGTGGGGTTGCCTATCGCTGTTCCTTCCGGGTGACGGAGGCCGCCTATTTCATCGAACGGATGATCGAGGTTCTGGCGATTGAGTTGAACATGGATGCCGCCGAATTGCGGCGGATCAACTTCATCCGCAAGGATCAGTTCCCCTATCAGTCGGCGCTGGGCTGGGAATATGACTCGGGCGATTATCACACCGCCTGGGACAAGGCGCTGGAGGCGGTGGATTACAAGGGGTTGCGGGCCGAGCAGGCGCAGCGGCTGGCGGATTTCAAGGCGGGAAAGACGCGCAAGTTGATCGGGATCGGGCTGACGCATTTCACGGAAATCGTGGGGGCGGGGCCGGTGAAGAACTGCGACATCCTTGGCATGGGGATGTTCGACAGTTGCGAAATCCGAATTCATCCGACGGGTTCTGCCATCGCGCGGCTGGGGACGATTTCGCAGGGGCAGGGGCATGCCACGACCTTTGCCCAGATCATTGCCAGCGAGATCGGGTTGAGCGCGGACAGCATCACGGTGGAGGAGGGCGATACCGATACGGCCCCCTATGGCCTTGGCACCTATGGCAGCCGGTCGACGCCCGTTGCAGGGGCGGCGACCGCGCTGTGTGGGCGCAAGATCCGGGCCAAGGCGCAGATGATCGCGGCGTGGTTGCTGGAGGTGCATGAGGGCGATCTGGAGTGGGATGTGGACCGGTTTCAGGTGAAAGGCGCACCGGAGCGGTTCAAGACCATGAAGGAGCTGGCCTATGCCGCCTATAATCAGGCCATTCCGGGCATCGAGCCGGGGCTGGAAGCGGTGTCCTACTATGACCCGCCGAACATGACCTATCCTTTCGGGGCCTATATCGCCGTGATGGAGATTGACGTCGACACGGGCGAGCATGAGGTGCGGCAGTTCTATGCGCTGGACGATTGCGGCACCCGGATCAACCCGATGGTTATCGAGGGGCAGGTGCATGGCGGGGCGACAGAAGGCTATGCCATCGCGATGGGGCAGGAGATCGCCTATGATGAGATCGGCAACGTCAAGACCGGGACGTTGATGGATTTCTTCCTGCCCACCGCATGGGAGACGCCACATTACACGACCGACCACACCGAAACGCCGTCGCCCCATCACCCCATCGGGGCGAAAGGGGTGGGTGAGAGCCCGAACGTGGGGTCGGTGCCGGCCTTTTCAAACGCGGTGCATGATGCGTTCCGGCCCTTTGGCCTGAAGCAATCGCACATGCCGCATGATCACTGGCGGATCTGGACCATCGCCCGTGATCTGGGCCTGCATGGCTGATGATGGCAGGGGGGGCAACGGACCCCCCCTGACCCCCCTTTCCCCTTTGACGGGCGGGATTTTTCCTGATGACCACTGCCGCCACCGTGCAATCCGGCCTTGCTGCGCAGGGCTATGTCGCAGCAGCAGATCTGGCGATGGCGCTGCATCTGTCGCTGGTGTTGGGGCGGCCCCTGCTGCTGGAGGGTGCGGCGGGGGTGGGCAAGACCGAGGTGGCGCGTGCCTTGGCGGCGTGGAAGGGCTGCGCGTTGATCCGGTTGCAATGCTATGAAGGGCTGGACGCGGCGCAGGCCATTTATGAGTGGAATTATCAGCGGCAATTGCTGGCGATCCGGGCGCTGGCCGAAGGGGGAGAGACGGGAAGCGCCGTGGAAGCGCGGCTGTTTTCCGAGGATTATCTGTTGGAGCGGCCTTTGTTGGCCGCCATCCGGCAGCCTGTCGCACCGGTGCTGCTGATTGATGAGATTGACCGCGCGGATGAGGAGTTCGAGGCCTATCTGCTGGAGGTGCTGTCGGATTTCCAGATCACCATCCCCGAGATGGGAACGATCCGCGCGGTGACGCGGCCTATGGTCATTCTGACGGCGAATGGAACGCGTGACCTGTCGGATGCGCTGCGGCGGCGGTGTCTGTACGCGCATGTGGATTATCCCGATGCAGTGACGGAACTGGCGATCCTGCAGGCGCGGTTGCCGGATGTGGGCGCGGCGCTGGGCGCGCAGATCGTGGGGTTTGTCCAATCGCTGCGGAAAGAAGAGTTGGAGAAGAAACCCGGCGTTGCCGAGATGCTGGATTTCGCGGCTGCCTTGGCGGGGTTGGGGGTGGCGGACCTGACCGGTGATCCGGCGGTGTTACAGGCGGCTTTGGCGACGTTGTTGAAAACGCAGGGGGACCGGGCGGCTGTGACAACCGAGGTGGCGCAGCGGCTGGCGGGGAAGGCGGCATGAGGGGGGCAGTGACCCGTTTTGCGGCGCGCGATCCGGGGCCGGTGGCGCGGGTGGCGGGGTTCATGGCGCATCTGCGCGCGAATGGGTTCCGGCTGGGGATCGCCGAGGCGGAGGTGGCGTTGGCAGCGCTGGCGGTGACGCCCGCGGATGAGGGATCGGTCAGGCGCGCGCTGAAGGCTGTGGCCTGTGGCTGTGCCGAGGATTGGGCGCGGTTCGATGCGGTGTTCGACAGCTATTGGCGCAATGGTGGGCGGGTGCGCAGCAAGGTGGTGCCATCGGCGGTGCCAGCCCATGCCCGCGCGGCACGCGGGGCCGAGGGCGAGAACGGCACCGGCAGCGGTAAGGCCGATGCGCCCGACAGCGGCACGGGCGGCGAGAGCGAGGCCGGGGGCGCAGGGCGGCTGGTGGCGACAACGATCCGCAACGTGATGAAGAAGGATTTGCGCGAGGTGGTGTCGCCCGAGGATATTCGTGCGGCTGAGGTTGTCGCGCATCGGTTGGGGCGGGCGCTGCGCGACCGGCGGTCGCGGCGGGCCAAGGTGGCGCGGCGGGGCGCGCGGATTGATCTGCGGCGCACGATCCGCGCGTCGCTGGCGACCGGGGGCGAGCCTTTGCGTCTGGCGCGGAAGCGGCGGCCGGAGCGGCCGGTGCGGATTGCGGCACTGGTGGATGTATCGGGATCGATGAGCGTTTATGCGCGGCCCTTTCTGGCCTTTCTGGCGGGGCTGATGCGGGCGGATGGGCAGGCGGATGCCTATCTGTTCCACACCCGCCTTGTCCGCGTGACCGAGGCCTTGCGGGATGAGGACCCGTTTCGCGCGCTGAACCGGATCACGCTGCTGGCCGATGGCTTTGGCGGTGGCAGTAAGATAGGGGCGGCGCTGGAGCAATTCGCGGCCACCTATGCGCGGCGGTTCGTCAACGGGCGCAGCGTGGTGATGATCCTGTCGGATGGGTACGACTCGGCCCCGTCCGGCCAGATTGGTGCCGCGATGGAGCGACTGTCGCGCCGGGGGTGCCGTATCCTGTGGCTGAACCCGCTGAAGGGCTGGCGCGATTACGCGCCGGTGGCGGCTGGGATGGCGGCGGCGCTGCCCTGGCTGGACCTGTTCGCCCCTGCCGCCACCTTGGATGATCTTGCCGCGCTGGAAAGGGAGCTTGCCCGCCTATGATGCCCGCCCGTTTCGAGAGCCGATTTGAGGCCACACTGTCCACCCTGCGCGCGCAGGGGGCGCCCTTTGCGATTGCCACAGTGGTGCGCACGGTGGATGCCACCAGTGCAAAACCGGGGGCGAAGGCGATCATCCTGCCCGATGGCAGCATTGCCGAGGGCTGGATCGGGGGCGGCTGCGCCCGGTCGGCGGTGGGCAAGGCGGGGGCGGCGGCGATTGCCGAGGGGCGGCCGCAGTTCATCTCGCTTCGTCCCGAGGAATTGCTGGCGGCAGAGGGGGTGGCACCGGGTGAGGAACGGCACGGGGTGCGGTTTGCGCGCAATGGCTGCCCCTCCAAGGGGTCGATGGATGTGTTCGTAGAGCCGGTCTTGCCGCAGCCCCGGCTGGTGGTGTTCGGCGCGGGGCCGGTGGCGATGGCGCTGTGCGATCTGGCGGGGCGGTTCGATCTGCACCGGACGCTGGCTGCGCCGGGGCTGACCGAGGGCACGGCAGAGGTGGTGCAGGACGGGTTCGCGTTGGAGGCAGGCGGGGCTGGCCAACGGTTCGTGGTGGTGGCCACGCAGGGCAAGGGCGATGAGGCGGGGCTGCGGGCGGCGTTGGCCAGTGGCGCGGCCTATGTGGCCTTTGTCGGGTCGCGCCGAAAATTCGCGACACTGGCGGCGCGGCTGGCGGCGGATGGGATGGGGGCCGAGGATCTGGCGCGGGTGAAGGCCCCGGCCGGGTTGGACATCCACGCGATCACGCCTGAGGAGATTGCGCTGTCGATCCTGGCGGAGATCACCGCGCTGCGCCGTGCGGGCGGGCGGGAGGCGGTGGATGGCTGATCCGGTGACACAGTCCTTGCCCATGCCGGATGCAAAGCCGGGCTTGCTGGCGCGGCTGTTCCCGCCTCTGACGCCCGCACAGGTAGCGGTCATGGCGCAGGTCAAGCTGCCCTGCTGCTGAGCACCGGGACGGATTGAGTAAGGGCCGTGTTTCGGATGGCGCATGACAGGGCAACGCGCTGCCGGTCCTCCTGCGTCTGCTTCGGGATGGAGGTCAGCACCTGACGTTGAGAACGTGGCGTGCATCCGAGATGGTTCATCCATGGAAGCGGTCGCGGCTTTACCGCGCGGCGGTTGGTTTCGAGCGCTGGGGCATCTGACTTTGGCCCGCACCAACCAGCCGCCGTGGTCAGCCACCGGAACGTGCGTTCCTGCTTTGAGGGAAATTGTCCGCGACTGCCAACTGCCGCAAAGTTCCTTACGGCGCCGAGGGTGGGACCAGCGCGCCCTTTCCCGCGATCACTTGGGCGGCAAGGGACATTCCGGCTTCTACTGCCTTGGGCAAGCTGGCCCCTGTCAGATAGCTGGCAAGAAAGCCTGCGTTGAAACTGTCTCCGGCGGCGGTTGTGTCGAGCACCGGCGTGTTCGGGACCGGCACCTGATATGTGGTGGGCCTGCCGGCATCCCATGTAACCACCGGTCGCGGGCCATCCTTGACTATGACAAGGGGCGCGCCATTCGCGGCATATCTTTTGGCCGTGGCGAGCGGATCGGGATCGGCGAAATGGCGGGCTTCGTCGTCGTGGGACGGCAGCACGATGTCGGCATGGGCTGAGAGGTCGGTGATGGCGTCACGCATGGTTTGCGCATCCGGCCACAGGGCAGGCCGGATATTGGGATCGAAGGCAATCCTGCTGCCCCGCGCCTTTGCATCAATGAGCGACGCAGTCAGCCGCGATCTTGCCTCGGTGGAAAGGATGGCGAGTGTGATGCCGGAGAGGTAGATCAGATCCGCCCCGACCAATGCCGCGTCCACCTTGGCCGGATCATCGGCCAGAAGGCGAGCCGCAGAGGTTGCGCGCCAGTAGGCAAAGCTTCGTTCGCCATTGGTCAACTGGATCAGGTACAGACCCACGCTGCGTTCCGGCTTTCGCTGGACAAATTCGACGTCGATGCCTTCTGCCGCCATGAAGCCGACCATGCGATCTGACACGGCATCTGTGCCGACGGCGGAAAGATAGGATACCGTCGAGGTCACTGGCAAAAGGCGGCGCAGATACCACGCCGTGTTGAACGTATCGCCTGCGAACCCCATGGCAAAAAGTCCGCTGTCGGCGGGAGCAAACTCGACCATACATTCACCGATGGAGACGACGCGCATTTATCCTTCATCCGCGAAATAGGCGGCATTCTCGGCGCGGATGCGGACAATCTGGTGCAGGATGCGGGACAGGTGGATCCGCACCATTTCGGCGGAGCGTTCTTCGTCGCGTGACCGGATCGCCGCCAGAATATCCTTGTGTTCCGCAAAGGCGTATTCCAGTGCGAAGGACAAGGATAGGAAGCGCACCCGATCCATATGCGACTTCATCTCGCGCGCCGTTTCCCAGACAAAGCCGGTACCCGAACGTTCGCAGATTTCGCGGTGGAACTGATCGTCCAGATCGTGAAACCTGGATGGGTCGTGCGCGGCGACGGCCTCGGCCTGCTGGTCGATGATCGCTTCGATGGCCGCAAGATCAGCTTCGGTCAGCGTCCGGCAGGCGACGCGCGCCGTTTCGGCCTCGATTGCCATGCGGATAAAGCGGGCCTGCATCACAGCCCGTTCCGAGATGGCCGAGACGACGGTTGCGCGCTGTGGGCGGATGGTCAGGAAGCCCAGCTTTGACAACCTGTAGAAGGCATCGCGGACCGGCTGGCGCGACACGCCAAGGGCGCGGGCGACGTCGAATTCTGAAAGCTTGGTGCCGGGCGGGAGTTCCAGCCGAAGAATCTGGCGATGCAGTTCGTCAAAGACGGAATCTGCGATGGACGGCCGCTGGATCGGTTCCAGAACACTTAGCGCCCCGTTGCTCGCCATTCCTTAACTCCCATTTCAATGTCGCCAAGCTAGACGCGGATTGTTCGGGCGGCAACTGGAATATTAGTTGACTAGTATAATTTGATTCCCCAAGGTGACGGGCAACCAAAGCTTCTGCACCGGGGAGGGTGACAGTGGGCCTGCTTCATCCTGATCGTCTTTTTCCGACTGACCCTGCGTCACGCGACATCGCTCGCGCGCTGTATGCCGAGGTTCGGGGTCTGCCGATCGTCAGCCCACATGGCCATACCGACCCGGCGTGGTATGCGACGGATGCGGCCTTTCCCGATCCGGCCCAACTGTTCGTGACGCCTGATCATTATGTCTTTCGGATGCTTGCCTCGCAGGGTGTTCAGCTTGAGGCGTTGGGGGTTCCCCGCGCCGATGGCGGCCCGACGGAAACCGATGGCCGGAAGATCTGGCACCTGTTTGCGGCGAACTATCACTTGTTCCGGGGGACGCCGTCGCGGATGTGGCTGGACCATGCGTTCGAGACCATCTTCGGTTTCGACCAGCGCCTGTCCGCTGCGACGGCCGACGCTTACTACGACAGGATTGCCGAGGCGCTGCAAACCCCGGCCTTCCGGCCCCGTGCCTTGTTCCAGCGTTTCAATATCGAAGTCATCGCCACCACCGATTCCGCGTTGGACGACCTGTCGCATCACCAGACCATCTGCGACTCGGGTTGGACGGGCCGGGTGGTTCCCACCTATCGCCCCGATGCCGTTGTCGACCCGGATTTCCCGGGTTTCGCCGCCAACATCGCGCGGTTGGGTGAGATCACGGGCGAAGACACGCAAAGCTGGCAGGGCTACCTGACTGCCCATCGCAAGCGTCGCGCGTTCTTCAAATCCATGGGGGCCACGGCCAGCGATCATGGCCATGCCACGGCCCGCACCGAAGATCTTTCCGTGCAAGACGCTTCGGCCCTTTTTTCCCGTATCCTGACCGGTCAGGCCTATTCCGATGACGTCGATGCCTTTCGCGGCCAGATGCTTACCGAAATGGCGAGGATGAGCCTGGACGATGGTCTTGTCCTTCAGCTTCATCCTGGCAGCCGCCGTAACCACCATGCTGGAATTCTTCGGCAATTCGGCCGGGACAAGGGTTTCGATATTCCCGGTCGCACCGATTATGTCGCCGCGCTGAGGCCGCTTCTGAATGCGATGGGGATGGAACCGGGCCTGACGATCATCCTTTTCACGCTGGATGAGACGGCCTATGCCCGCGAGCTGGCCCCGCTGGCGGGCGTTTATCCGGCCCTTAAGCTTGGCCCAGCCTGGTGGTTTCATGACAGCCCCGAAGGCATGCGCCGCTTCCGCGAAATGACGACCGAGACGGCAGGTTTCTACAACACGGTCGGCTTCAACGACGACACCCGCGCCTTCCTGTCGATCCCGGCGCGGCACGATATGGCGCGCCGGGTGGACTGTGCCTGGCTTGCCGACCTTGTCACCACAGGCCGACTTGACCGCGAGGAGGCGTTCGAGCTGGCCCCCCAACTGGCCTACGGGCTTGCGAAAGCCGCTTACAAACTTTGACCAATACGAGGAGGAGAAGACCCATGAAACTCAGAACCACCATGGCCACGCTTCTGGCCACGGCTGCCCTCAGCACCGCCGCCTTTGCCGAATGCGAGGTGACGCTGAAATCGTCCGACACCCACCCCGACGGCTATCCGACCGTCGCCGCCGTTCAGAAATTGGGCGAGATGGTGAAGGAACGCTCGAACGGGCGTATCTGCATCGACGTGTTCCATTCGGCCCAGTTGGGCGAGGAAAAGGACACGATCGAACAGACAAAGTTCGGCGTGATCGACATGAACCGCGTCTCGATGGGGCCGTTCAACAACCTGATCGAAGAAACCAAGGTCGTTTCGCTGCCCTTCATCTTTCGCGGCACCGACCATATGCACCGCGTCATGGACGGCCCGATCGGCGAAGAGATCCTTGCGGCCTTTGAACCGCATGGGTTCATCGGGCTGGCCTATTACGATGGCGGTTCGCGCAGCTTCTACAACTCCAAAAAGCCCATCGATTCCATCGATGATCTGAGCGGGATGAAGGTCCGCGTCATGCAGTCTGACGTGTTCGTCGACATGATGTCCGCCCTTGGTGCCAATGCCACACCGATGCCTTTCGGCGAGGTCTATTCCGCCATCCAGACCGGCGTTATCGACGGGGCGGAAAACAACTGGCCGTCCTTTGAAAGCTCGGGCCACTTCGAAGTTGCGGGCTATTACACGCTGAACGAACACCTGATCGTGCCGGAAGTTCTGGTGATGTCCAAGGTCAGCTGGGACAAGCTGACCCCGGAAGACCAGGCGCTGATCCGGCAGGCTGCGAAGGATTCGGTGCCGATCAACCGCGAGCTTTGGGCCGCGCGCGAGAAGGTATCGGAAGAAAAGGTTCGCGCGGCGGGCGTCGAGATTATCGACAACATCGACAAGACCCCGTTCATCGAGGCGATGGTCCCGGTTTATGAAAAGCATGCGAACACGCCGAAGTTGCAGGATCTGGTGACGCGTATTCAGGCGACCGAGTAACGACCAAAGGGGGGCGACACCGCCCCCCCACCACTCCTCCGGAGGCAAAAGTGCAGCCAATCCTCATCCGTCTTGCCTCGATTCTGGGGGCTCTTTCGACGCTTGCCCTTTGGATCGCGGGCTTCGCCATGGTCGCGATGACCCTGATCGTCGGTGCGCAGGTCTTTGTCCGCTATGCGCTGAACTCTTCCCTGGTCTGGAGCGAGCCTGTCTCTGTCCTGCTGATGGGCTGGTTCATCTTTCTTGGCAGCGCGGTGGGCACGCGGGAAGGCTTTCACCTGAGCTTCGATCTTATCGGCCATCTGGCCTCGCCCCGGATCCGGGCCGGAATGGAAACGCTATCGGATATGATCGTCTTTGCGTTCGGGGCCGCCATGGCCTTTTACAGCTTTCAGCTTGGGGCCGCCGCCTGGGGTTCACGGATGCCCGCTATCGGCCTGCCGGACGGGATCAGCATGGTTCCGGTCGTCCTTGGAGGTGCCATGGTCGCCCTCTTTTCGCTGGAACGCCTTTTGCGACGCTTCGCGGGCTTGGAAACCGCCAGCACCTCTGTCGCCCATCAGAAAATCAGCGAGGTCTGACCCATGGAAATGTGGATACTCTTCGGGTCTTTCACCCTTTTGCTTCTGATCGGCACGCCTGTCGCCTATTGCCTTGGCGCGGCCTCGCTTTTGACCGTCCTTTACATGGAACTGCCGCCGATCATCGTGTTTCAGCGCATGAATTCAGGTGTCAGCGTCTTTTCCCTGATGGCGATTCCGCTGTTCATCTATGCTGGTGACCTGATGGTGAGGGGCGGCATCGCCACCCGGATCGTTGCCTTTGCCGGGTCCATGATTGGCCATGTCAGGGGTGGCCTTGGTCAGGTGAACATCGCGGCCTCTACCCTGTTTGGCGGCATCTCCGGCTCTGCGGTGGCCGAGGCCGCCGCCGTGGGCGGCATCATGATCCCGCAGATGAAGGCGCGCGGCTATGATGCCGACTATGCGGTAAACATCACGGCCATGGCCTCGCTTATCGCGATCCTGATCCCGCCGTCGCACAACCTGATCATCTATTCGATCTCGGCCGGTGGCTCGATCTCTATTGCCGATCTCTTCACTGCCGGGATTGTACCGGGCTTCCTGCTGGCAGCCTCTTTGATGGTTGCAGCCTATTTCGTTGCCCGCAGCCGCGGCTACCCGACCGAGGCGTTTCCCGGCTGGGCCATGGTCGCCCACCTTGGGGCTGTGGCGATCCCCGGAATCCTTCTGATCGCGATCATCTTCGGCGGTGTCCGCTCGGGCATCTTCACCGCGACCGAAAGCTCTTGTGTCGCGGTGCTGTACGCGCTGGTGATCACCTATTTCGTCTATCGCGAGCTTGATTGGAAAGCCTTCCTCGCCGCCACTGCCGGGGCAGTGCGGACAACCGCGATGGTCCTTTTGATCATCGGCACCGCCAGCGCGTTTTCATGGCTTATGGCTTTCCATCAGGTCCCGGCCGCGCTGATCGACTGGATGAAGACGATCTCGGACAACCCGATCATCATCCTGCTGATCATCAACGTGATCCTGCTGCTGCTGGGCACATTCATGGACATGGGGCCGACGATCATCATCACCACCCCGATCTTCCTGCCCATTGCCGAGGCTTATGGAATCGACCCGGTCCAGTTCGGTATCATCATGATCCTGAACTGCGGCATCGGACTGAACACGCCCCCGGTTGGCGCGGTCCAGTTCGTCGCATGTGCGGTCGGCAAGATCAGCGTGGCGGAATCGATGCGCACGATCTGGCCCTTCTACGGCGCAGGCTTCGCGGTGCTGATGCTGGTGACGTATGTCCCTGCCGTCTCGCTCTGGTTGCCATCGCTCTTTCACTAGGTGACGCAATGCCCCCCAAGACATATCCAACCGTCGCCACGGGCCCCGGCGTGACACGTCAGGTGCTGGCCGACCACCCCGACCTGATGATCGTTGCCTTCCGCTTCATGGAAGGGGCAGAAGGCGCGTTGCACAATCACCCGCATGTGCAGGCGACCTTTGTCCAATCCGGACGCTTCGCCTTTAGCGTGGGCGGTCAGGACCGTGAGGTCGGCCCCGGCGACAGCCTTATAGTCCCCAGCGGTGCGACCCATGGCTGCCGCTGCCTTGAATCCGGGGTGCTGATCGACAGCTTTGCCCCCCGCCGCGACGACTTCCTTTGAAAGGCCCTGTCATGCTGAGCATCGAGACCCGCCCCGCCATTTCCCCGACTGAAGCCAAAGGCATGGACACAACGGCCCTGCGTGGCGCCTTCCTTGGGCAGGGTCTTTTTGCCGATGGCGAAATCCGTCTGATCTATAGCCACTATGACCGCATGATGACCGGCGGTGCGGTTCCGGCGGGCGGTAGCCTGACGCTGGACCACGTCAAGGAATGCGGCACCGCCTCGATCCTTGACCGCAGAGAGATGGGCGTCGTGAACGTGGGTGGTTCCGGCACAGTGACCGCTGCAGGCGAGACCTATGCGATGGAAAAGGGGGACGTTCTGTATCTTGGCCGGGGGCTTGGACCTGTTGTCTTTGCGGGGCAGGGGAGGTTCTACCTTACCTCTGCCCCCGCCCATGCCAGACTTCCCGCCCGGCTGATCCGTCTTGGCGATGCGAAAAGCTTCACCACTGGCGCGGCAGAGACGGCGAACCACCGGACGATCTATCAGTTCATCCACCCCGAAGTGATGGAAAGCTGCCAGCTGGTTCTGGGCTATACCAAGTTCCACGGCGGTTCTGTCTGGAACACCATGCCCGCCCACCTGCACGACCGCAGGATGGAGGCCTATTTCTATTTTGACCTCGCCCCCGACGCCCGTGTTTTCCACATGATGGGCGAACCTTCAGAGACACGCCACCTTGTCGTCGCCAATGAACAAGCCGTGCTGTCACCGCCGTGGTCGATCCACTGCGGCGCTGGCACCGGCAGCTATACCTTTGTCTGGGCGATGGCCGGAGACAACGTCGATTACAAGGACGTGGAGATGGTCGGGATGGGGGACCTTCGGTGAACCCGTTCTCGCTTGCAGGTCGACACGCGCTTGTGACCGGGGCCAATACCGGCATTGGCCAAGCCATCGCGGTTGCTTTGGCACAGGCGGGCGCAAGGGTGACCGTCGCCGCCCGCCGAGACTGCGACGAGACGCTGGCGTTGATACCCGGCGCGCAGGCGATCCATCTTGATTTCGCCGACCCGTTGGCCGCCCGTGATACTTTCGCGGGCCATGACTATGACATCCTGATCAACAACGCTGGCACCATTCGCCGCGCCGACAGCCTTGAGTTCAGTGAGGAAGACTGGGACGCGGTGATGGACGTCAACCTCAAATCCGTCTTCTTCACGGCCCAGGCCTTTGCCCGCGCCCTTGCGGCCCGCAAGTCGCCGGGCGCGATCGTCAACATCGCGTCGCTTCTGTCATTTCAGGGCGGCATCCGCGTGCCGTCCTATACGGCCGCGAAGCACGGTGTCGCGGGGTTGACCAAGCTTCTTGCCAACGAATGGGCGGTGCTTGGCATCAACGTCAACGCCATCGCACCGGGCTATATCGAGACGAACAACACCGAGGCGCTTCGCAACGACCCCGACCGAAGCGAAGCGATCCTTGCCCGTATCCCGGCCGGGCGCTGGGGCCGCCCGGATGATATCGCAGGAACGGCCGTCTTCCTTGCCTCTCCTGCTGCCGCCTATATCCATGGCGCGATTCTGAACGTGGATGGAGGCTGGCTTGCCCGCTGACCTGTTTCGGACTCGTCCCGCCCCAAGAACCGGGATCGTCCACCTTGGCTTGGGTGCCTTTTTTCGCGCGCATGGGGCGGTTTACGTTCAGGACGCGATGGCCAGATCGGGCGGGGACTGGGGCATCCTTGGCGTTTCGCTGAAGCGCCCGGATATCCGCGACGCCTTGGAGCCTCAGGATGGCCTTTACCACGCGCTTGAGCTTGGTCCCGAAGGCCAGACGGTGCAGACTGTCACCAGTGTCACGGGCGTCTTGGTTGCGCCCGAAGATCCCATCGCTGTCCTTGACGCAATGGCGGATCCGGCGGTCAGGATCGTTTCGCTGACGGTCACCGAAAAGGGCTATTGCCACGAGCCTGCCACCGGCAGGCTTAACCTCGATCACCCCGATATCGCCTACGATCTGACCCATGCTTTGCCACGGTCCGCCATCGGATTTCTTGTGCGCGCGCTTGACCTTCGCCGCGAACTTGGCATTCGGCCTTTCTCGGTGCTGACCTGTGACAATCTGCCGTCGAACGGTGCGCTCTTGCGCGGCCTTGCGCTGGACTTTGCCCGAAACATTGACCCTTCATTGGCAGAGTGGATCGAAACCGAATGTCGGTTTCCTTCGACCATGGTCGATCGCATCGTTCCTGCTACCACGCCGGACACCATCGCCACTGTCGCACGCCTGACCGGAAAGGCTGACGCCGCCCCAGTGCAGCATGAACCCTTTCGGCAGTGGGTGATCGAGGATGATTTTGTCGACAACCAACGCCCGGATCTTGCCGCTGTCGGCGTTGAGCTTGTGCCTGACGTAAGCCCCTATGAACACATGAAGCTGCGGATGCTGAACGGCACGCATTCGTCGCTGGCGTATCTTGGCTATCTTGCCGGTCACGAGACAATCGCCGAGACGATGGCCGATCCGGTCTTTGCCCGCTTTGCCCGCAGCCTTTGGCGGAACGAGATTATTCCGGCCCTTACCCCGCCACCGGGGGCTGACCTGACTGCCTATGCCGAACGTTTGTTCGGGCGGTACCAAAACCCCGGCATCCGCCACCGGACCTGGCAGATCGCGATGGATGGCAGCCAGAAACTGCCGCAGCGCCTTCTTTCGACCCTGGCCGACAACCTGGCGGCTGGCCGGGATAGCCCCGGCCTTCTTCTCGCTGTCGCGGCGTGGATGCGTTATGTCGGTGGCGTCGACGAGAAGGGCCAGCCAATCGACGTGCGCGACCCCTTTGCCACCCGGCTTCGCGCCGCTTCGGACAGCCAAGAGACGCCGGAAGGCAAGGTCGCGGCATTGCTGGCCTTTCACGAAATCTTCCCGCCCGATCTTGCCCGCGCGATAGAGCCGGGCCTGACGTCCGCCTACATCCTCTTGCAGCAAAAGGGCGCAGGCTGCGCCGTGGAGGCCCTGTTATGATCGAAAGCTGGCGCTGGTTTGGGCCATACGACAAGATCACCCTGCCCGAGATTGCCCAGACCGGGGCCAGCGGCATCGTCACAGCCCTGCACGAGATCCCTTATGGCGAGGTCTGGCCCACCGACCTGATCGCCACGCGCAAGGCTGAGATCGAAGCGGCGGGCTTTGAATGGGTCGTTGTCGAAAGTCTGCCGCTACATGAACGCATCAAGCACGGTGAAGGCGACCTGAGCCAGCTGTTCGCCAACTATCGACAAAGCATGGCAAACCTTGCGGCGAATGGCATCCGGACGATCTGCTATAACTTCATGCCGCTGATCGACTGGACCCGCACCGACCTTGCCGCGCCTGTCGCGCGCGGCGGAACCTGTCTGCGCTTTTCTGCCCCGAAGATGGCGGCGTTTGAAATCCACATGCTGGGGCGTCATGCGGCTGAAGACGATTACTCGGAACAGGTCCGCAAGGATGGCGCGGTCTGGTTCCAGCGCTCCTCTGAAGCGGATCGGGAGATTCTTCTTCACTCCATCATGTCCGGTTTGCCGGGCGCCTATGACCGCTATGACATTGCAGGATTGAAGTCGGCCTTGCAGGGCTATGACGGCATCAGTCGCAGTGACCTGCGCGCGAACTATCGCCGCTTCCTTGAAGAGGTGATCCCGACGGCCGAAGAGCTTGGCATGCGGCTTTGCGTCCATCCGGACGACCCGCCGCGTGATCTTTTGGGTTTGCCGCGCATCGTGTCCGATGTTGAGGGTATTGCCTTTGCGCTGAACGCGGTGCCGGCTCGCGCAAATGGGCTTACGCTCTGCGCCGGGTCTTTAGGCGCGAACCCGGCCAATGACGTGCCTGCCATCGCCCGGCAGTTTGCCGATCGCATCCACTTTGCCCATCTGCGGAACGTCCGCAAAGATCCCGATGGCAGCTTTGAAGAGGCGGCGCATCTTGAGGGCGACACGGACATGGTTGCCCTGATTGACGCATTGCTGACCGAAGAACGCCGCCGCATCGCAGAGGGACGCGAGGACGCGGTTTTTCCCTATCGTCCTGACCATGGGCACGAACTTCTGACGGATATCGGCCGCGGCACCCATCCCGGCTATTCCCTTATCGGCCGTATGCGGGGCCTTGCCGAATTGCGCGGCGTGGCCACGGCACTCGCCCGGCCAAACCAAGCGGGCAGATAGCACCCTCAAGCGCTGTGTTGACCGATAGCGGGTCCTAAGCCGGGCCGCACCGCCATGGCGCGAAGAACCATGCGCTGAACGTCCCACGATTGCACTTAGGCGCGGGCTGTGCCCCATCGGATCAGGCTGTGAGATGAAGTGGTGCCCGGAGCCGGAATCGAACCAGCGACACGCGGATTTTCAATCCGCTGCTCTACCAACTGAGCTATCCGGGCACCGTTGTCGAAGGGGCGCTGCCCTTCGGGTGGCGGGGTGATACGTCAGGCGGGCGGGGCTGTCCAGTGGGTATCGGCAGAAAATTCGCAGCCTTGCCGTGCCGGGGTGGGGGCCTTAGTTCGGGCGTTCGGGCGGGGTGTCGGAGTCGGGCAGGTCACCGTCTTCCATCGGCTCGGCCGGGATGGCGTAGCTGCCGGTCAGCCAGCGGCCAAGGTCCACATCTGCACAGCGGCGCGAGCAGAAGGGGCGGTATTTCGCATCGGTTTCCTTGTTGCAGATCGGGCAGGTCATGGCACCACGCCGTGTAGCAATTCCGCAAGCGGGAGGCGGTCGCGCTTGCGCGTCATCTCGTAGAGGCCGAGTGCTGTCCAGCCAGCGAGATGCGTCTCGGCCCCTTCGGCGCGGAAGGCGGCTTTCATCACCTGATCCAGCGTGCCGCGGTCCTTTTTCGGGACTGGCGCGAAATCGACGACCACCTGCCCGCCAAGCCCGCGCAGGCGCAACTGGCGCGGCAGGTCGCGCGTGGCGGCCACATTGGCCTTGAGCGCGGCGGCGGGCGATGTGTCCGCCCCCGTATTCACATCCACCGCGACCAGCGCGCGGGTGGGTTCCACCATCATATGTCCGCCACCCGGCAGATCGATGCGCGGCGATTGCAGCGCGGTGATCATTTCCCAGACGCCGTGATCATCAAACCCGCCTTCGACCACCTCATCCGGCGCAGGTTCGGCCCAGTCGCGCCAGGCCGCCTCATGCGCGCCCGGGCCGTCCACCAGCAGTTCCGGCCCGCCCGACAGATCGGCCACCACGGCAGCGGCCATGTCCTTCATCGCGAGGATGTCTTCGGCCACCGCCGCCTCATCCTCGCCTTCGGCAGCAGAGCGCAGGATAAGCCCGTGATCCGCTGCCGCGCCTGCCATCGCGTCTTCGGCGAGTTGTTGCAACCCGGCGCGGGTGTCTTCGTCGCGGATGCGGCGCGAGATGTTGATGCCCGGCGCCCCCGGCGTGATGATGGCCCAGCGGGATTTGAACAGGAGCCGCGTGGTGACCGGCACGGCCTTGCCGGGTTCGGTCGGCCCGGAGACCTGCACGATGATCCGTTGCCCGGGTGCGAGACCGGAGACCTGCCGCAGGAAGCCGGTGCCTTCAGGCAGTTTGACGAACATGCCGCCCTGGCCCTTCATCGGGCGGTCGGCCACAGCACGGTAGATCGCGCCGGGCAGGACCACGTCCTCGGGCGGGTCGATCAGCAGGTCTTCCAACTGCCCGTCGACGATCAGCGCGGCCGCGTCGCGGCCATCCACCTGATCCAGACAGACCACACGCCCTTTCATCCCTGCCTCCATACCGGATAACCCGCAGCCGCCAGAAGCGCCGCCGTCTCCGCCAGTGGCAGGCCGACAATGCCGGTGAAACTGCCTGAAATCCACGGGATGAAGGCCCCCGCCGCGCCCTGGATGGCATAGCCGCCGGCCTTGCCTTCCCATTCGCCGCCCGCCAGATAGGCGTTCAGCTCTGCATCCGAGAGCCGCTTCATCTTGACCGCGCTTACGCTTTCGCGAGTCCAGTACCGGTCGCCCCGGCGCACGGCCACAGCGGTGATAACCTCATGCCGCCGCCCACCGAGTGCCAGCAGGAAGGCCGCTGCTTCGCCTGCATCGGCAGGCTTGCCGAGGATGCGGCGGCCCAAGGCCACGGTGGTATCGGCGCAGAGGACGATGTCCTCTGGCCCCGCCGTCACCGCCGCCGCCTTTTCGCGCGCCAGCCGTGCCGCATAGGGGCGGGGCAATTCGCCCCGTGCCGGGTCTTCGTTGATGTCGGGGGGAAGGATGGCATCGGGCACGACGCCGATCTGCGCCAGAAGTTCCTTCCGGCGCGGGCTGCCCGATCCGAGGATCAGCTTCACTTGAAGCGATAGTTGATGCGGCCTTTCGACAGGTCGTAAGGCGTCATTTCCACCTGAACCTTGTCGCCCGCCAGAACGCGGATCCGGTTCTTGCGCATTTTTCCTGCCATCACGGCGATCAGTTCATGGCCGTTATCCAGCTCGACCCTGAATGTCGCGTTCGGCAGGAGTTCCTTCACGACACCCGGGAATTCGAGGATATCTTCCTTGGCCATGTTCACTCCAAATAGGTTTACGGCCCGCAAGCATGGCTCGCGGGCTTCGGGCATGGGTAATGCGCCTGTCGGGGCGGATTTTCAAGGGGCAAATGCAACGCGCATGGCCCGATCAGACAAGAAGGAAGTCATCCTGCAAGAGGTCGAGGCGGTTCACGCCCATGACGATCAGCAAGTCCCCATCGCCGAAGTCGAACAGTACATGATCCGCACGCTCGCGCCCCAGCCTGCGCAGGTCTGCCCATCCTGCCCCGGCCCCCAGAAGATCGGCCTCGATGCGCAGGGTGTCGATGTTGTCTTCGAAGGCGGCGACTGTGTCGCGCCCGGCGACGTAGATGAAGCTGTCGGCGCCGTTCCCGCCGGTGAGCCGGTCATTGCCCAGCCCGCCATCGAGCGTGTCATTGGCGGTGCCGCCGAACAGCACGTCATTCCCGGCCCCGCCACTGAGGACGTCCGCACCGCCATCGCCGAGCAGGCGGTCGTTGTTGTCGCCGCCAAAAAGCTGGTCGCGCCCAAATCCGCCGGTCAGCGTGTCATTGCCCGCCGCACCGAACAACCGGTCATTGCCGTTGTTGCCGGACAGGATGTTTGCGGCGGTGTTGCCGACCACCCGGTCATTGCCGGAGCCGGCTTCGAAATTCTCGATCACCACGCCGCGGGCGATGGTCATGTTGCCGATGCCGCCCATGACATCAGACCGACCGGTGGCCACCAGCGTGACGTTCTGATTTGTCGTGTCACCGCGCATCCGGATCGTGTCGATCCCGCCTTCATCCCAGATGGTAAAGGCCAGATCGGACATGCCGCGAACGCCTTCGAAGATGTCGTTGAAGAACTGGCCCAGCGCGTTGGTCAGCGTGGTGCCTTCGCCCCAGACGGTGTTGCCCGCCGTTGCCCCGCCGCGTGCTGCGCCATAGAGGTTTTGGATCGCGACGATATCCGCGGGCATCGCTGTCATCAGTGCTGCATAGCTGCCCGGGTCGTTCGTGTTCTGATCCTGATTGAAATAGGACATGATCGACATGGACCAGCTGTCATTGCGGAAATCCGTGTCAAAGCGGTAGATCGCCGCGCCGTTATAGGCCCCCTGGTGGCCCAAGCCGAGGGCATGACCGATTTCATGCACATAGGTCTGATAGCTGTAGCTGTCATAGCTTGTGCCGTAGCGCGCCAGCCAGTCGGTACTGACATTGATCTGGGCGCTGGTGATGGTGGTACCGGTTACAGAATTGCTGGCAAAGGCGCCTGGACGGGCATCGTCGAAGGTGAGGTCCGCCTGACCCGATGACGCGGCCTGAAACTGCAGATTGGCCACCATTGCCCAGGCTTCCATGGCCCAAAGCGCCAGTTGACGGCCTTCTGCCGTAAGGCCCGTGATGTTATAGGTAATCACGTTGGAGGCAGAGGTATCAAAGCTCTGACGGCCTGAACCGCGCCACTCCCAGTAGCCATCGGTCAGGAAATTCGCCAATTGATCCAGCGTCCCGTTTGGGGGCAGGGGGGGTGCCGCAATCTCTGTGATCGCCATGCGGTATGTGCCGGCAAAGCCGTCGTTGTAGCTTCCGGCGGACAGGAAAAAGGTTCCGCTGACGGATGGCGAAAAGGTCACCCGCGAGTTTAGACCCACGGCATCGTCGTTGAGGGCCACCACATTGCCGGACGCATCCAGCACGCGCAGGAAAGTATCTGCAACCGGAGAGGCCCCGCTACCGGAAAGATCGATCTGATAGACCTGCCCGGCTACCAGCGTCACCGCGACAAGATCCCTGTCGCCCGGGGTCAGGCTGCCCAGAAACTCATCGCCGACCGACATGGTCGTTGTCGGTACGGCCGGCACGGTATTCGGGGCATCGCCGGTTTCTAGGACCGTGGCCAATACGGTGATTGTCGGGTTCGAAAAACCACAGCCTGTTTCGATCACGGCTGCAAAGCACATTGTACACATGGGTCACTCATCAACAAACTGAACGGCTTAGAGAGAACTGAAACGGCGCTTGCCTGTCAGGGGGGCGGCGTTGCCTGCAAGAGATCGGCCGCCAGACGGGCGGGCCAATCGGGCAGCAACGGGCCATCCATGGCGATGACCTGCACCAGCGGGCCCGCTTCACCCTGCCAGCGCAGGCGTGCGGCCACGAGCCCGGCCTCTGCGGCCGTCACCTCCAGCGTCAGGCCATCCAAGGGCAGGGCACGATCGTGCAGCGCGTCGGCCAGCGCCTGACACAGCGTCGCGGCGGCGGCAGGCTCTGCCCCTTCGGCATGTTCACAGTTGAGGCCGGATGCCCCGGCCATGCTGGCGCAGAGGCTGACCATGGCGGCTGCGCCCATTTTGCGGCCAAGTTTGCCGCCGGGGTTTGGGGAAAAGATCCGCCGGTCTGTCACATCTGCACCCTTACAACGATTAGACCCGGCCACCTTGCGAGGGGACGGGCATCATTCGGGGCAGGCTAACAGGACGCGCATAAAAATCAATCATGGGTTGACAATTGCGCGCAAATGGCGCGGTCAAGCCCGGGCGAGGCGATCCTTCTGTTCGTCCCAATGCAGGTGGTTCAGCACACCGCCGTTGCGGCGCACTTCATGCACGGCGGCGAGGTCAACCTCTGCCACGGCCCAGCCGGGGGTGTTCAGCGCGGTTTCGGTGAAGATGCCGGTGGGCGGGAAGCTCCGGTCGGGCGGGCCGTAGATGGCGGCTGCGCCCACGTTTTCATCCACCGCCGGGCACCAGGCGGCCAATCCTACAGTGGGGGAATGGACGGTGATGCACTGGTTTTCCAGTGCGCGAGCCATGGCACCCACCCGCACGCGGGTAAAGCCTGCCAGCGTATCGGTGCAGGAGGGCACGAGGATCACCTCGGCCCCGGCTTCGGCCAGACGCCGCGCCAGCAGGGGAAATTCGCTGTCGTAACAGATCAGAATGCCGATGCGGCCAAGGGCGGTGTCGAACACCGGCAGCCCATGGCCGGGTTCTACGAACCATGTCTCACGCTCGAACCGGGTCATGATCTGCTTGTCTTGATGGCCGGCAACCCCACCCGGCGCATAAAGCGTTGCGCGGTTCACCGGGCGCGCGCCGTTGGACGGGAAGACGGGGCCTGAGGCGCCGAGGATATGCACCCCATGTTCCGCCGCCAGCCGCAGATGCAGCGCATCCACCGCGTCGCGCCACCGGGCGACCTCGACCAGCGCGCGCTCCAGATCGGCGGCGACCTCGGCCCCACCCAGTGAGGCCAGTTCCATGGCCCCGTATTCCGGGAACACAAGAAGATCGGCCCCCAGAGCTGCGGCATCCGCCACCCAGCGCGTCAGCTTTGCCTCATAGCCGGCAAAGTCTGCGTGGAAGTCGAGCGGATAGGCGGCGGCGGCTATTTTCATCGGGCGGGCCCTTCTGGCGGCAAGCGGATCAGCGGCCTTTGTGGCAGCCTTCGGCAGGCGGGAAAACCCGTTTCGCCGGGATGGGACGCTTGTCCGGCCTGAGATGCGCTTCTCGGGTGCCTGCGCAAAGCAAAAGGGCCGGGGCGGGGGCATTACGCCCCGGTCCCGGCCCCTGCCGTCTTGGTGACGGTAAGCGCCTGCAGTCTTTTGCGGCGTCCGTCTTACGGGCAGCGCGCCACGTAGCGGCGGCCGTTGGCATCCTGATAGACACAGTCGTTCGGCGTGTTGGCGCGACCGATCAGGTTGCCAGCAACGCCGCCGACGGCAGCGCCGATGATTGCGCCTTCGACGCGGTCATCGGAATCTGACACCGCAGCGCCCAGCAAGGCGCCTGTTGCCGCGCCGCCCAAAGTCGCCTGGTCCGCAGGAACGCAGGCCGCTGTGCCCAGCGCCAGGATCGCAAACAGGATGGTGTGTTTCATGGAAATCTCTCCAGTGATGTTCTTCATCGGACAAAACGCCCCAGTCGCCCATCGGTTCCATGGCGGGCCCGGAATAGTGATGCGACAGGGTTTGTGACAGGCTCCGGATCGCCACGGGTCAGGTATACGCCCCCGGAATTGCGGGTGGCAACGCAGGCGGGGCGTGTTGCGCCAAAGCTTGCCTATCGGTGCCCCATGGATATTGGCCATGCAGGCCGAATAAGGTGCACTGTCGGTTGCGCGCGGCTGTCCTGGGGGCGTCTGCGGTGCAACCGGGCAGAGGCCTGCCATTGGTGCAGATGAGGTGGAAGTGGAAGTGGGACATGTAATGGACAGCAAAGATTTCGACCTGCGCGTTTACTATGAGGACACCGACCTTGCCGGGATCGTCTATTACGCGAATTACCTGCGGTTCATCGAACGGGCGCGGACGGAATGGGTGCGCGGGCTGGGTGTGGATCAGGGGGCGTTGAAGCGGGATGAGGGCATCGTCTTTGCCGTGCGGCGGGTGGAGGCGGATTATCTGAAGCCTGCGCGGTTCGACGATCTGCTGACGGTCAAGACGCGTCTGCTGGAACTGGGCGGCGCGCGGATCGAGCTGGAGCAAGAGGTGTTGCGCGCAGGCGAGCGGCTGTTTGCAGCGCGGGTGGTGCTGGTCTGCATGTCCGAGGCGGGCGGGGCGGTACGCATTCCGCCTGTGGTGCGGGCAAAACTGTCGCCGCCGCGGCATTGAATCGCCGCTTATGCCGCGCCGCAGCGGCAGGTTGCCGCCAAAGGCCGCCCTGTCGCGCAGATGTGTTGGCAATCCGGTTTGAATGCGGGTAGAATCACCGCTAATGGGCTGCGACAAGGATGGCCCGGCAACAAGAGCAGGCGTAATGGAAACGGAAACCCTTGCGGCGGCGCAGGAGATTGATTTCTCTGTGCTCGCGCTTTTCATGAAAGCGACACTCACCAACAAGCTGGTGCTTTTGACCCTGCTGCTGATGAGTTTCTGGTCCTGGTCCATCATCGTGCAGCGTATTCTTTTGTTTCGCCGCGCGCGGACCGAGGCCGAGGAATTCGACCGCGCCTTCTGGTCGGGCGAGCCGCTGGATGAGCTTTATGAAACGATCGGGCCGCAGCCGCAGGGCGCGAGCGAGCGCATCTTTGTGGCCGGCATGACGGAATGGCGGCGCAGCCACCGGCAGGATGGCAAGCTGATTGCCGGCGCGCAGGCGCGCATCGACCGGGCCATGGATGTGGCCATCGCGCGCGAGAATGAGGCGTTGAACAAGGGGCTTGGCTTTCTGGCCACCACCGGATCGACCGCGCCCTTCATCGGTCTGTTCGGGACGGTCTGGGGGATCAAGTACAGCTTTGAACAGATCGCCATCAGCCAGAACACCAACCTTGCCGTCGTGGCGCCCGGTATTGCCGAGGCGCTGCTGGCCACGGCCATCGGCCTTGTGGCGGCTATTCCGGCGGTGGTGGCCTATAACAAGCTCAACAGCGACAGTGAGCGTATCCTGAACGGGTATGAATCCTTTGCCGACGAGTTTTCCACCATCCTGTCGCGCCAGCTGGACGCCTGAGCCATGGGGGCCGGGGTTGCAAAAGGCGGCGGGGGCGGGGGCGGACGTCGGGGCCGGAGACGGCGCGGCGGTGCGCCGATGGCGGATATCAACGTCACGCCCTTTATCGACGTGATGCTGGTTCTGCTGATCATCTTCATGGTGGCGGCGCCGATGCTGACGGTGGGGGTGCCCATCGAACTGCCCGAGACGGCTGCGAATGCTCTGCCGTCTGAGCAGGAGGAACCGCTTGCGATCACAATGACCGCAGATGGCCGTCTGATGATCCAGAATACCGAGACCGCACCGGAGGAGCTTATCACCCGGCTGACGGCGATTTCGGCAGAGCGGACATCGGACAAGATATTCCTGCGGGCTGATGGGTCCATTCCCTATGCCCGCGTGGCCGAAGTGATGGGCGCGCTGAGTGCGGGTGGGTTCAACAATATCGGTCTGGTCACCGACGCGGGTGGCCCGACGCTTGATGGTAACGGCGGCTGACGGCCGGGCAGGGCATGGAAAAGGGTCAGATCATTTCGGGCATCGCGCATGGCGGCGTGATCCTCTGGGTTATCCTGGGGGATTGGCTGTTCCGTGCGCCGACGCTGCCTGAGATTGAGGTGGCCGAAGTGTCGCTGATGTCGAGCGCCGAGTTCGATGCGATGATGGCGGCGGCACCTCCGGCAGCGGAACCCGCTGCGGAACCCGCACCCGAGCCTGCGCCTGAGGAACCTGCACCCGAAGAACCGGCGATCCAGCCGCCCGAACCGGTGCAGCCGCAAGAGCCGCCACCGCCTGCCGAGGACCCGCCGCCGGTGGCCCCGCCCGAGGAACCGCTGCCGGAGGATCTGCCCACCGAGGCGGTGCCGCAGCTGATCGAGACGCCCGATCCGGTAGCCCCGATTGCGGATGTGGAACAGCCGATTCCGGTGCCGCTGTCGGATGCGCGCCCGCGCCCGCGCCCGCTGGACCGGGTGGCGGCGACGCCGGTAGAAAGCGTGGACGCGCCCGAAGTGGCCGAGCAGGTGATCGAAGAGGTCAGCGACGTGCCGTCTGAGGAGGCGGTCATCGTCGAGGAACAGCAAGAGGCTGCCGCGCCCGAGGAAGCCACGACACAGATCGTGACCGAAGCGGTGGAAACCGAGGAAGACGCGCCGCAGCTTGAAATGACCGCCTCCCTGCGGCCCCGGTCGCGGCCCGAGCGGGTGCAGCCCAGCGAGGAACCGGTCGAGGACGCGGCAGCAACCGCCGAGACGCCCGAGGAAACCCCCGAAGAACCCGCGCCGGACACGGCCACCGAAGATGCCGTTGCAGCCGCGCTGGCCGAGGCTTTGGCAGAGGAAGCCGCCGCCGAGGAGGCCGCCGCCGAAGCAGCAGCCGCTGCCGCAAGCGACCTGCCCGCCGGTCCGCCCATGACGGCCGGTGAGATGGATGCCTTGCGGGTGGCGGTGCAGGCCTGCTGGAACGTCGGGGCGCTGTCGATGGAGGCGCTGCGGACCACGGTCACGGTTGCGGTATCGGTGGGCCAGGATGGCGTGCCGGATGCCGGGTCGATTGCCATGATCGCATCGAACGGCGAATCCGATACAGCCACGCAGCAGGCGTTCGAGGCTGCGCGGCGCGCGATCATCCGCTGCGGCGCGCGCGGGTTCCCGCTGCCGCCTGAGAAATATGACCAGTGGCAGAACATGGAACTGGTATTTGATCCGAACGGGATGCGGATGAGATGACCGCTTTCCCGACATATTGCCGACATGGCGGCGCTGCTCGCGCCATCGTGTCCCCGAAAAAGCGCCGTTCGCGGCATGGTGAAATTGAATGACCCGAGGAGAATGAGGAAACGATGACCTTGATCAGAACCCTCTCCCCCGTGCTTGCCCCCGTGCTTGCCCTAACGATTGCCCTGTTGTCCGGCGTCTTTGCCCCTGCCGTTGCGCAGGAGCGGGGGCCTTTGCGGATCACGATCACCGACGGGGTGATCGAACCCTTGCCTTTTGCAGTGCCCGCCTTTGTGGCCGAGAACGGCGCAGGCGGCCAATATGCCGCCGATATCACGCGGGTGGTGGCGGCGGATCTGGCCGGGACCGGGCTGTTCCGGGAAATTCCGGCCGAGGCGCATATCGCGCAGGTGTCCAGCTTTGATGCGCCTGTCTCCTTTGGCGACTGGCAAGCGATCAATGCGCAGGCGCTGATCGTGGGGGCAGTCAGCGCGTCGGGCGATCAGATTGTCGTCAAGTTCCGGCTGTTCGATGTGTTCAGCGGCCAGCAGATGGGCGAGGGGCTGCAATTTGCGGGCACCCCCGGCACATGGCGGCGGATGGCGCATAAGGTGGCGGATGCCGTCTATAGCCGGATCACGGGCGAAGGCCCCTATTTCGACAGCCGGGTTGTCTATGTGTCCGAGAGCGGGCCGAAGAACCAGCGCGTGAAGCGGTTGGCGGTCATGGATTACGACGGCGCGAATGTGGCCTATCTGACGGATGGGTCGTCCATCGTGCTGGCCCCGCGCTTTTCGCCGACGGGGAACCAGATCCTGTTCACCAGCTATGAATCCGGGTTTCCGCGCATCTACCTGATGGATATCGGGTCTATGCAGGTGCAGGCTTTGGCGCAGGCCGAAGGCAACATGACCTTCGCCCCGCGCTTTGCGCCGGATGGGCGGACGGTGGTGTTCAGCCTGGAACGCGGCGGGAATTCCGACATCTACGCGCTGGATATCGGCAGCGGGCAGATCCGGCAGTTGACCAATGCGCCCTCGATCGAAACAGCGCCGAGCTTTTCGCCCGATGGCAGCCAGATCGTGTTTGAAAGCGACCGGTCGGGGAACCAGCAGCTGTATATCATGCCGGCAAGTGGCGGTGAGGGGCAGCGCATTTCCAACGGGCCGGGCCGTTACGGCACGCCGGTCTGGTCGCCGCAGGGCGATTACATCGCCTTTACCAAACAGAACGCGGGCCGGTTCCATATCGGCGTGATGCGGACGGATGGCGGGGAAGAGCGGTTGCTGACCGCCTCGTTCCTGGATGAGGGTCCGACCTGGGCCCCGAATGGCCGCGTGATCATGTTCATGCGCGAAAGCGCGGGGGCGAGCGGGCAATCGGCGCTGTTCAGCGTGGATATTTCGGGCCGCAATCTGCGGCAGATTCCGACCGATGGCCCTGCCTCTGATCCGGCATGGTCGCCGCTTCTTCCATGAGAGATGTCGCGCCGCCGATTCACAGGGCGGTGCAAAGCTGTTATCCTTGTGCGCAATCGAGCCAAGAACCCAAAAAGGAACCCTATTCATGACGCTTCTTCCCAAGGCCCTTCTTGTTGTCGCCGTGCTTGGTCTGGCGGCCTGTAACAACCCTGACCGCTTTGGTGCGGGTGGTGCTGGCGGTGCCGGTGGCGCGGGCGGTATCGGCGCGGGCGGCATTGGCACGTCCGGGCTGGGCGATCCGAGCGATCCGCGCTCCATCGCCTATTTCAACCAGGCTGTCGGTGACCGCGTGCTGTTCGCGGTCGACCAATCGACCCTGTCGCCCGAAGGGCGGATGGTGTTGCAGGGGCAGGCGCAGTGGCTGAACTCCAACCCGGATTATGCTATCATCATCGAAGGCCATGCCGATGAGCAGGGCACGCGGGAATACAACCTTGCGCTGGGCGCGCGCCGCGCCAATGCGGTGCAGGATTTCCTGATTTCGCAAGGTGTGGGCCCGAACCGGATGCGGACTGTGTCCTACGGCAAGGAGCGCCCGATCGAGGTGTGTTCGGATGAGGCCTGCTATTCCAAGAACCGCCGCGCCGTGACGGTGCTGTCGATGGGCGCGGGGGCCTGATCCGATGCGGATGATCCGCCTGTTCCTGGTGATGGCCTTTCTGCCTGTGGCTGGTTTTGCGCAGGATGCGCAGACGCTGGCCGATATTCGTGCGCAGATTTCGCAGCTTCAGGCTGAGTTCAACAGCCTGAAGTCCGAACTTGTCACCTCGGGCGCGGCAGCGACCGGGGCGGCAGGGGGCGATGCGTTGCAGCGCATGGACGCCATCGAGGCCGCGCTGACACGGCTGACATCCAAGACGGAAGAGGTGGAGCTGAAGCTGAACCGCGTGGTCACCGATGGGACGAACCGCATCGGTGACCTTGAGTTCCGGCTGTGCGAACTGGAAGAGGGCTGCGATATCGCAGCCCTTGGCGATACGGCACCGCTGGGTGGTGGCGTGGCCGGGGCGACGGCCCCCGTGGCCCCGGCGACCCCCGACCCTGCCGCCGGAGGGACCGCTGCGCCGGAACTGGCCATCGGCGAACAGGCGGATTTTGACCGGGCCAAGGAGGTGCTCGGTCAAGGTGACTTTCGCGCCGCTGCAGACCTCTTTGCGACCTTTGCCCAATCCTACCCGGGTGGCCCCCTGACGCAGGAAGCGCATTTCCTGCGGGGCGAGTCGCTGAGCCAGCTTGGCGACACCTCCGGGGCCGCGCGCAGTTATCTTGAGGCGTTTTCGGGCCAGCCTTCTGGGCCGCAGGCAGCGCCTGCGCTGCTGAAGCTGGGGCAGGCGTTGGGCGCGCTGGGCCAGACGCCCGAAGCCTGTGTCACCTTGCAGGAAGTGGGGACGCGTTTCCCCGGATCGGCCGAGGCATCCAATGCCACGCTGGCCATGCAGGGGCTGGGCTGTCTCTGACCCGGGACGTTGCCGATATCTTCCGCCGGGGCCTTGGCCCGGCCGGGAAAGAGGCGCTGGGGCTGGCTGTGTCGGGTGGCGGGGATTCGCTGGCGATGCTGTATCTGGCGGTCGAGGCGGGCTGCGATGTGGCCGTGGCGACTGTGGATCACGGCTTGCGCCCTGAGGCGGCGGCAGAGGCGGCAGCGGTGGCCGGGGTCTGTGCCGGGCTGGGTGTGCCGCATGAGATTTTGCACTGGCATTGGGACGGCGCGGGCAACCTTCAGGATGCCGCACGACGGGGCCGTACGGCGCTGCTGGCCGATTGGGCGCAGCGGCGCGGGCTGCGGACTGTGGCGCTGGGCCATACCGAAGATGACATTGCCGAGACGTTCCTGATGCGGCTTGCCCGTGATGCGGGGGTCGACGGGCTGGCCGCCATGGCGGCGCGGCGCGAGGTGGCGGGGGTGGTGTTCCTGCGCCCCTTGCTGGCGGCCAGCCGGGCCGACCTGCGGGCGTGGCTCTTGGGCCGGGGCCTGCCTTGGGCGGATGACCCGTCGAATGAGGATGAGCGGTTCGACCGTGTGCGCGCCCGCCGGGCGCTGGCCGCGATGGCCGAGGTGGGCGCGGGCGGGGCCGAGATTGCGGCGCTGGCGGCCAAGATGGCCGATGTCCGCGCCGCGCTGGAAGCGGCGACAGCGGATGCGGCGGCGCGCATCCTGCGGGTGGATGCGGGCGATGTGATCGTGGATGTAGGCGGTCTTGCAGCGCAGCCTGCGGAAATTCGCCGCCGGTTGCTGCTGGCCACGCTGATCTGGATCGCATCGGCGGAATACGGGCCGCGCGGGGCCGAGATGGAGCGCTTTGTCGCAGCCGCGCTGGAGGGGCGCCCGGCCACGCTGGCGGGCTGCAAGACAAGCCATGCGCGCGGGCGGATGCGGGTGACGCGGGAACTGCGGGCGGTGGCCGCGCTGGAATGTCCGGCGGATGCGCTGTGGGATGGCCGGTGGCGGGTTTCCGGCCCGGAAACCAACGGCTTGACCCTGCGCGCGCTGGGCGAGGCAGGCCTTGCTTCCTGTCCGGACTGGCGGGCGGCGGCGCATCCACGGGCGACGCTTCTGGCCAGCCCGGCCGTGTGGCATGGGGAGGTGCTGGTGGCGGCCCCGCTGGCCGGATTTGGGGCCGGCTGGGCGGCGCAGTGCCATCCGCCCAAAGGCCCCCTGGGTGCGGCACCTTTATCGCATTGAACCCTTGGGGTTTATCTCTATCTTAAAGGATAAGGGTCGCTGGCCGTTTCTGGTCTTGCGGCGGTATGAGGAGAGACTTCGTGGGTAATGCACGAAATATCGCATTCTGGGTTGTCCTGTTTCTGTTGATCCTGGCCTTGTTCAACCTGTTCAGCGGGAACCAGACGACCAGCTCGTCGCGGACATTGTCCTATTCGGAATTCATCACCCGCGTCGACAGCGGCGAAGTGCAGAGCGTGACGCTGGATGGCGAACGGGTTCTGGTGCGCGCGCGGGACGGGTCGCAATATGTGACGATCAAGCCGGATGGCGAAGTGCTGACGGATCGCCTGATCGACAAGGGCGTGGAAGTGAAGGCCGAGGCGCAGGAGCAATCGGGTTTCATGTCCGTGATCGGCATCTGGTTGCCGTTCCTTGTGCTGATCGGTGTCTGGATCTTCTTCATGAACCGGATGCAGGGCGGCGGCCGTGGCGGCGCGATGGGCTTTGGCAAATCGCGGGCGAAGCTGCTGACCGAAAAGCATGGCCGGGTGACGTTTGACGACGTGGCCGGTATCGACGAGGCCAAGGAAGAGCTGGAAGAGATCGTGGAATTCCTGCGCAACCCGCAGAAGTTCAGCCGTCTTGGCGGCAAGATCCCGAAAGGCGCGCTGCTTGTTGGCCCGCCCGGTACCGGTAAGACGCTGCTGGCGCGTGCCATCGCGGGCGAGGCTGGAGTGCCGTTCTTTACGATCTCGGGTTCCGATTTCGTGGAAATGTTCGTGGGCGTGGGCGCAAGCCGTGTGCGCGACATGTTCGAACAGGCCAAGAAGAACGCGCCTTGCATCGTCTTCATCGACGAGATCGACGCCGTGGGCCGTGCCCGTGGTGTGGGCATCGGCGGCGGCAATGACGAACGCGAACAGACCTTGAACCAGTTGCTGGTCGAGATGGACGGGTTCGAGGCGAATGAAGGCGTGATCATCGTCGCGGCCACCAACCGCAAGGATGTGCTGGACCCGGCGCTGCTTCGTCCCGGCCGTTTTGACCGCACGATCCATGTGCCGAACCCCGATATCAAGGGGCGCGAAAAGATCCTGAACGTGCACGCCCGCAAGGTGCCGCTGGGGCCGGATGTTGATCTGCGCACCATCGCACGCGGCACGCCGGGTTTCTCGGGCGCAGACCTGATGAATCTGGTGAACGAGGCGGCGTTGATGGCCGCCCGCGTGGGCCGCCGGTTCGTGACGATGGAAGATTTCGAGCAGGCCAAGGACAAGGTCATGATGGGCGCCGAACGCCGCAGCATGGTCTTGACCGCCGATCAGAAGGAAAAGACCGCCTATCACGAGGCTGGCCATGCCATCGTGGGCATGAACATGCCGAAATGCGACCCGGTCTATAAGGCCACGATCATCCCGCGCGGCGGTGCCTTGGGGATGGTTGTCAGCCTGCCCGAGATGGACCGGCTGAACATGCACAAGGATGAAGGCAAGCAGAAGATCGCCATGACCATGGCGGGCAAAGCGGCCGAGATCATTAAATATGGCGAAGAGGGTGTCTCCTCTGGTCCGGCGGGCGATATCCAGCAGGCATCTTCCTTGGCGCGGGCCATGGTGATGCGCTGGGGCATGTCGGACAAGGTTGGCAACATCGACTATGCCGAGGCGCATGAAGGCTATCAGGGCAACACGGCGGGCTTTTCGGTTTCCGCCGATACCAAGACGCTGATCGAATCCGAAGTGAAGCGGCTTATCGACGAAGGCTATGAAACCGCGCGGCGGGTTCTGCTGGAGAAAGCCGATGATTTCGAGCGGTTGGCAAAGGGCCTGCTGGAGTATGAAACGCTGACCGGTGACGAAATCCGCAAGGTGATTGCGGGTGAGACACTGGGCAAGGATGATGACGCGGACAAGCCTGCCTCGGGCGGTGGTGCCACGTCGATTGCGGCCATCCCAAAGACCAAGCCCAAGGCCCCCAAGGCCGGGCCGGAGCCTGAACCGGTTCTGTAAGCCAGGTCTGGACTGCGGAAAAAGCCCCGGAACCCGTGATGGTTCCGGGGCTTTTGTCTGGCTGCCTTGCCTCGGGCGAGCAGGCGCGGGTAGATGGTAGCCTGTTCGAACAACCTTGCGCCGGGGGTGACATGCCTGTTCTGAAACCGACAGAGTTCTACGCCCGCATCACCTGGCTTGGCCGGGTGCCGGACCGTAAGGCGGCGCTGGCGGCCGAGGCGGTGGACAGTTTGCGCGTGTTGTTTTCCGGGCCGGAGGGCGAAGATCACGGCGGGCTGACGCGGCCAAGTTGCAGCCGCGTGGTGGCGCAATATCCCAAGGGGACGGAGATCCGTAATACGCGGCAGTTCACCGTGCTGTCGGCCGAGGAATTGGCGGATACCGCCGCGCGGATGGGGCTGGCGGCGCTGGACCCGGCGCTGCTGGGGGCAACGATGGTGGTGGAGGGCATCCCCGATTTCACCCGCATCCCGCCATCCAGCCGCTTGCAGGGCGAGGGCGGCGCGACGCTGGTGGTGGATATCGAGAACCGGTCCTGCCAGTTGCCCGCCAAACCCATCGAGGCGCGCCATCCCGGTTTCGGGGCAAAGTTCAAATCCGCCGCCAATGGGCGGCGCGGCATCACGGCATGGGTGGAGCGTGAGGGAGAGTTCCGCCTTGGCGAAACCCTCCGCCTTCACATCCCCGATCAACCGGTCTGGGCGCATCTGGACGCGGCGCTGCGGGACTGATTCCCTGTAGGGAAAATTTGTTTCACTGCGGATAATTCCCCGGTGCGATGGGGCGGGTTTCCGATCGGAAACGCCCGGTGGCGAATCTGGGGGCGAACATGTCGGAAAAGCCCCTCTCAATGCACGTTTCCCCCGCTATCACGTCGGAAACGGGGGAAGAACCCCGCAAAGGGAGCTTGGGACATGGCCGTTAAAACCGACATCGAGATTGCACGCGAAGCCAAGAAGAAGCCGATCATGGAGATCGGCGCAAAGCTGGGCATCCCGTCCGATCATCTTCTGCCCTATGGCCATGACAAGGCGAAGGTGAGCCAGGAGTTCATCAAATCGCTGGCAGGCAAGCCCGATGGCAAGCTGATCCTCGTCACCGCGATCAACCCGACGCCTGCGGGTGAGGGCAAGACGACCACGACAGTGGGTCTGGGCGACGGCCTGAACCGCATCGGCAAGAAGGCGGTGATTTGTATCCGCGAGGCAAGCCTTGGCCCGAACTTCGGGATGAAGGGTGGTGCTGCGGGCGGCGGTTACGCGCAGGTCGTGCCGATGGAGGAGATGAACCTTCACTTCACCGGTGATTTCCACGCGATCACGTCTGCCCACAACCTGCTGTCTGCGATGATCGACAACCACATCTATTGGGGCAACAGCCTGGACATCGACGAGCGCCGCATCGTCTGGCGCCGGGTGATGGACATGAACGACCGCGCACTGCGCGACATGGTGGTGTCGCTGGGTGGGGTTTCCAACGGCTTCCCGCGCCAGACCGGGTTTGACATCACCGTGGCGTCCGAGGTCATGGCGATCCTGTGCCTGTCCAATGATCTGGACGATCTGCAAAAGCGGCTGGGCGATATCGTGGTTGCCTATACCCGCGAGAAGAAGCCGATCTATTGCCGCGACATCAAGGCCGACGGCGCGATGACGGTGCTGCTGAAAGATGCGATGCAGCCGAACCTTGTGCAGACGCTGGAGAACAACCCGGCCTTCGTGCATGGCGGGCCGTTCGCCAACATCGCGCATGGCTGCAACTCGGTCATCGCGACCAAGACCGCGCTGAAGCTGGGTGAATATGTCGTCACCGAAGCCGGGTTCGGGGCCGATCTGGGTGCCGAGAAGTTCTTTGACATCAAGTGCCGCAAGGCCGGGCTGAAGCCTGCCGCCGCCGTGATCGTGGCAACAGTGCGTGCGATGAAGATGAACGGCGGCGTGGCCAAGGCCGATCTGGGGGCCGAGAATGTGGAGGCGGTCAAGAAAGGCTGCCCGAACCTTGGCCGCCATATCGCCAACGTGAAAGGTTTTGGCGTGCCGGTGGTGGTGGCGATCAACCACTTCTTCAGCGACACTGATGCCGAGATCGAGGCCGTGAAGGCCTATGTCGCCGAGCAAGGCGCCGAGGCGATCCTGTGCAAGCATTGGGCCCAAGGGTCGGCTGGGATCGAGGATCTGGCGAAGAAGGTCGTGTCGCTGGCAGAAGGGCCGTCGAACTTTGCGCCGCTTTACCCCGATGATCTGGGCCTGTTTGCCAAGATCGAAGCCATCGCCAAGGGCATCTACCGCGCCGATGGCGTGGAGGCCGACAAGTCGATCCGCGATCAGCTGAAAGGCTGGGAAGCGGCGGGCTATGGCCATCTGCCGATTTGCATCGCCAAGACGCAGTATTCGTTCACCACCGATCCCACCGTGCGCGGTGCGCCGACCGGGTTCACCATTCCGGTGCGCGAAGTGCGGCTGTCGGCGGGGGCCGGGTTCATCGTGGCGATCTGCGGTGAGATCATGACGATGCCGGGCCTGCCCAAGGTGCCGAGCGCCGAGGTGATCCGGTTGAACGATCAGGGCCATGTCGAGGGGCTGTTCTGACCCGATCTGTCGCGTTGTCCTTCCGGGATGGCTCTATTACATGAGAGCCATCCTGAGAGGGGGCGAGGCATGAAGAGGCCAGAAGACTGTACCACGATGGCCGATATCCGGGCCGAGATCGACAGGCTGGATGCGGAACTGGTGGGGCTGTTCGCGCAGCGGACGGCCTATATCGACCGGGCGGCGGCGATCAAGGAACAGGTCGGGCTGCCCGCGCGGATCGAGGATCGCGTGGAGCAGGTCGTGGAAAACGTGCGGCGTCATGCGGTGGCCCATGGGTTGCCGCCGGACAAGCTGGAAAAGCTGTGGCGCAAGCTGATCGACTGGTCGATCGAGCGCGAGGAAGACCACCTGCGCAAAGGCTGATATCGGGTTGCCTGTGCCGCGGTCTGGGAAAAACGAAGAAGGATCAGGGACATGACGGCCAAGGTGATCGACGGCAAGGCCTTTGCGGCGACGGTGCGCGGGCAGGTGGCGGCGCATGTGGCGCGGATAAAGGAAGAGCAGGGGATCACGCCGGGGTTGGCCGTGGTTCTGGTGGGCGAAGACCCGGCGAGCCAAGTCTATGTGCGCAACAAGCACGCCTCCACCATCGAAGTTGGGATGAACAGCTTTGAGCATCGCCTGAGCGCCGAGACGGGCGAGGCGGAATTGCTGGCGCTGATCGACACGCTGAATGCCGATCCGGCAGTGCATGGCATTCTGGTGCAGTTGCCGCTGCCGGGGCATTTGAATTCCGAACTGGTCATTAACCGGATTGATCCGGCCAAGGATGTGGACGGGTTCCATATCTCGAACGTTGGGCTGTTGGGGACAGGGCAGAAGTCGATGGTGCCCTGCACGCCGCTGGGCTGCCTAATGATGCTGCGCGATCACCATGGCAAGCTGGCGGGGCTGAATGCGGTTGTGGTGGGGCGGTCCAATATCGTGGGCAAGCCGATGGCGCAATTGCTGTTGGGCGATAGCTGCACGGTGACGATTGCGCATAGCCGGACCAAGGATCTGGCCGAGGTGTGCAAGCGGGCGGATATTCTGGTGGCGGCCGTGGGGCGGCCTGAGATGATTACCGGGGATATGGTACGGCCGGGGGCCACGGTGATTGACGTGGGCATCAACCGGATCGAGCGGGATGGCAAAGCCAAGCTGGTTGGCGACGTTCACTATGAGAGTGCCGCCGCTGTGGCAGGGGCGATCACCCCGGTGCCGGGTGGGGTGGGGCCGATGACGATTGCCTGCCTGCTGGCCAATACGCTGACCGCGTGCTGCCGGGCGAATGGATTGCCGGAGCCGGAAGGTTTGACGGCCTGAGGTGTGGGGTTCACCCCGCGCGGCGGTCGTGATGATGGGGGCGTTCCGGTTGGGTCGGGGCGCCCTTTTCCTTTTGCGGGCGTTGGCGGGAGCCGTTTCCTAGAGGGGGATGGGGAGGGCTTTGGTGCCTGTCAGGATCGCCAGTGCGCCCTTTTGCATCAGGCTTTGCAGGGCCGTGTCATGGGTGGCAAGGCCGCCCGTATAGGTGCCATAGGCGGGCAGGATCAGGCGGCGCGGATCCAGCAGAAAGCAGGGGCGCGAGGTGCCTTTGATGCGGGCCTTTGGGTGGTAATGGCCTGAAACCTCAGCCATTTCTGCGGGGTCGGCGATGTGACGAAAGGTGAGGGGGCCAAGGGTCAGCGTGGCGCGGTGGGTGCCGCCGATATCAACCGGGCCTGCATCGTGGTTGCCTTCGATCCAAGTCCAGTCACGCCCGGCCATCAGGCGGGCGAGGCGGAGGCGGGCCTCCTCCTCCAGCCCGTCGACGGCGGCGAGATCATCGAAACTGTCGCCAAGGCAGACCACACGGGCAGGGGTGGTGCGGTCGATATCGGTTTCGAGTTTTTCCAGCGTGGCGCGGGTTTCATAGGGCGGCAGCAATGCGCCGCCGCGGCGGGCAAGGCGTTCGGATTTGCCGAAATGCAGGTCGGACACGCAGAGGAGCGATTGCGCAGGCCAGTAAAGCGCGCCGGAGGGCAGGGCGTGAAGGGTTTCGCCAGACAGGGTGAAGGCGTGGTGCATGGCGCTTGGTTTGCCTTGCCCGGCAAGGGGTTGCAAGGGTGTCAGGCGAGGCCTGCTTCCTCCATCAACCGGCGGGCGGCGTCTTCGACCATGCGTTCGCGTCCTGCGCCCTGCACCGGGATGCGGCCCGGTTCGAGGAAAAGGGGCGCGGCAAGCGGGGTGACGCGGGGCAGGCGGATCAGGTCGATGCGGCCTTCGACGCGGGCGAGCATGTCTTCGATGCGGGAGAAATCGACGAGGCCGCGTTCGGCCTCTTCCCGCGTGACCTGCAACAGAAGGTGGTCGGGGTCGTATTTGCGGAGCGTGTCATAAAGGATGTCGGAGGAGAAGGTGGCCTGTCGGCCCGATTTGCGGCGGCCCTGATGGCTGCGTTCGATGAGGCCTGCGATGATGGCGCTGGCGCGGAAGGTGCGTTTCATCACGGCATTGCCGCCGAGCCAGCTTTCCAGACCGTCGCGCAAGGAGCGAAGGTCGAACAGGGGGGCGGCATCGGTGACGGGATCAAGGCCCCAGATCAAGGTGGCGTAGTCGGTGGCGACAAAGCCCAAGGGGGCAAGGCCCTGTTCTTCCATGCGTTTTGTCACCAGAAGGGCGAACGTCTGCATCGCGTTGCGGCCTGCAAAGCCGTAGATGCAGAGATGTTCCCGCCCGTCATGTGGGAAGGATTCCACCAAGAGCCGGTCGGGCTGCGGCAGCCGCGATACCTCGCGTTGCAGGGCGAGCCAGCTTGCCGTGTGGGCGGGCAGATCTGGCCAGCTATCCTGTTGGAATTTCGTTAGAATCCGTTCCGTGAGCAGGGTGGACGTGGCGAATTTGGTGCCGTTGAAGGTGGCGACCTTTGGGTCGCGGCCGGGTTGGCGCGTCACCTCGACCGTCATTTCCTTTAGGCCTTCATAGCGGACAACCTGACCGCCGATGAGGAAGGTGTCGCCGGGGGTGAGGGTTGAGGCGAAGCCTTCCTCCACCTCGCCCAGCGGCGTGCCGCCGAGGCGATTTCTTAACCGGACCTTAAGGGTTTCGGTGTCGATGATGGTGCCAAGGTTCTGGCGGATGACGGCGGCGGTGCGGGGATCGCGAAGCTGCCATTTATCGTTGCGGAACAACAGCCTTTGCCAGCGGTCATAGGCGCGCAGGGCATAGCCGCCGGTGGCGCAGAAATCGAGGCAGGCGTCGAATTCCGGGCGGGTGAGGGCGGCGTAAGGGCCTGCGCGCGCAACCTCGGCAAAGAGAATATCGGCGTCGAAGGGGCCTGCGGCGGCGGTGAGCAGGATGTGCTGGCAGAGCACATCGCGCGGGCCGGGGCCGCGCGGTTCGCCGTCAAGCGTGTGATCGCGGACGGCATCAAGCGCGGCGCGACATTCCACCACTTCGAACCGGTTGGCGGGCAGGATGAGGGCCTTGGAGGGCGCGTTGTAGCGGTGGTTGGCACGGCCGATCCTTTGCACGAGGCGTTTGACGTTCTTCGGCGCGCCGACCTGTATCACGAGGTCGACATCGCCCCAGTCAATGCCGAGGTCGAGCGAGCCGGTGCAGACGATGGCGCGGAGCCTCCCTTCGACCATCGCGGCCTCGACCCTTTCGCGCTGTTCGCGGGCAAGGGAGCCGTGATGGATGCCGATGGGAAGCCCGTCGTCGTTCTGTAGCCAGAGATCGTGGAAGAAGAGTTCCGCCTGCGCGCGGGTGTTGTGAAAGATCAGCGTGGTGCGGTGGCGGCGGACCTGATCGAGGATCGCCTGCATGGCATAGCGGCCACCGCCGCCCGCCCAGGGCGGGGGGGTGTCGGTTTCCAGCATGGCGATATCGGGGTCGGGGCCGGGGTCGGCCTGAAGGATGTCGCATTGGGTTGGGGCGAGATAGCGGGCCAGCGCGGGCGGGTCTTCGACCGTGGCGGAGAGGCCGACGCGGCGCAGGCCGGGGGCAAGGGTTTCGAGGCGGGAAAGGAGCAGCATCAGTTGGTCGCCGCGTTTGGATTCGGCCAGCGCGTGAAGTTCGTCGATCACAACCCGTTGGAGGGATTGGAAAATCCTTGGCGCATCTTCGTAGGAGAGAAGGAGGGCGAGGGATTCTGGCGTGGTCAGCAGGATATGCGGCGGGTCGGCGCGCTGGCGGCGGCGCTGGGTATAGGTGGTGTCGCCGGTCCGATCCTCGATCCGGATGGGCAGGCCTGCGCCTTCGACGGGCGTGCGGAGGTTGCGGCGGATGTCGGCGGTGAGGGCCTTGAGGGGCGAGATATAGAGCGTGTGCAGGCCCTTGGCCGGGTGGGTGCCAAGCTCGGCCAGGGTGGGCAGGAAACCGGCCAGCGTCTTGCCGCCGCCGGTGGGGGCGATGAGGAGCGTGGCGGGGTTGGCGCTGCGCGCCAGCATCGCCTGCTGGTGCGGGTGGAGCGTCCAGCCACGGGCGGAGAACCAGTCGGTGAGGGGTGGGGGAAGGATCATACGGGCAAGGTAGGGCGTGGCGTGAGGCGGGGGAAGGGCGTTGTGGATCAGGGGGTTGGCGAAAATGGGCTGTGCAGCGCCCGGTGCAGATGCCGGTGCAGACGGCTGTGCATACAAATTCGGATAGGGCTGGGCGGTTTTTTGCCGGGTTCTGTGCGTTTGTGCGGAGTGGGAGCTTTCCCGGATTGGGGACTGGAGCGCGGGGTGGTGCGTGCGGATTTGGGTATTTGGGCCAAGATGAAGCGGCAAATGGTGGTTTTGCGGTGAGGTGGGGTTTTGCGGCGGGCCAAGGTTTTGCGACAGGCGGGGTCGGGAACGGGATTGCCGTTTGCGGTGGCGCGGCGTAGGGCGGGGGGATGCGGATCCTTTTTCTGGGCGATGTGATGGGGCGGGCGGGGCGTGCGGCGGTGGCGGCACGGCTGCCGGGGCTGCGCGTGGACTGGGCCCTCGATTTCGTGGTGGTCAATGGCGAGAACGCCTCGAGCGGGGCGGGACTGACCGGGGAGCATGCGAGGCTGTTGCTGGCGGCGGGGGCGGATTGCCTGACGCTGGGCGATCACGCCTTTGACCAGAAGGACATGCTGAGCTTTATCGAGACCGAGCCGCGCATCATCCGGCCGATCAATTTCTCAAAGGTGGCCCCCGGCAAGGGCTGGCGCGTGTTCAACGCGACGCAGGGGCGCAAGGTGCTGGTGGCGCAGGTGCTGGGGCAGGTGTTCATGAAGCGGCCCTTTGACGACCCGTTCTCAGCCATCGAAGGCGTGCTGAAGACCCATGCCCTTGGCGCCTCGGTTCAGGCGGCGATTGTCGATGTGCATGCCGAGGCGACATCGGAAAAGATGGGGATGGGGCATTGGTGCGACGGGCAGGCCTCGCTGGTGGTGGGGACGCATACGCATGTGCCCACGGCGGATGCGATGATCCTGAAAGGCGGCACGGCCTATCTGTCGGATGCGGGCATGTGCGGGGATTATGACAGCGTGATTGGGATGGAAAAGCTGGAACCGCTGCGCCGTTTCGTGACTGGCATGCCCAAGGCGCGGTTTGAGCCTGCCGAGGGCGAGGCCACGCTGTCGGGCGTGTTCGTGGAGACCGATGACCGGACGGGCAAGGCGCTGCGCGTGGTGCCGGTGCGGGTGGGCGGGCGGTTACAGGAGAGTGCGCCGTGACCGCGACCGTCGGCGCAGCGCAGGGACCTGGACGGCGGGCGCTGATCGGCGTGTTGGTTGTGTTGGGCATGGGTTGGGGTTTGACCCAGCCTTTGGGAAAGATCGCCACCACGGGCGGGGCGCAGCCTTTCGGGCTCATTTTCTGGCAATTGGTGATCTGTGTGCTGGTCCTGGGGGCCTTGAGCCTGCCGCGGGGCAAGGGCCTGGTGTTCAGCAGGGCCAACTTGCGGTTTTATGGGATAGTGGCGGTTCTGGGCACGCTGGTGCCCAATGCGACCTTTTACCTGTCGGTGGCCCGGCTGCCATCGGGCATCATGTCGACGATCATTTCGGCGGTGCCGGTGATCGCCTTTCCGATTGCGCTGTTGTTGGGAATGGAGCGCTTTACCTGGCCGCGCATGGCCGGGTTGGTGCTGGGGTTGGCGGCTGTGGGGTTGATTGCGGCCCCCGGTGCGGTATTGCCCGATCCGGCGATGGCGGCCTTTCTGCCGGTCGCCCTGATCGGCCCGTTCTGTTATGCGTTGGAGGGGCTTTATGTGGCGCGCTATGGCACGGCACAGATGGACCCGGTGCAGGCGATGTTCGGGGCATCGGTGATGGGGCTGGCGCTTTGTTTGCCGGTCGCGCTGGTGTCGGGGCAGATGTACAATCCCTTTGCCGATTTCGGGCGGGATGAGGTGGCGCTGATCGGATCTTCGGCCATCCATGCGCTGATGTATGCAGGCTATGTCTGGCTGGCGTTCCGGGCGGGGGCGGTGTTCGCTTCGCAATGTTCCTATATCGTCACGGGGGCGGGGATTTTCTGGGCGATCCTGCTTTTGGGGGAAAGTTTTTCCCCAACACTCTGGCTTTCGCTTGTTTTGCTTCTGTGCGGTGTGGCATTGGTCAGCCCGCGCAAGCAGGCGGATGCGGGAGGTGCGCCCACCCCCTGACGCGCTGTGAAGGCTATGCGAGGGGACGGGATGTTTGGTCTTGAGATAGCGGCAGAGTGGCAACCCTGGGTGGCGATGGCCATCATGGTGGGGATGCTTGGGCTGTTCGTGCGCGAGACCTATCCGGTGGAAGTAACGGCGCTGGGCGGGGCGGCGTTGATGCTGGTGCTGGGCATCCTGCCGGTGAAGGATGGGATTTCGGTGCTGTCGAACCCCGCGCCGTGGACCATCGTTCTTATGTTTCTGGTGATGGGCGGGCTGGTGCGGACCGGCGCGGTGGAAATGGTGATCCGCGCGGCCGAGCGGCATGTGGGCGACCGACCCAAGATGACCATTGTGGTGCTGTTCGGGTTCATCGCGGTGGCGTCGGCCTTCATGAACAACACGCCCTTGGTGGCGGTGATGATCCCGGTGGTGATGCAGATTGCCGTGAAGATGGGGACCGCGCCGTCCAAGCTGTTGATCCCCTTGTCCTATGTCACGGTGATGGGGGGGATGATCACGCTGATCGGCACCTCGACCAACCTGCTGGTGGACGGGGTGGCGGCGGAGAACGGGCTGGAGCATTTTTCGATCTTTGAAATCGCGCCTTTGGGCATTGCGATCACCATTGTGGGCGGGGCCTTTCTGGCGCTGACGGCGGACAAGCTTTTGCCGGTGCGCCAGAGCATGGGCGTGCTGCTGAGCGACCGCCGCAAGATGAAGTATTTCACCGAAGTGGCGATCCCCGAGGACAGCCCGTTGATCGGGCAGGCGGTGCTGGAGATCGACCTGTTCAAGCGCGATGGCGTGCGCCTGATCGACGTGCTGCGCGGGGATGCGTCGCTGCGGCGCGATCTGGCGCCTGTGGTGTTGGCGGCGGGGGACCGCGTGGTGCTGCGGACCGAGATGACGGAACTGCTGGGTTTGCAGAACCGCAAGGACCTGCATCTGGTGGACAAGCTGTCATCGACCCAGACGGAAACGGTGGAGGTGCTGATTTCCCCCGGGTGCCGGATGGAGGGGCGGCGGCTGGGCGAATTGCGGCTGCGGCGGCGGTACGGGGTCTATGTGCTGGCGGCGCATCGGCGGAACCAGAATATCGGGCGGCAATTGGATGACCTGACGGTGCGCGTGGGTGATACGCTGCTTTTGGAAGGCGCGGTGGAGGATATCCAGCGGCTGGCGGCGGATATGGATCTGGTGGATATCAGCCGCCCGTCGATCAAGCCGTTCCGGCGGACCAAGGCACCGATCGCGGTGGCGGCGCTGGCCGGGATCGTGGTGCTGTCGGCCTTTGACGTGGCGCCCATTCTGGCGCTGGGGCTGATGGCGGTGGCGGTGATCCTGATCACGCGCTGTGTGGATGCCGAAGAGGCGTTTTCCTTTGTCGACGGGCGGCTTCTGGCGATGATCTTTGCCATGCTGGCGGTGGGGCAGGGGTTGGATCATTCGGGCGCGGTGTCGCTGATGGTGGAGGCGGTGGCGCCGTCCATGGCTGGGCTGTCGCCGTTCTTGATGATCCTGAGCGTTTACTTCCTGGGGCTGGTGCTGACCGAGTTCCTGTCGAATAACGCGGTGGCGGTAATCTATACGCCGATCGTGATCGAGCTGGCGCAATCTTTGGGGCTGGATGCGCGGCCGTTCGTGGTGGCGGTGATGTTTTCGGCGTCAGTCGCTTTTGCCACGCCGGTGGGGTATCAGACCAACATGATGGTTTATGGCCCCGGCGGATACCGGTTTTCGGATTACATGCGGGTGGGGATCCCGTTGAACATCATCACGGGATTGGTGGCGTCGGCCCTGATCCCGCTGATCTGGCCGCTTTGATTGGCCGCTTTGAGGAGAGATGCGATGCGTGTGATGGCGGGTCTGGCGGTGGTGGCGGTGCTGGCGGGATGCGCGCTGCCCGGTGGCGGAGTGGAGCCGCAGGCGGCGCGGCTGTCATCCGAGGTGCTGACGGTGAGCCTGAGCAACGGCACGGTGTGCCGCGCCGATTGGGCGGCGGCGGGCGGGGCGGGGCGGCTGGAGCCCTGCGGACCGGGCTATGATTACCGGGTGACGCTGGTGGACCGGCCCAACTTGCTGCGCCAATTCTGGACGGAACTGACCCGCGCGCTGGGGGCCGAGGGCGTGGTGGCGCCGTTGGCCAGTGTGGAGATTACCGACGGGGTGGAGGTCTGGACCTTTGCGTCGCCCCCGCCTGTGCGGGACTGAGACGGCCTTATGGCCATGGGCCAGTGCAGGGGCGGGGTTGCCGTTCCCTGCCTGCCTTGTGTATAGGACCGCATCACCCCACAGGGAAGCGGAGCACGGGTCATGGCAGGCCATTCTAAATGGGCGAATATCCAGCATCGCAAGGGCAAGCAGGACAAGCTGCGCTCGAAGATGTTTTCCAAGCTGGCGAAGGAGATCACCGTCGCCGCCAAGATGGGCGACCCAGATCCCGACAAGAACCCGCGTCTGCGCCTTGCGGTGAAGGCCGCGAAGGCCGTGTCGATGCCCAAGGACGTGATCGAACGCGCGATCAAGAAATCCATGGGCGGCGATGCCGAGGATTACAGCGAAATCCGCTATGAAGGCTATGGCGTGAACGGGATTGCGATCATCGTTGAATCGATGACCGACAACCTGAACCGCACGGCCAGCAATGTGCGGTCCTATTTCACGAAATGCGGCGGGAACCTTGGGCAGACCGGATCGGTCAGCCATTCATTTGACCGGGTGGGCGAGATTTCCTATCCGGCCTCGGTCGGGTCGGCCGATGATGTGATGATGGCGGCGCTGGATGCCGGGGCCGATGACGTGGAATCCGATGACGAGGGTCATTGGATCTATTGCAGCGTCGAGGCCCTGTCGGACGTATCGGATGCGCTGGAAAAGGCGCTGGGGGAATCGCTGGAATCCAAGCTGGTCTGGCGGCCGCAATCGCGCACCGAGGTGGATCTGGAAACGGCGACCAAGCTGTTGCGGTTGATCGACATGCTGGAAGAAGATGACGATGTGCAGACCGTGACGCACAACTTCGACATTCCCGAGGATGTGGCGGCGCAACTGGCCTGATCCATCGGGCGGAATTGGAAAGGGCGGCCCTTGTGGCCGCCCTTTTGCATTCTCGCGCGGTATCAGGCGGCGGGTGGCGGGGCGTCGGCGATCCGGGGGCGGCCGTCACCACGCTTTTCCATCCAGTAGCTGTGGTTTTCCAGTGCGGCGGACATGGCTTCGAGCAGGTCGCCGCGGGTGACGGGCATGCGCAGCGTCACGTCGCAGATCGCCATGCGTTCGGTGGAGTAATCCGAGGTCGTCACGCGGCGCGAGGCCATGATGACCGGCATGGCGGGGCTGAAGCGGCGCAGGCGCATGCCGAAATCGATCATGGCGCCTTCGTCCCCAAGGAAATCGGCGTCGACGAGGGCGACATCATGGCTGCCGGCATAGGTGTCAAACCAATCGAGCGGCAGGCGGCGGAGCGGGAAATGGGTGATCTGCGCGCCTTTTTCTGCAAGCCAGTCCAGCAGCGGGTCAAGCGGGCCGGGCCGATCGCAAAAAACCACGATGTTTGCAGAGCGGGGCGACTGGCCTGCTTCGCCGGCGATGGCTGGATTGGGATGGTCGGCGGCGGGAACCATGCTGAGGCTTTGTGTGTAACCGGTCATCTGATGGGGCGCGCACTCATTGGACGGTCTGCGGAAGTGGGGAATCGCTGGGCACTGGGATCGCACAGAAGGGAACTGGCATCGCACAGAGGGCCGGTCGGAACCAAGGAACCAAAAAAACGTTATCTCACCGGCCAATACACGCCAAAGTTGTTACTTCGGGCCGTGCTGTCAAGAGAAAGAACGGGGCTTTGGGCACAAATTGTTAATTTATGTCAAAGATGCGGGTGACCGTTGCCTGCGCAGCTTTTCCTAGCGTAAGTTAAATGTGGGTTGGGGAACGTCGGGAAGTTCGCGTTGTGAATATCAAAAGCGTTGCACAGTTGAGGGCCTTGCTGTTCGAGATGGAAACGACCCTTGGGCTGGTCGACCTGTCTCCGAACGAGCGGGATGTTCTTTATGCGATCAATGAGGTTTGCACCGGGTCGCCGAAAGCGGCGCGATCCGATGCGATCCGGAACCATCCGCTTGCGGCGAGCATTCCTCAGGCCACCTATCACAGGGCGCTGAAGAGCCTTGTCCAGCGGGGGATGATTGCCCACGCGCCCGATACGCGGGCAGGGCATTACGTGCTGGCAGTGGAGCCCCGGACCTGAGGGCGGGGATGATCTGCGGCTGCGAAAGAGAGGGGATGTGATGCGAAACGCGATGCGGTTCACCGCTGTGCATTTTTCCCTGGTATCCGCGCTGATCCTGCTGGCCTTTGCGCTGGGCGAGGGGGTGCAGGGCCTGCGGGAAGTGGTTTTGCCGCATGTGACCAGCCAGCTTCATGCTGTGTTCGTGCCCTTTGGGGCGATGGTGTTGCTGACCTGGGTTTATGGCTGGATGGCGGTGCCGTTGATGCTGCCTGCGGCGGTGTTGGCGGTGGGGGCGATTCTTGGCGTGTCGAGCCTGTCCTGGGCGTTGCTGACGATCCTAGCGGTCAAGGTTGCGGCGGTTCCAGTGAGCTTTGACCTGTTTCGCAAGGCCGGGCTGGATGCGCGGGGCGAGGGGCGGGCGGCGAACTGGCGCGTGCTGATGGCGGTGGGGTTGGTGGCCGCGCTGATCGGCAATGTGCCGCGCGTGATGGCGGGGCCGTGCTGTGATGGGTTTTCCGTGGGCGAGCGGATGGCGACCTATGTGACCGTGACGGCGGCGGATATTGGCGGGCTGATGCTGGTGCTGCTGGGCGCGATGGCGTTGTTCCGGGTGCTGCGTCAGGGCTGAAGCAGGACGCCGCGCGCGGCTTGCTGCATGGCGCGGGTGAGCGGGGCAAGCGCGGGCGCGGTGAGGCGGGCAAATTGCCAGTGCAAGGCGGTATCAAGCGGCTGATCCGGGGCGAGGTCGACGAGCCTGCCGCTGGCAAGATGGACCGCGACGAGCGGTTCGGGGTTCAGCCCCCAGCCAAGGCCCGCAAGGCAGGCATCCACAAACCCCTGAGACGAGGCGAGGCGGTGGCCGGGAAAGCCTGCGCGGCTGGCTTGTCCGCTGGTGCGCTGATCGACCCAGAGGTGTTGCAGGCGGTCCTTGTCGGAAAAGGTCAAGGCGGGGGCGCGGGATAGTGCCAGCGCGCTGGCGCCATCGGGCATCCAGCGTTCGATATAGGCAGGTGAGGCGGTGGCGCGATAGCGCAGGCGGCCCAAGGGAAGGGTGTCGCAGCCCTGCAGCGGGCCGGGATGGGCGGTGACGGCGGCGGCAACCTCACCCCGGCGGAGCCAGTCTTGCGAGACATCCTGATCGTCGATGACGATGTCGTAAAGAAAGCCTTCGGTCGCGGCCAGCGCGGGGATGACCCAGGTGGCGAGGCTGTCGGCATTGACCGCGATGCGCAGGGTGGCCGGGCCGGGGGTGGTGCCGGGAAGTTCGGCGGCGAGGGCCTGTTCCAACAGCACCACTTCATCATGGTGGCGGATCAGGCGCAGGCCAGTGGCGGTGGCGGTGCAGGGCGTGCCGCGCCGGATAAGGAGGGTGCCGATCCGTTCCTCCAGCGCCTTGAGCCGTTGGGAAATGGCCGAAGGGGTGACGTGCAGTTCGGCAGCGGCAAGGTCAAAGGAGCCGCGTCGGTGAACGGCGGCGAGGGCGGAAAGCTGGGCGGGATCGAGCATTAGAGTTTCTAATGTTGGGGCAGGTTCTTTAATTGGATTGTGACGGGTGGGGGCGGTAGGTCAAGGGGGAACGAGGAGAGGGACTGTGCCATGGGCGAACGGGATATCGGGCGGTTGCTGCGCGGGATGGAGCCGGAGCTGCATTCGGCGGCCTATGGCTTTGCGCTGTGGCCGGGTGGGGCCTTGCCCTTTGCGCCCTTTGCCTCGGTGGCCGAGGTGGAGGGGCTGACGGTGGTGGCCCCGCTGGAAGTTCTGGCCGGGGTGGGGCTGGCGTCGGAGCCTTGGGGGCGGATCAGCCTGACGATCCACAGTGACCTTGCGGCGGTGGGTTTGACGGCGGCCTTGTCCGCCGCGCTGGCGCGTGAAGGGATCAGCTGCAACGTGATTGCCGGGCTGCACCATGACCATCTTTTCGTGCCATGGGATCGCCGGGGCGATGCGCTGCGGGCGCTGGAGGCGCTGGCCCATGCTTGAGGCGGCCGGGGCGGGGTTTGTGGTGGCGATCAGCCTGATCGCGGCCATAGGGGCGCAGAACGCCTTTGTGCTGCGGCAGGGGATCCGGCGCGAGCATGTGCTGGCGGTGGTGGTGACCTGTGCGCTGTCGGATGCGGTGCTGATCGCGGCGGGGGTCGGGGGCTTTGCGCTGGTGTCGGGGGCAGTGCCGTGGCTGGCGGATGTGATGCTGTGGGGGGGTGTGGCCTTTCTGGTGGTCTATGGCGCGCTGCGGTTTCGCGCGGCCTGGGCCGGGGGTGAGGCGTTGATGCCCGCGCCGGGTGGGGCCGCGCCGTTGGGCAAGGTGCTGGCGACGTGCCTGGTGCTGACCTGGGCCAATCCGCATGTCTATCTGGATACGGTGGTGCTGCTGGGGTCGATCAGCACGCAATATGCGCCGCATGGCGTGGCTTTTGGAACAGGCGCGGCGACGGGGTCTTTCGTGTTCTTCAGCGCGCTTGGCTTTGGGGCGCGGTTGCTGGGGCCGGTGTTTGCCAAGCCGCGTGCCTGGGTGGTGCTGGAGGTGGTGGTGGGCTGCACGATGTGGGCGATTGCGGCCAAGCTGGCGCTGACGGCCTGAGCCTGCGGCGCTTGTGGCCTTGCGGGCGGCGTGGGGATCGGGTTTTGTCGCCGCCATGAGTGCCAAACCCCCCGTCACCGATCTGGGCCGCCCCGTGGAAGGGGCGTTGTGGATGCTGCTGACGGGGCTGTGTTTCGTGGCGGTGACCGGGATCGTGCGCCATTTGGGGACGGACCTGCCCGCCGCGCAATCGGCCTTTGTCCGCTTTGGTTGGGGCGTGGTGTTTCTGCTGCCGACGCTGGGGCCGCTGATGCGGGCGGGATTTCCGCCCGGCACGCTGCGGCTGTTTGGCTGGCGCGGGTTGGCGCATACGGCGGCGGTGGTGCTGTGGTTTCACGCCATGGCGCGCATCCCGGTGGCCGAGGTGACGGCGATTGGCTATCTGAACCCGGTTCTGGTGACGTTGGGCGCGGCGCTGTTCTTTGGCGAGGCGCTGGCGCTGCGGCGGATCGTGGCGGTGGGGGTGGCGCTGGTGGGCGCGCTGATCGTGATCCGCCCCGGACTGCGCGAGGTGACGGATGGGCATTTCGCGCAGCTGGGCGCGGCCTGTTTCTTTGCGGTGTCCTATCTGTTTGCCAAGCGTTTGAGCCAGCAGGTTTCGGCTGGGGCCATCGTGGGCATCCTGTCGGTGAGCGTGACGGTGGGGCTGTTGCCGCTGGCGATCTGGGTCTGGGTGCCGATGAGCCTGACGCAATTGGCGTGGTTGGGGCTGGTGGCGGGGTTCGCGACAGGGGGGCATTACGCGATGACGCGGGCCTTCCGGGCTGCGCCGCTGGCGGTGACGCAGCCGGTGACGTTTCTGCAACTGATCTGGGCCACATTGCTGGGCGCGCTGGTGTTCGGCGAGGGGGTGGATCTGTTCGTCCTGCTGGGAGGGGCGGTCATCATCGGGGCGATCAGCTATATCACCTGGCGCGAGGCGATGATCAAACGCCGCCCGGTCACACCCGCCGAGGCCGAGACGACTGTGTGAACAGATCGCTAAAATCCGGGGGGAAGGCCTTGGATTTGCCCGCATTCCCTAAGGCATTCCTAACCGTGACAGCGCCAGTCTGACCTAGGCTTTCGGGTGTGGGCTTTCGGGTGTGGGCCTTCGGGTTTGGGCCTTCGGGTGTGGGTGAGGGTGTCGTGTTTGAATTTCTGAGGGTCGGGGTGACCCTTGGCGCGCGATTTGCGCAGCCTTGGACGCATGGCGAGATAGTGGTGCAGCCGGGGACTGTTCCCACGGTCCGGCTGTTCAATCCGGTGCTGAATGAAACCGTGCTGCTTGGGCTGGGCGAGGCGGGGCCGGTGGTGCAGTCCTTTGCGGTGCAGGGCAATGCGCGGGTGGGGGTTAGCGTGGGGGGCGTGGCGGGCAGCCTGCCGGTGGACATGATCACCACGGCGCAAGGGGCGGGGGGGATGACCGCCTTTCTGCAACCGGGCGCACCGATGCAAGCGCAGGCGGTGGAGATGATCGCGGTGGAGGTGGCGGGGCAGTCCTATCTGCTGGCCGCGCGGCACAGCGGAAGCGGGGTGGAAAGTTTTCGCATCGGGGCGGGCGGCGCGCTGACGCCGGTTTCGGTGGCGGCGGATGCGGGGGCCTTCGCGCTCGCCGGGGTGGTGGCGCTGGCGCGGGCGCAGGTGGGGGGTGTGAGCTATGTCTTTGCCGGATCGGGGGTGGAACACGGCATCACCACGCTGATCGTCGGGGCAACGGGTGCGCTGACGCGGGGGGCGGTGACAGGGCAGGCGCAGGGCGTGCCGATGCAGGGGATCACCGCGTTGCAGACGGTCGAGGCTTTTGGCGCGACATGGCTGGTCGCGGCGGCGGCCGGGTCATCAAGCCTGACGGTGTTTCGTGTCGGCGCGGGCGGGGCGCTGGTGCCGGTGGATCATGTGTTTGATGAATTGGGCACGCGGTTTCAGGGTGTCACGGCGCTGGATGTGGTGGTGCGGGGCGATTGGGTCTTTGTGCTGGCGGCCGGGGCGGATGAGGGGCTGACGCTGTTTGCCCTGACGCCGGGGGGGCGGCTGGTGCATCTGACGAGCCTTGCCGACCGGGCCGATCTGGGGCTGGCCAATATCAGCGCGCTGCGCGGTGTGGTGGTGGGCGACAGTTTGCAGGTGATGGTGCTGTCGGGGGCGGAGGCGGGGGTGACGCAGCTTTCGCTGCCGCTGGCAGGGTTGGGCGTTCCGGGCCGGGTGGGGGCCGCAGGGCGTGACCTGATCCTGGACGGGGCGGGGGTGGATGTGCTGACCGGGGGGGCAGGGGGCGATCTGTTCGTGATGCGCGCCGATGGTCTGCGCGACGTGATCACCGATTTCGACCCTGCTCTGGACCGGATCGACCTGACAGGATGGCCGTTCTTTCGCCATGCGGGGCAGTTGGCGGTGACGGTGACCGCGACGGGGGCGGTATTGCGCTTTGCGGGCGAAGAGTTGGAGATCCGCACGGCATCGGGCCGCCCCCTGACGGTGGCAGAGGTGATGGCGCTGGAATTCGGGCGCAACGGGCGGGTGCTGTTCGATCCGGCGCCGGTGATCGAGGAGCCACCGGACCCGGACCCGCCGGACCCTGACCCGCCGCCCGATCCGGTGGGCACGGGTGTGAACCTGTCCGGTCGCGCCGGGGCGGACCGGCTGGAAGGGGGAGGCGGGAATGACACGCTGAACGGCCGGGGCGGCGCGGATACGCTGCTGGGCGGGGCGGGGAATGACGCCCTGATCGGGGGCAATGGTGATGATCTGCTGTCTGGCGGGGAAGGCGCGGACAGTCTGTCCGGGGATAGCGGCGACAACCGCCTGTTCGGCGGGGCCGGGAATGACAGCCTTGTCGGGGCCGAGGGGCGGGACGCGCTGTTCGGCGAGGATGGGGATGACACGGTGCTGGGCGGCGCGGGGGCCAATACGCTGGATGGGGGGGCGGGCGATGACCGGCTGATCGGTGGCGATGACGCCGAGGTTCTGGAGGGTGGCGATGGCGCGGATGCAATCGAGGCTGGGGGTGGCCATGACACCGCCCGGGGTGGGGCCGGGCATGACCAGATTCTGGGTGGACTGGGCGAGGATGCGCTGTGGGGCGGAAGCGGGGACGACAGGCTGGAAGGCGGCGCGGGCAATGACAGCCTGTTTGGCGAGGCGGGCAATGACCGGCTGGTCGGCGGGGATGGGGTGGACCGGCTGGACGGTGGCGAGGGGGATGACTGGCTGGAGGGGGGTGAGGGGGAGGATGTCTTCGTCGACGGCGCGGGCAATGATACGATCCTTGCCGGGGCTGGGAATGAGGTGATCCGGGCGGGGCTGGGCGATGACTCGGTTCTGGGTGAGGCGGGCAATGACGATCTGGCGGGCGGTTTGGGGGATGATCTGCTGTTCGGCGGGCTGGGGAGTGACAGCCTGTTTGGCGAGGCGGGCGATGACCGGCTGATCGGCGGGGATGGGGTGGACCGGCTGGACGGTGGCGAGGGGGATGACTGGCTGGAGGGGGGTGAGGGGGAGGATGTGTTCGTCGACGGCGCGGGCAATGACACGATCCTTGCCGGGGCGGGGAATGAGGTGATCCGGGCGGGGGCGGGCGATGACTCGATCCTTGGGGAGGCGGGGAATGATTTCATCGCGGGCAGTCTGGGGGATGACCTGTTGTTCGGCGGGGCCGGGGAAGACGCGCTGTTCGGGCAGGCCGGGAATGACCGGCTGTTCGGCGGGGACGGTGCGGATCGGCTGATCGGAAGCCTTGGGGATGACTGGCTGGAGGGGGGCGATGGGGTTGATGTGTTCAATGACGGGGCCGGGGATGACACGATCCTTGCCGGGGCCGGGGATGAGGTGATCCGGGCACGGTTGGGCAATGACTCGGTCCTTGGCGAGGCGGGCAATGACCGGCTGGCGGGGGGGGCGGGGAATGACCTGCTGTTTGGCGGGGCCGGGACGGACACAATGTTCGGGCAGTTGGGAAATGACCGGCTGAGCGGGGGAGAGGGGGAGGATGGGCTGTATGGCGGGACGGGGAATGACACGCTGGCAGGGCAGGAGGGGGGCGATTTTCTGGCCGGAGAGGCGGGGAATGATCGGCTGGACGGGGGGGGCGGGCGCGATACCCTGTCAGGTGGGTCTGGGGCGGATGTGTTTGTGTTTTCCAGCTTTCGCGGCTGGGAGCGCGATCTGGTGACGGATTTCGTGCCGGGGCAGGACCGGCTGGAGTTGCAGGGCGTGGCGGGCATGGCAGGGCTGGCCTTGCGGGATGTGACGATCGGCGGGGTGCGGATGGCTGAGGTGGCTGTGGGTGGCCATCTGATCCGGCTGGAGGGGGTGGCGGTGCGGGATCTGGACGCGGGGGATTTCCTGTTTCTTTAGGTGGGCAGGGTTCTGGTGCGGGGGACTTGGTGTTAGACGGGGGTCATCATGCCAATCCTGATCCCCCTTCTGCTGATCGGTGTCTTTGTGGTGCTGTGGCTTTCGCGGCGCGGGTCGACGTTGACGCGGGCGTGTCGGTGGCGGCTGGATCGGGCGGCGGGGCCGGAGGTATGGCGCTGCGCGGTCTGTGGGGCGCAGGTGACATCGGCCCGCGCGCCGCGTGATTGCCTGCGGGATGCGGGCTGATAGGGTGGCCGCAGAGAGGTGCCGCGATGAAGATTGTGACTGACCATGCCCGTCCTGCCGATGCCGATACGCGGCAGGGGATTGCCCCGGTGATCTGCTATCCGGTCGAGGGGTTGCCGCGCCCTGACCTTGCGCCGTTCCGCGCGGCGCGGGGGGGATGGGAGAGGGTGGCCGAGGTGGTGGTGCCGGCGCGGGATGCGCGGTGTTTCGCGGTGCCGGCCGGGCATTTCTTTCGCATCACCAGCATCGAAGGGCCGCAGGTGGGCGACCTGAACCTCTGGGCGCAGGGGGATTTGCGCGCGCGGTTCTATTCCGGCAAGACGCGGGCGCTGCATGGGACGCATCTGTCAACCGGGGATCGGATGTGGTCGTCCTTTCCGACGCTGCGGCCTATGGCGACCATCACGGACGACAGTCTGGATTGGTATGGGTTCGACGCGTTCGGAGGGGCCGTGCATGATGTGATCGGCACGCGCTGCGATCCCTATACCCACAACCTTTTGAGCGGGGGCGGGCAGTATCACCATTGCTGCCATTCCAACCTGACGCGGGCCTTGGCGGATTGGACGGGCCTGCCGCTGCGCGAGGCAGAGGCGCATGTGCATGATGTGCTGAACGTGTTCATGTGCACGGGGTTCACCCGCGATACGGGGCAGTATTTCATGAAGGCAAGCCCGGTGCGGCCGGGGGATTATCTGGAATTCTTTGCCGAGATTGACCTGATCGGCGGTTTGTCGGCCTGTCCGGGCGGGGATTGTTCGGCGGAACATTCATCGGATGCCGCGCGGTGCCATCCGCTGCTGGTGGAGGTGTTCCGGCCTTTGGCCCCGCCTGCGGGATGGGTGGCGCCGGGGGTGAACGGCTATGACGGCAGTCATGGGGTCTAGGGTGCTGCATCTGACCGAGGCGCTGGTCGCGCGGGTGGAACGGCATGAGCCGGAATGCGATGGCGCGCGCGGGGTGCCGTGGATCGCAGAGGACGCCTTTGCCCGCCATGCGGCGCGGCTCCTGGCCGAGGCGGGGGAAGGGCCGGTCTGGACCTTTGCCTATGGATCGCTGATCTGGAAACCTGCGTTCGAGGCGGCGGATGCGGTGCCTTGCGTGCTGCATGGCTGGCGGCGGTCATTCTGCATCCATCTGGAAAGCTGGCGCGCAACGCCGGATCAGCCGGGTCTGATGCTGGCCTTGGCGCGGGGGGGAAGCTGCCGGGGCATGGCTTACCGCCTGCCCGATGCGGGGCGCTTGGAGGCGATGGAGGCGCTGCTGCGGCGCGAGATCGGGTATGAGGTCGATCTGGCATCCGTCCGTTGGTTGACGGTGCGGGGGGCGGCGGGCGTGATGCGGGCGCTGGTGTTCTATGCCGCGCCGCTGGACCCGGCGATCCATATCTGCCTGCCGATGGAGGAACAGGCCCGGCGGATCGCGCGGGCAGCGGGGCATATGGGCAGTTGCGCGGCCTATCTGCACCACACCGTGCGGCATCTGGAGCAATTGGGTATCCGCGACCGGTATCTGTGGGAGTTGCAGAGGCTGGTCGCGGAGGAGATTGCGGCGCTTTAGATTCCGGCGCCGGAGTTCAAGGCTGGCCGGTATAGATCACGATCTTGCCGGTGGTGCGGCCGGTTTCCGAGGCCAGTTGCGCCTTTGCCGCGTCATCCAGCCGGAATTCGCCGCCGATGAGGGGGCGGATTTGCCCCGCGTCCACCAGATCAGCAAGGTCGCGCAGGATGGCGGCGTTCGGGTCGATGAAGACGAAGCCCGCGCGTTTGCCCTCGGCTGTTGCGCGTTCGGCGCTGGGGGGCGCGGTGATGGACACGAGGAAACCACCCGGCTTGAGCATGGCCCAGGACGCATCCTGCGTATCGCCGCCGATGGTATCGAATACGATGTCCATGTCGCGGGCGGCGGCAAAGGCGGCGGGATCGCGGTAATCGACCACCTCATCCGCGCCGAGAGAGCGAACAAGTGCGGCCTTACCCGAAGACGCGGTGGCGGTGACATGGGCGCCTTTGGCCTTGGCAAGCTGAATGGCGATGGAGCCGACGCCGCCGGCACCGGCATGGATCAGGACGCGCTGTCCGGGCTGCATGCCGGCGGTGGTGATCAGCGCCTCCCATGCCGTGATGGAGACGAGGGGCAGGGAGGCCGCTTCGACATGGCTGATGGTGGTGGGTTTGAGGGCCATTTCGCGGGCGCGGACGGCCACGTATTCGGCATAGGTGCCGTTACGGCGGATGTCGGGGCGGGAATAGACGGCATCGCCGGGTTTGAAGCTGGTGACGTCGGCGCCGACGGATTCCACGATGCCCGACACATCCCAGCCGAGGGTGAGGGGCATGTCATAGGGCAGCATCTTTTCCAGATAGCCGCGGCGGATTTTCCAATCGACCGGGTTGACCGAGGCGGCGACGGCGCGGATCAGCACGTCATCGGGGCCGATTTCGGGCAGGGGGGCGTCTTCGACGCGGATCTGGTCGGAATCGCCATAGGCGTGGATGCGGGCAGCTTTCATGGGGGTGTCCTTTCCGGGGCAGGCAGCATAGCTACGCGCCCCGGGACCCGGTGGTAACCCCCCCTCACGTGGTGGTGAAGGCGGCCTCTAGCGCGATCTGGACCATGTCGCCGAAGCTGCGTTCGCGGTCGGACGCGGGCAGTGCCTCATGCGTGAGGATGTGATCCGAGATTGTCAGCACCGCCAGAGCGCGGCGGTTGTAGCGGGCGGCGAGGGTGTAAAGTTCGGCGGCCTCCATTTCCACGCAGAGGCAGTTGTGGCGTTGGAGTTGGTCAGACAGGTCTTGGCGTTCGTCATAGAAGGTGTCTGACGAATAGATGCCCCCGACATGGGTGGGGATGGCCCGTGCCAGCGCACCCTTGTGGGCGGCGGCGAGCAGGGTGAAATCGGCGACGGGGGCGAAGTGCAGTTCCTTGAAGATGGAACGGGACGGGGTGCCAAGCGTGCTGGCCGCCTGCGCCAGAACGATATCGCGTACCTTCACATGGGTTTGCAGCGCGCCTGCCGATCCGATGCGGATCAGGGTCTGAGCGCCATAGTCGCGGATCAGTTCATTGGCATAGATCGACATCGAGGGCATGCCCATGCCGGTGCCGTGGATGGTGACGCGGTGGCCGTTCCAGGTGCCGGTATAGCCCAACATCCCGCGCACCTCGTTCACCAGAACGGCGTCTTGCAGGAAGGTTTGGGCGGCCCAGCGGGCGCGGTAGGGATCGCCGGGCAGGAGGACGGTTTCGGCGATGTCGCCGGGTTTGGCGCCGATATGGACAGTCATGGAAGCCTCGTGATTTCGCAACATGACGCTAGGCCATGGCATTGCAAAGGGGAAGTCCCCTGCAGTGCAGCACAGGCTGCCAGTCAGGAAAACGGTGATAGGTCGGATGCGTGGGATCAGGCGGCCCTTGTGGCCCCGGTGATGGTGACCCGTTCGCTGTAGGCCGGTGCGTTGGGGCAGAAGGTGGCATCTGCGGGCTGGGCCAAGCTGGCATCCTGCAGCAGGCGGGCGCATTTGCTGCGTTGGTTGCAATTGGCGCAGGTGCCCAGCAGTTCCAGATAGTCGGCGCGGTTGGCCTTCAACTCATTGTTGGAAATGCCGAAAATGGTGGCCATGGCGGTGACGCGGTCGGGCACATCGGCGGGCATGGTGGCAAAGGCGGTGACCTGCGCGCGGGTCATGCCAAGATCGTAAAGATCGTGATCAGAGAGCGCTTCGACCTGTTTGAGTTGATCGAGACGATCCAGAAAGCGGCGGATCTGGTTCAGCATTGCGGTTCCTCCCATGCGGTATGCTGGGAGAAGGATGCGCTGGGGGCGGGCCGGGTGCCTTGATCTGGAACAAGCGCGCAGACGAAGGATCGTCAGCGCGGGGGTGTCATTTTGCGATCATTCGGCAGCGACGGCCTGCCTGTCCACGAGGCCGACGATATCCATCATGATGCGATTCAGTTCGAAATCCTTGGGCGTGTAGACGGCGGCCACGCCCATTGCGCGCAGGCGGGCGGCGTCTTCTTCGGGGATGATGCCGCCCACGACGAGGGGGACATCGCCGAGGCCCGCGGCGCGCATCCGTTCCATCGTTTCAGTGATGAGCGGGATGTGGCTGCCCGACAGGATGGAGAGGCCCACGACATGCGCCTCTTGTTCCACGGCGGCGGCCACGATTTCGGCGGGGGTCAGGCGGATGCCTTCGTAATGAATGTCCATGCCGCAATCGCGGGCGCGGGCGGCGATCTGTTCGGCGCCGTTGGAATGACCATCAAGCCCCGGCTTGCCCACGAGGAATTTCAGCTGGCGGCCCAGTTTGGACGACACGGCGGCGACGGCGTCGCGGATCGGCTCCAACCCTTCGGTGCGGTTCGAGGGGCTGCGAGACACGCCGGTGGGGGCGCGGTATTCGCCGAATGCGGAGCGGACGACGGCCCCCCATTCGCCTGTGGTGGCCCCGGCCTTGGCGGCGGCGATGGAGGCGGGCATGACGTTTGCGCCTGTGGCGCAGGCCTGACGCAGGGCGTCGAGGGCGGCTTTGACCTTTGCCTCGTCGCGGGTGGCGCGCCAGTTTTGCAGGCGTTCGATCTGATCGTGTTCGGCATCAGCGTCGGCCACCATGATCGACCCGTCGCCCGCCGTCAGGGGCGAAGGCGCGGCCTCGGTCCAGCGGTTGACGCCGACGACGGTGGTTTCCTTGGATTCGATCTTTGAGAGGCGGTCAGAGTTCGCCTCGACCAGACGGCCCTTCATGTATTCGATGGCAGCGACCGCGCCGCCCATCCCATCAATCGTGGCCAATTCGGCGCGGGCGCCGTCTTTCAGCTCGGCCACCTTGCGGTCGATGGCGGGGTTGCCGTCAAACAGATCGTCATATTCCAGAAGGTCGGTTTCATAGGCGAGGATCTGCTGCATCCGGAGCGACCATTGCTGATCCCAGGGGCGGGGCAGGCCGAGGGCTTCGTTCCATGCGGGCAGTTGCACGGCGCGGGCACGGGCCTTTTTGGACAGGGTCACGGCCAGCATCTCGATCAGGATGCGGTAGACGTTGTTTTCGGGCTGCTGTTCGGTCAGGCCCAAGGAATTGACCTGCACGCCATAGCGGAAGCGGCGGTATTTCGGATCGGTGACGCCGTATCGGGTTTCGCAAATCTCATCCCACAGGTCGACGAAAGCGCGCATCTTGCACAGTTCGGTGACGAAGCGGATGCCTGCGTTCACGAAGAACGAGATGCGGCCCACCATGTTGGGGAAGTCTTCCGCGCTGACCTTGCCTTTCAAATCGTCCAGCACGGCGCAGGCGGTGGCAAGGGCGAAGGCCAGTTCCTGTTCAGGCGTCGCGCCAGCCTCTTGCAGGTGGTAGGAGCAGACGTTCATCGGGTTCCATTTCGGCAGATGCTTCTGCGTATAGGCCGCGACGTCGGTGATCATGCGGAGGGATGGCTTCGGCGGACAGATATAGGTCCCGCGCGAGAGGTATTCCTTGATGATGTCGTTCTGCACCGTGCCTTGCAGGGCAGAGATGTCGGCCCCCTGTTCCTCGGCCACGGCGATGTAGAGGGCCAGCAGCCAGGGCGCGGTGGCGTTGATCGTCATCGATGTGTTCATCTGATCCAGCGGGATCTGATCGAACAGCGTGCGCATATCGCCCAAATGCGCCACGGGGACGCCCACCTTGCCCACTTCGCCGCGCGAGAGTTCATGGTCGCTGTCATAGCCGGTCTGGGTGGGCAGGTCGAAGGCCACCGAAAGGCCGGTCTGGCCGCGCGACAGGTTGTTGCGGTAGAGCGCGTTGGAGGCGCGGGCGGTGGAATGACCGGCATAGGTGCGGAAGAGCCAGGGCGCTTCTTTCTTGGGCGGGGTCATGGCGGCCTCCTGAATCAGTTCGGCAATTTTATTTCGCTGACGCATCCATAGAGGACACAATCGTTCAATGTCAATTCGCCGCGTTGCGGCATTCCGCAGTGCGGCGGGGATGTGGCGCGGTTTTTGACGCAAAAACTGCGACGGAATTTGACGCAAATTCCGGGGGGCGGGTGGGTGCAGCGATTTCTGCGTCAGAAATCGGCGTGAAGTTTGCGTCAAACTTCGCTTTGGCAGGCCCCTTAACATGCAGGCATGACTTTACTATATTTGCATGGAAGGCCCCTGCCGCGAGTCTGGCATGAACAAGGGGGGCCGAGGGTCGAAGGACCATACGTCGATGCGCGCCATTCATGCGCTTGTTGCCCTCCCGCTGCTGCTGGCCGTTCCGGCCTTTGCGCAGGACCGTTCGGTTCAGGTGGTGAACAACAGTGGTTTCACCATCGTGGAATTCTATGCCTCTACCCAAGGCGCTGCGGATTGGCAGGAAAACATGCTGGCCGGGCAGGCCGTGGGTTCGGGTGCCAACCTGACCGTCAACTTCGATGACGGATCGGGCGAATGTGCCTATGCCTTCCGCGCTGTGTTCGATGATGGCGATGAAGCCGTGGGCGACATCGACATCTGTTCCGGCAGTTCGATCACCATCAACTGATCCACTTTGATGCGCCCGCTTATCTGCGGTTTGCAGGCGGGCCGAAAGGCCGCTAGCCTGTTCGCATGACGGGAACGGTGGAGCTTCCGCTCTGGCTTGTGGTTCTGGTGCTGGTCCTTGCGGCCATCGCCGCGCTGGACCGTGTGCTGGCGCCATCGGTGCGGTGGTTCTTTCGCCGCCGGATGGAGCGGGCGGTGGCGCGGCTGAATGAACGGCTGGAGCGGCCGATTTCGCCGTTCAAGCTGGCTCAGCGGCATGACATGATCCTGCGGCTGGCCTATGACCCCCAAGTGATGCAGGCAGTGGCGGATCACGCGGCAGAGGCCGGGGTGCCGCCCACGGTGGCGATGCAGGAGGCGCGGTCCTACGCGGCCGAGATTGTGCCTGCCTTTTCTGCGACGATGTATTTCGGCTTTGCCGTGCAGGTCGCGCGCTGGCTGACACGGCTGTTCTATCGGGTGCGGATCGGGCGGATTGATCCGGCCTTGGCGCGGGTGGATGACCGGGCGACGGTGGTGTTCGTGATGAACCATCGCAGCAATATGGATTACGTGCTGGTGACATGGCTGATCGCGGACCGGTCTGCGATTTCCTATGCGGTGGGGGAATGGGCGCGGGTTTGGCCTTTGTCGCGGCTGATCCGGGGGATGGGGGCCTATTTCATCCGGCGCGGATCGCGCAATGCGCTCTATCGCCGGGTGTTGGCGCGCTATGTGCAGATGTCGGCCGAAGAGGGTGTGGCGCAGGCGATTTTCCCCGAGGGCGGGTTGTCGCTGGATGGCCGGGTGGGGGCGGCGAAGCTGGGCCTGTTGTCCTATTTCGTGAGCGGTTTTGATGCTGGGGAGCGGGACATCCTGTTTGTGCCGGTGGGTCTTGGCTATGACCGCGTGCTGGAGGACAGGCTGCTGACCGAGGCAGCACGGACGGGGGTGCGGCGGTTCCGGCCCCGGGTGACGGGCGTGGTCACTTTTGCCCTGCGGATGGCGTGGCGCAGTCTGCGGGGAAACTTCCCCGGCTTTGGCGCGACGGCGGCCGGGTTCGGTGCGCCGATTTCGCTGCGCGCCTTTCTGGCCGAAGGGCATGATGACCCGACCGAGGCTTTGGGCCGCGCGCTGATGGCACGGGTGGCGCGGGTGGTGCCGGTGCTGCCGGTGCCGTTGCTGGCGGCGGCGCTGGAGGCCGCGCCCGCCGACCGCGCGGCGCTGGAGGCCGAGGTGGCGCGTCTGGCCGATGCGCTTGCGGCGCGGGAGGCGGTGCTGCGGCTGCATCCGCAGGGGTTGGGGCCGACAGTGGCCGAGGCGCTGCTGCATATGCAGCGGCGGGGGCTGGTGGGGGCCGATCTGCGCATTCCGCCGGGCAAGCAAGCGCTGGTGGGGTTCTATGCCGCCCCGGTGCGGCAGGTTCTGGAAGGCTAGGGGCTGCCCAGTTCCGGGCTTGGCCCAACAATCTGTGTCGCGCCCGGCGGTGCCGCGATGCGGCGGACATAAAATTACAAAAATAGGCGCATCGCTATTGCAATATTGCGCGGGCATCCTCTATCAGTGACCCAAGGCGCCGATTCTGCGGCGCGGCATTGTGGTTCTGGGGAGGCCGGAGGATGGCTTTGGATACGCAGCAGCAGATCGCGACCTATGACGCGCCGAAAAAGGACCTGTACGAGATCGGCGAAATGCCTCCGCTGGGCCATGTGCCAAAGCAGATGCACGCCTGGACCATTCGGCGCGAGCGTCACGGCAAGCCCGATACGGCCATGCAGATCGAAGTGGTGGATACCTGGAAGATCGACAGCAACGAGGTGCTGATCCTCGTGATGGCGGCGGGCGTCAACTATAACGGCGTCTGGGCCTGCCTTGGCGAACCGGTCAGCGTGTTTGACGGCCACAAGCAGCCCTATGCGGTGCTTGGGTCGGATGCGGCGGGCATTGTCTGGGCGGTGGGTGACAAGGTCACGCGCTGGAAGGTGGGCGACGAGGTGGTGGTCCACTGTAACCAGGATGATGGCGACGACGAGGAATGCAACGGCGGCGATCCGATGTTTTCGCCCAGCCAGCGCATCTGGGGATATGAGACGCATGACGGGTCTTTCGGGCAGTTTGCCCGGGTGCAGGCGCAGCAGTTGATGCCGCGTCCCAAGCACCTGACCTGGGAGGAAAGCGCCTGCTACACGCTGACGCTGGCCACGGCATACCGGATGCTGTTCGGACATGAGCCGCATGACCTGAAGCCGGGGCAGAACGTTCTGGTCTGGGGTGCGTCGGGGGGGCTGGGGTCCTATGCGATCCAGCTGATCAATACGGCGGGGGCGAATGCGATCGGCGTGATTTCCGATGAGAGCAAGCGCGATTTCGTGATGGGGCTGGGCGCGAAGGGCGTCATCAACCGCAACGATTTCAAATGCTGGGGGCAGTTGCCCAAGGTCAATACGCAGGAATACAACGACTGGCTGAAGGAAGCGCGCAAGTTCGGCAAGGCGATCTGGGACATCACCGGCAAGGGCGTGAATGTGGACATGGTGTTCGAGCATCCGGGCGAGGCGACCTTCCCGGTGTCATCCTTGGTCTGCAAGAAGGGCGGCATGGTGGTGATCTGTGCGGGGACCACCGGTTTCAACTGCACCTTCGACGTGCGCTACATGTGGATGCATCAGAAGCGTTTGCAGGGGTCGCATTTTGCGCATCTGAAGCAGGCAAGTGCGGCGAACAAGCTGATGATCGAGCGGCGGCTGGACCCCTGCATGTCGGAGGTGTTCCCATGGGCCGAGATTCCGCAGGCGCATATGAAGATGCTGAAGAATGAGCACAAGCCGGGGAACATGTCGGTGCTGGTGCAGGCACCGCGTCCGGGGCTGAAGACGTTCGAGGATACGCTGGAAGCCAGCCGCAACCCGTAAGGGGCGAGCGTTTGAGATGGCATGCGCCCCGGTCGAAAGGCCGGGGCGTTTTGCGTTGCGAACCCAAGTTGGCGCAGGGGGGGAAACGGATTGTTGCCGGGGGGAAGGTAGGTTGCAATCAGGGCGGGTGTTATCTTTCGGCGGGGGCGCGTCTTTGGTGCGGAGTGGGGCCGGATGCGGCATGACTGGGTGTTTGAAGTCCTGACCGACCTTGCGGAATATGCCGAACGCAACGGCTTGCCCCGATTGGCGCGGAAGGTTGCGGAAACGCTGGCCGTCGCGCGGGACGAGATCGCGGCTGCCCGGGATGATGGGGCAGGCGGGGCGGGCAGCGGGGAGCCTTCGCTGCATTAGCGCGGCTGGCGGGGCGATGCCCCCTCGCATCCCGGCGGGGGGCGGATTATGGTCGCCGCCATGCAAGGAATGACCCAAACCGAGCCGTCTGTTGCGCTGACCTTTTCGGACGATCAGGCCGAGGCCTTTGATCGCGTGGCGGCGGAGCTGTATTCCCATGGCATCGACCTGACGGCGGGGGAATTGACCCCGCGCGCCGAGGGCAAACCGTCGGTTCTGGCGGTGGTGGGAAAGGCCGGATCGGGCAAGACGATGCTGCTGGCCAGCCTGACAAAGGCGTTGGTGGCGGCGGGGGTGGAGGTCATTTCCGGCGATTATGAGGGGCGGCGGAGGAAGGACCGGCGGACGCTGGCCATTCTGGCCCCCACCAACAAGGCGGCGAGCGTGCTGCGTCTGCGCGGCGTGCCGGCAACGACGATCCACCGTATTCTCTATACCCCCGTCTATGACCCGGAATATGAGCGCATCGCGGAATGGCTGACGGGCCAAGGTGAGCGGCCGGTGGTGGAGGGATTGACGGATCTGGCGCTGGATCGGGCTTTTGCCTTTTATCAACAGGTGGCGTCGGTTCCGGGGGCGCTGGCGGCGGCGGGGTTGAAAGGTTCGGACTTTATCAAGGGATGGAAGCGGCGCGAGGAGCCGCTGGATGTGGGGTTCATCGACGAATCCTCGATGTTGGATGAACGCGCGTTGGATGACCTGCGCGAGATCTTTCCGACGCTGGTGCTGTTTGGCGATCCGGCGCAGTTGGCCCCGGTGGGGTTGTCGGGCGAGATGGTGTTTGACCGGCTGGGCGAGTCGCGGCGGCTGGTACTGAGCCGGATTCACCGCCAGACACAGGATAACCCGATCCTCGATCTGGCGCATGCGCTGGGCGATGAAAGCCTGCGGTTCGAGACCTTCGAGCGGATGGTCGAGGATGCGGCGCGGCGCGATGACCGGGTGGTGATGGCGGAACGGGTGGATGCCGACCTGATGGCACGGTCCCCCGTGCTTGTCTGGCGCAATGCGACGCGCATCCGGTTGATCCATGCCTTTCGCGGGGCCTTTGGCGCGCCGGAGGATGAATTGCTGCCCGGTGAGCCGCTGGTCTGTGACGGGATCGAATTGCCGCTGAAGCACCGCAAGAAGCGGATCGACCTAGAGGCGCGGGGGCTGATCAAAGGGGCGCAGGTGATCTATCTGGGCCCTGGATCAAAGCCGGGCTTTGCCAAGTTGCATGTGGTGGGGGCGGAAGAGCCGCAGGTGTCAGCGGCATCCATCATCAAGATCGAAAAACCGGATGAGGAAGAGCCCTTCATCCCATCCGCCGCCACGATGGGCGCGGCCTTTCTGCATGGGGCGGCGGTGACGATTCACAAGGCGCAAGGGTCGCAATGGGACGAGGTGCAGGTCTTTGCGCCCGACATTTATGCCGCCGCGCAGGCGGGGCGGAGCGAGGCGGGGGTGCCTTTGTGGAAGCGGCTGGCCTATGTGGCGATCACGCGGGCGGAGACGCGGCTGCATTGGGTGACGCGCTACCGGCTGGCGCGGCCGCAGGGGCCGCTGTCGGTGGACGATCTGCGCCGGGGGCCTGCGCCGCTGGCCTTGCAGGCAGAGGAATGACCAAATTCCTTGGAAGGAATCTGCAATTTTCTTCGAAGAAAATTGTGCCTTGCCTATGGCTTGGTTAGGGTAAGGGCAGGATCAGGAGGCCCAAGATGCGCTGCGTATTCGTTCAATTCCGCTGCACCCCCGGCAAGACTTATGAGGTGGCGGAAGCCATCTATGACCGCGAGGTGGTGAGCGAGTTGTATTCGACCAGCGGGGAATATGACCTGATCGCCAAGATCTATATCCCCGAGGATGCGGATGTGGGGCATTATCTTTCCGGTCGGCTGTTCGACATTCCGGGGATCGTGCGGACCTTGACGACGATGACCTTCAAGGCGTTTTGATCTGCTGAAGCGACGATTTTTCTTGCGAAAAATCAGGGGGCTTCGCGCCCCCTCGGAGCTGCGCTCCTCACCCCCGCGGGATATTTTGGGCAGAGAAGAATGGGATCAGAGCCAGCGGTCGCGGCCGGTGCCGGTGGCATCGGTGACATGGGCGAAGCCGTGTTGGGCGGCGATTGCGTCAAGGCCGTGCGCGAGGCGGGGGATGAGGGAGAGGCCTTGATAGACCATGGCCGTGTAGACCTGCACGGCGCTGGCCCCGGCGCGGATCTTTTCCCAGGCCTGTTCGGGGGTGGAGACGCCGCCCACGCCGATGAGGGGGAGCCTGCCGTCTGTCAGCTGTGACAGGCGGGCGAGGGTGCGGGTGGATTTCTCGAACAAGGGCGCGCCGGAGAGGCCGCCGGCTTCCGTGCGATGCGGGCTTTGCAGGCCGTCGCGGGACAGGGTGGTGTTGGTGGCGATAATCCCCGCGAGGCCGGCTGCCAGGGCGACTTCGGCGATCTCGGCGAGGTCGGATTCGGTGAGGTCGGGGGCGATTTTCAGGAAGATCGGGATGGGGCGGGCGAGGCTGGCGCGGGTGTCCATCACGCCTGCGAGAAGCGCGGTGAGGGCGGCGCGGCCTTGCAGATCACGCAGTTTTTCGGTGTTGGGCGAGGAGACGTTGACCGTGGCGAAATCGACATGCGGGCCGCAGGTGGCCAGCACGCGGGCGAAATCGGCGGCGCGGTCGGTGCTGTCCTTGTTTGCGCCGAGGTTGAGACCGACGGGGACGGTTGTGTGTCTGCGGGCCTTGAGGCGGGTGGAGATAGGGTCCATCCCGTCATTGTTGAAGCCGAAGCGGTTGATGGCGGCGCGGTCCTCGGTCAGGCGGAAGAGGCGCGGTTTGGGGTTGCCGGGTTGCGGGCGGGGGGTGGCGGCGCCCACCTCGATGAAGCCGAAGCCCGCGCGGGACAGGGCGGCGATGGCGGTGGCGTTCTTGTCATAGCCGGCGGCGAGGCCCACGGGATTGGGCAGTGCGAGGCCGGCCAATGTGGTGGCGAGGCGGCGGGAAGTGACAGGGCCGGGCAGGGGGGCGAGGCCCATTTGCAAAGCGCGGATCGACAGGCCATGCGCGACCTCGGGGTCGAGGTGGTGCAGTGCCGCGAGGCCAATGCGTTCGACGAGGTTCACCATACGCCTTCGGGGAAGATGTGGCCGGTCACGCCAAGGGGGAGGGATTTGTCCCAGACCACATCGGACAGGCGCAAATGCCTGTAAAGATGGGGAAAAAGTGCGCCGCCGCGCGAGGGTTCCCATTTCAGGGCGGGGCCGAGTGCATCGGTATTGAAGGCCACGAGGACGAGGTCGCTTTCGGTAGCGAACCATTTCGCGGCGGTTTCGGCCACTTGGGCGGAGGTGGAGAAATGGATGAAGCCATCGGTCAGGTCGATGGGGGCGCCGGCGGTTTCACCGGCAGCGCGGAAGGCATCCCATTCGGAGCGGCGGAATATCTTGTAGATCAGCATGCGCGGTTCATGCACTGCGCCGGGTTTTGGGTCAATGGCTGTGGTCAAGGATTGCTGCCTGCGCGGGATGTCGCGCAGCCGTGATCTGGCAGCGCTAGAGCAGGTTTGACAGGCGCCGAGCCGACGCGGCAGGGTGGGGCATTCAACCAGCAGAGGAGTGATTTGGCATGACGAGGATTTTCCTTTCCACGGTGGCGGTGATGGCGCTGAGCAGCGGGATGGCGGCGGCGGAGTACACGCTGAATGTGTTGCATATCAATGACTTTCACAGCCGGATCGAGCCGATTAACGGATCGGATTCCACCTGTTCGGCCGAGCAGGCGGCGGCGAATGAATGCTTTGGCGGCGTGGCGCGGGTGGCGACCAAGATCAAGGAGTTGCGCGACAGCCTGACGGCGGCGGGCGAGAATGTGATCGTGCTGGATGCGGGTGACCAGTTTCAGGGCAGCCTGATGTACACCACCTATAAGGGCGCGGTGGAGGCCGAGTTCATGGAGGCCATCGGCTTTGACGCCATGGCGCTGGGCAACCATGAGTTTGACGATGGTCCGGAGGGGCTGGGTTCGTTTCTGGACAAGGTCACCTTTCCGGTGATTTCGGGGAATCTGGATGTGAGCCAATCCAATGTGCTGGCAGGCCGGGTGGGCAACCATGTGGTGCTGGAGGTGGGGGGTGAGAAGATCGGCATCATCTCGGCCCTGGCGATGGACACGCCGGAGACATCAAGCCCCGGAAATAGCGTGATCTTTCAGGATGATATCGACAGCCTGAAGGCCGATGTCGCCACGCTGGAGGCGGAGGGGGTGACCAAGATCATCGCGCTGACGCATCTGGGATTGAAGCGCGATCTGGAGGTTGCGGCGGCGGTGCCGGGGGTTGATGCCGTGGTGGGCGGGCATTCGCACACCTATCTGTCGGCGACCGACCCCGAGCGGCATGGCCCCTATCCGACATGGGTGACGCGGGGCGAAGGCGATCTGGTGCCGGTGGTGCAGGCCTATGCCTATTCCAAGTATCTGGGGCATCTGGAGCTGACCTTTGATGATGCGGGGACGCTGATCTATGCGGGGGGGAATACGATCCTTCTGGACGGATCGGTGGAGCCGGATGCGGCGATTGCAGCGCGGGTGGCGGAGCTGGCCGGGCCGATCGAGGAGTTGAAGACCCGGGTGGTGGCCGAGGCGTCGGAGGCGATTGATGGCAGCCGGGAAACCTGTCGCGCGGGCGAATGCCAGATGGGCAATCTGGTGGCCGAGGCGATGCTGGATCGTGTGGCGGATCAAGGGGTTACCATCGCGATCACCAATGGCGGCGGGCTGCGTGCCAGCGTAGACGCAGGGCCGGTGACGATGGGCGAGGTTCTGACGGTGCTGCCGTTCCAGAACACGCTGTCGACATTCGAGGTGAGCGGTGAGGCCATCGTGGCGGCGCTGGAGAACGGGGTGAGCCAGTATGAAGAGGTGGCGGGGCGGTTCGCGCAGGTGGCGGGGTTGAAGTACAGCTTTGATCCGGCGGCGGCTGTTGGGGCGCGGGTGTCGGATGTGCAGGTGCTGGTTGGTGGCGATGCCTGGGCGCCGATCGATCCGGCGACAGTCTATAAGGTGGTGTCGAACAACTATGTCCGCGGTGGCGGGGATGGGTTTTCGATGTTCGTCGATGCAGCCAATGCCTATGATTTTGGCCCCGATCTGGCCGATGTGACGGCGGAGTATCTGGCGAAAAATCAGCCATATCAGCCGTTTACGGATGGGCGGATCACGCGGAAGTAAGTTGGCAAGCCGGGCCGTCCCTGTTTTCGGGGGCGGCCTTTTCTTTTGCCCCGGACCGGTTAACAGTTGGTTGCATGTGCGGGCGTTTCACCATCACCCATCCCGATGAGGCGATTGCGCGGCTGTTTGATGCCGTGATCGGGAATGATCTGCCGCCTGTGCCGCGGTTCAATGTCTGCCCCACGACGCAGGTGGCGGTGGTGACGTCGGATGGTGGCGCGCGGCGGCTGCGGGCGATGCGCTGGGGGTTCATTCCGACCTGGTACAAGGCCCCGAATGACGGGCCGCTGATCATCAATGCGCGGGCGGATACGGTGGCCACCAAGCCCGCCTTCCGCGAGGCGGTGCGGGCGCGGCGCTGCATCGTGCCTGCGAGCGGTTTTTATGAATGGCAGGAAGGGGATAAGGGGCAAAAGCTGCCTTGGTATTTCACGCGCAGGGATGGGCAGCCGATGGCCTTTGCGGGGCTTTGGCAGCGCTGGGGCGAGGTGGATACGGTGGCGATTGTGTCGACGGATGCGGGGCCGGGGATGGCGGGGTTGCACCATCGCGAGGCGGTGGTGCTGGAGCCGCCCGATTGGCCGCTATGGCTGGGCGAGGCGGGGCATGGGGCGGCGGTGTTGATGAAGGCCTCTGCCGATGGGGTGTTGCAATGCCACCGGGTGGATCGGGCGGTGAATTCCAACCGGGCCGAGGGTCCGGCGCTGATCGAGCCCGTAACTGCCTGAGGGCGCTGCATTTATTTCTCGAAATCTGCGGGTTTGGCGGTGCCGCTGGTGGTGCAGACGCCTGTGCAGACGGGCGTATGCACGCAGCGCACGGTGATGAGGCGTTAAGGTTAACGCCAGATTCAGGGATGGGAGGGGATTCGAGGGGGGGCGTGTGGCGGGATTCGCCGGGGCGCGGCGGGGGCTTGGCTGGTGCCTAGGGCGGCCGTGCGTGGCAGGATCGGGTGGGGGCGGTGGTTAAGTGGGCGGGGCAGTCTGGACGGGGGACAGCCGGGCAGTGGCCCGGTTTGGGAAGGCGGCCGTTGGCAGGCCTGTGATCGCCAGAGGGTCCGGGATGGGTTGCAACCGGACGTGGGTATGGGTATGACAGTGCCGCACGGCGCGGGCGTTGTGTAATGGTAAGACCTTAGCCTTCCAAGCTAAAGACGCGGGTTCGATTCCCGCCGCCCGCTCCAGAAATCCCCTTTAATCGCTTCTGTTCGTCCAACGCGCGGCCGATCTGCCGCCATGCCTGCGGCGCATTCGGATAGGGGGCCCAATCGCGCCAGACGGGGCGGGGCGGGCGGCACGGTTCTTGAAGACCGCCTGCGCCAGACGTCTGTGACATCCGTCGCAAGATCCGGGGATTCACCCTGTTCTGGCGGATGCCAGATGGACGGACAGCGCATGGAAAGGGGCGGGGAAAAGAGGCGGCGGCGGATCGGGACGTTGCGCGTCACCGCCTGCCTTGGCATTTGCCTGCCGATCATGGTGGGCGGCTCGGCCCATTCGGGCGAGTTCTGGCACAATACCTTTCTTCTGGATGTCTATCAGGGATCGCATCGGTCAGACGTGGTCAGTGGTCTGGCCAAGGGCGGATATGAGTTGTCGGACGGTTCCTTCGTTGATTTTCGAGACTGGTACAGCCCGGGTTTTCCCGATGTCACGGTGTTGCTTTTGAAACAGGTGTCGTCGGACTTTGCGTTTATCTGGGGTGTCAGTTCCGGAGAGCGCGGTGAGAAATACCGGATCGAACCTGCGTTGCAGCTTGGGTTCTTTTATCAATTCGTGCCGTTTGAGAATGCAGTGGTTTCGGTCAAGACCACCTATCCGTTCTTTGGCCAGATGCGCGAAAAGACCTGTGAGGCGGATTATGGCGCCATCGGCGGCGTGCAGACGGTGAATTGCAGGCTTGCGGCGGACCTGATGCCGCCTGAGGAGACCTTGGATTATCTTGTGACCATCCGGGGTAAAGCCGACGCCCGTGTCAGCATCGGCTTTACCTTTGTCTTTTGACTCACTTGATGGCGACGGGTGCCAGCGCGCGGCTGATGCTGGCTTCGCCACGGCCATGGATATTGGCGGCATATCCGGCGATCGTGTCTGTCCGGGCGGTGTTCAGCAGTTGATTGGTGATCTGCGTCGGGGTGGCCCGTGTGAATTTGCTGCCCAGAACCGAGGCGTAGCCCGACACGATCGGCGCGGCGAAGGATGTGCCGTAGAGATTCGTCATGTTGCCTGTCACGCCAACAACAAGGAACTGCCTCTGCACCGTCGCGTTGCTGCCGGCGAAGTTCGAGTATCCGGCCATGGTCGCCTTGTTTGCAACTGTGCCATGGGTGTTGAGCGCACCGACGAAAATGGCGGATTGCCTGCCGGTCAGGTCGCGGTTCAGGTAATCGACCAGCCCCGACGCGTTTGCCGCGCCGACGGCCACGGCGTCATTGCCCGCTGCTTTGACCACGACGGCCTTGCCGTCGCGCGCATAGGAGATGATGGAGGTTTCGCGCTGGCTCCAGCGGATGCTGGTATAGCCGTTGGGTGCCATCATGCCATAGGACAGGTTCAGCGTGTTGAGGCCACGTTGCAGTTTCACCGCAGCCGCATTCCCGAAATCATGCGTATAGACCTTGGCCGAGGGTGCGATCATCCCCGCTTCGAGCGCGGTCCATTCTCCGTGGCGTCGCCGTTCGGTGACGCCGCGCAGGTTTCCGGCATAGGTCGAGCCGCTGCGGAAATCATCAATGACCGTGATGGAGGTGCCTTGCCCGCGGAAGCCGAGGCTCCATGCCTGACCGATTTCCGAGTTCATCCACGGGCGCAGCTCTTGCGCGGCGGCGGCGATGGGGGCCGACAGCGCCAAGGCGAGGGCGGCGACTTTCACGCTGAACGATCTGGGGAAGGCTTTGGGAAATTTCATGGTATCTCGCTCCGGTTGGCAGACTGACGCGGTTCATGGAACGTCAGAAATCCGGCAGGATTTACCGCAGTGGTGGGAGGGATTTGTCTGGCTCTGCCGCGACAAAAGCACGGAGAGTGACGAAGGTATGGGCGGGGCGACAGGTTAGCCCTTGTCGGCCGCGCTGCTGAGGTTTTCCTGCTGCGGCATACCAAGGACGTGGTAGCCGCCATCCACATGCACCACTTCGCCCGTCGTGAAGCAGCCGTAGTCGGAGGCGAGCCAGACGGCGGTTCCGCCCACGGCTTCGAGCGTGGCGTTGGAGCGGAGGGGGGCGTTCGCCTCGGTATGGCGGTAGGTTGCCCGCGCGCCGCCGATGGCTGCGCCTGCCAGTGTCTTCATGGGGCCCGGCGATACAGCGTTGACACGGATGCCCTGCGGGCCAAGGTCATTGGCGAGGTAGCGGACGGAGGATTCCAGCGCGGCCTTTGCCACGCCCATCACGTTGTAATTGGGCGTAACGCGGTTCGATCCGCCATAGGTGAGGGTGATCAGCGTGCCGCCATCGGGCATCATTTCCGACGCGCGGCGGGACACGTCGATGAAGCTGTAACAGGAGATGGCGAGCGAGTTGGTGAAGTTGGCGCGCGTGGTGTTGCTGAAGCGGCCGGTCAGTTCGTTCTTGTCGGAAAAGGCGATGGCGTGGACGAGGAAATCCATCTTGCCCCAACGTGCCTGCAACGCGGCGAAGCAGGCATCGAGGCTTTCGTCATTGCTGACATCGACATCGACCAGGAAATCCGACCCGACCGAGGCGGCGAGGGGAGCCACGCGTTTGCCGAAGGCCTCACCCTGATAGGAGAAGGCAAGATCTGCCCCCTCAGCGGCCATGGCCGAGGCGATGCCCCAGGCGATGGAGCGTTCGTTTGCCACGCCCATGACAAGCCCGCGCTTGCCCTTCATCAGATCGGCCATGTCCCTGTCCCCTTTTTTCGGTGGCTTTTGTCAGCCGAGGTATTTGCTCATCACGAGGGTGGCGTTGGTGCCGCCGAAGCCGAAGCTGTTGGACAGGACCGAGTCAAGCTTCACGCCTTCGCGCAGGGTTGTCACGATCTCGGCCGGGTCGAGGGCCGGGTCGAGTGTGGTGACATTGGCCGAAGCGGCGATGAAATCGCCGTTCATCATCAGAAGCGAATAGATCGCCTCATGCACGCCGGTTGCGCCGAGGCTGTGGCCCGTCAGGGATTTGGTCGAGGCGACGGGGGGCGTGGTGCCACGGCCGAAGACGCGGCGGATCGCTTCCATCTCGGTCACGTCGCCTACGGGGGTGCTGGTGCCGTGGGAGTTGATGTAGTCGATCTTGCGGCCCTGCGGCAGGGTGGACAGCGCCACGCGCATGGAGCGTTCGCCGCCTTCGCCCGAGGGGGCGACCATGTCATGGCCATCGGAGGTGGCGCCGTAGCCTGTCACCTCGGCGTAGATTTTCGCGCCGCGGGCGAGGGCGTGGTTGAGTTCCTCAAGCACGACGACACCGCCGCCGCCTGCGATGACAAAGCCGTCGCGGGTGGCGTCATAGGTGCGGGAGGCGGTTTCGGGGGCGTCGTTGTATTTCGAAGACATAGCGCCCATCGCGTCAAACAGGCAGGACAGCGTCCAGTCCAGTTCCTCGCCGCCGCCGGCGAAGACGATGTCCTGCTTGCCGAACTGGATCAGTTCCGCGCCGTTGCCGATGCAATGAGCGGAGGTGGAGCAGGCGGAGGTGATGGAATAGTTCACGCCCTTGATCTTGAACGGTGTGGCAAGGCAGGCCGAGGTGGTGGACGACATGCCCTTGGTCACGCCGAAAGGGCCGATCCGTTTGGGCGAGCCGGTTTCGCGGACGATGTTATGCGCCTTGAAGAAGGATTTGGTCGACGGCCCGCCGGAGCCCACGATGATGCCGGTGCGTTCGTTGGAGATGTCGGACGGTTCGAGACCGGAATCCTTGATCGCCTGATCCATAGCGATGAAGTTATAGGCCGCGCCGTCGCCCATGAAGCGCAGGTCGCGCTTGTCGATGTGGTCTTCCAGAACGATCTGTGGCTGGCCGTGAATTTGGCTGCGGAAACCACGCTCGGCGTATTCGGGGGCGAAGACGATCCCCGACTTGCCGGCGCGCAGGTTGGCTTCGACCTCGGCGGCGGTGTTGCCGATGGGCGAGACGATACCGATCCCGGTGATGACGACGCGACGCATGCGGCCTCCGTTCATTATCCTTGGGTTGTCTCTAAGGGAGAGGGGGGCGAGGGGCAAGGGGGATGGGGATTGTGCAGGCGGACGGGCGGGCGGAGGATGGGCTTTTGGCGGGCGGGGAGGGTGTGATGGACCGGGTGACGGGCGGGTGTTTGTGCGGGGCGGTGCGGGTGGTGGCAAGGGGCGCGCCGTTGCGGGTGGGGGTGTGCCATTGCCTGGACTGCCGCAAGCATCATGGGGCGGTGTTTCACGCCAGCGCCATCTTTGCGGCGGGCGCGGTGGAGGTGACGGGAACGGTGGGGGAGTATCGGGGGCGGTGTTTCTGCCCGGTTTGTGGATCGTCGGTGTTTTCGTTGAGCCCCGGAGAGGTGGAGGTGCATCTGGGGGCGCTGGATGAGGTAGGGGTCTTTGCGCCGACATATGAGTTGTGGACGGTGCGGCGGGAGGGCTGGTTGCCGGAGTTTTTGGGGATGGAGGGGTTTGTGGGGGATCGGGCGTAGTGGGTTTGGGCAGGACGGTCTGGCATCGCTCGGGCCCCGAAGGCCCGGGTGGCGGCCGCACATATACGTGCAGCCACCCTGCGGTGCGGCCGTCACCTTTGCGCCTTGTCACATGAAAAAGGGCACCACATTGGTGCCCTTTATGCACAGTTGGCAGGCTCCACTCACGCTTCGCTCAGCGCGACCTTCATGTCCTTGACGATGTAGATCACCTCGCCATCCGCCTCGACGATGCCATCCGCTACGCCCATGGTCAGGCGGCGGGTCTGGATCGCTTTGGTGAAATCGACCTTGTAGGTCAGCATCTTGCGGTCGGGGCGGACCATGCCGGTGAGTTTGACCTCGCCCACGCCGAGCGCGTAGCCGCGGCCTTGCCAGCCGCGCCAGCCGAGGTTGAAGCCGGTGAGTTGCCACAGGCCATCAAGGCCGAGGCAGCCGGGCATGATCGGGTTGCCGGGGAAGTGGCAGGAGAAGAACCACAGGTCGGGCGTGATGTCGAATTCGGCCACCACATGGCCTTTGCCGTGCAGGCCGCCATCTTCGGAGATGTCGGTGATGCGGTCCATCATCAGCATGGGCGGTTCGGGAAGCTGGGCATTGCCGGGGCCGAAAAGTTCGCCCCGCGCGCATTTGAGAAGGGCGTCGCGGTCGAAGCTGTTCGGATAGGCGGCCATGCGCTGGGTTCCCGTGTGGTCCTGTGTTGCGGGATCGGGTGTAGCATCGGCATGGAAGCAAGGGCAAGGGTGACGCGGCCCTGCCGGGGGGCCTGTATGGGCTGAACGGGCTGTGACCCGCTGCGACCGATTTTCATTTGTATTCGGGGGGGGAGAGGCCTTATATGTTGAGCGGAACAGACAGGAATTGCAGGGACAGCGCATGGTGCTGACGGCACAGGATCGGGGGACGGAGTGGTTGTCGCGGGGGGGCTTGCGCCCGACGCGGCAGCGGCTGGCCCTTGCGGCCTTGCTGGTGGGCGATGGCGAGGACCGGCATGTGACGGCGGAAAGCCTGTTCGCGCTGGCCGATCAGTCGGGCGAGAAGGTGTCGCTGGCGACTGTCTACAACACGCTGCGCGCCTTTTGCGAGGCGGGGTTGATGAACGAGGTCGTGGTCGACGGGTCGAAAAGCTATTTCGACACGCGCATGGATGACCACCCGCATTTCTATTGGGAAGACACCGCGACGCTGAGCGATGCGCCCGCCGATACGCTGCGGATCGAGGGGCTGCCCGAGGCGCCCGCCGGGATGCAGGTGTCGCGCGTGGATGTGGTGATCCGGCTGAAGCGGGCCTGAGGCCGAGGCCTGTTCAGGCCAGCGCCCGCAGGGGCGGAAAAGCGCACATATCCTGAAACGTGCAGAAGGCGGGCGGGGCGAGGTCCATCTGCGGGATGTCTTGCTGGAGCCGGGCCGTCCAATCCTGCATGGTCGCGCGCCAGACGGGCAGGGCTGCCGTGGGCAGGGCGCGTTTCACATAGGCCAGGGTGGTGTGAAAGGCGTAGGCGTCATGCCCCGGAGAGCGCAGGCGCAGGGTTTCCGACAGCCGGTTGCGCCAGGCGCGGGCGGCGGATTCGTCGGCCTGGGTCAGGCCTTCCAGCGTAACGCCGAACGGGGTGGCGGCGGCCACCTTCATGCGGAAGGGCGGCGGTGGGGCGAAGCCTTCGAGCCGGGCGGCCATGGCGGCGGTCACGGCGGGAATTGACAGATCGGCATCCAGCCCTTCGGGCCAACGGTGCGGATCGCGGCGGGTCTCGACCACCCCTTCGAATACGGTCATGTGCCAGCTTTCGGGGGGCGTCAGCGCCAGAAGATGCGCATGGGGCAGATCGGCGAGGGCGGCGCGGAAGCGCGACAGCGCGGCTTCGGTTGGCGATCCGGGGATCACCTGACAGACCACCGTATTCCCGGTTTCGGGCAGGAAGCGGCCGGAGTCATCGAAGCGGGTGCCGAGGCGCGGGTTGATCCATCCGGCACCAGGCGAAAGGGTTTGTTCCCAGGACATCGGTCTGTCTCCTTGGCGTCTGCGGTTTGCAGATGTCGCAGGGGCGGGTGACAGGCGGATGACAGGGTGGGCAAAAGATTGGGGGGGCGGTTGCCCGCCCCCCCTTTCAGCCAGCAATCAGTTTGGGCCGATCACTTCGGCACGAGGACCGCGTTGACGACGTGGATCACGCCGTTCGACTGGTTCACGTCGGCGATGGTGACCTGGCTTGCGTTGCCGCTTTCGTCGATCAGGTAAAGGTTGCGGCCTTTGACCTGTGCCGAGAGTGCGTCGCCCGAGACGGTCTGCATGTGGAAGAAGCCATCGCTGGATGCCTTGGCGCGGGCCATGATGTCGGCGCCCGACAGTTTGCCTGCGACGACATGGGCGGTCAGCACCTTGGTCAGCATGGCCTTGTTTTCCGGCATCAGCAGCGTGTCGACGGTGCCGGCGGGCAGCGCGGCGAAGGCGTCATTGACCGGAGCGAAGACGGTGAACGGGCCGGGGGATTGCAGGGTTTCCACCAGACCGGCGGCCTGAACGGCGGCGACGAGGGTGGTGTGATCCTTGGAGTTGACGGCGTTCTCGACGATGTTCTTGTCGGCGAACATGGGCGCACCGCCCACCATCGGGTTGTCCTGGGCAAGGACGGGAAGGGCGATCAGCGTGGACAGGGCAAGGCCGCGCAGCGTGGTCTTGAGCATGGAAACCTCCGGGTTTGGGCGGAACCGTTCCGCCTGTGATCCAATGAACGGGGGGAGGTGCGCAAAAGTTTCAGCGGCGACGAAAAGGTTGTGTCAGCAGGCGATCAAGCCATGCCTCGCGCCGGGTCCGGAAGGATTCAATGCCAAGGGCCATGGTCTGCGGGTCGCCCTGCGGGGCATGGCGCAGGGTGCCAAACAGGCGATCCCAGAGCGAGAGGTTGAAGCCGTAATTGCTGTTGGTTTCTTCGGGGCGAACCGAATGGTGGATGCGGTGCAGCGAGGGGGTGACGATCAAGCGGCGGAGGAGGCTATCCGCTCGGTCTGGCAGGCGGATATTGGCGTGGGTGAAGAGGGCGGTGGCGTTCAGTGCGATTTCAAACGCGATCACCGCAAGGGCGGGGGCGCCGAGGATCACCACGGCAGCAATCTTGAGAAGGGTGGAGAGCAGGATCTCCAGCGGGTGAAAGCGCAGGCCGGTGGTGGCATCGAGATGGGTGTCGGAATGGTGCATGCGGTGCAGTCGCCAGAGGGCGGGGACATGGTGCATCATCACATGCTGGCCCCAGATAAGAAGATCCAGCAGCAGGAAGGCGATGGGGATGGAGAGCCAGAGCGGCAGGGGGGAGAGAAGGCCCCAGCCCTGCGCCGTGGCCCAACTGGCGGCGGCAACGGGCAGGATCGGGATCAGCAGGCGGACAAGGACCGTGTCGATGGCGACAAGGGCCAGGTTGTTGGTCCAGCGGATGAGGCGCGGGATTTCTGCACGGCGGTCAGGGGCGGCGAATTCCCAAAGCGCCATCACGGCCAGCGTGCCGAGAAAGGCCACAAGGCGGATGAGGTCGGCGCTGTCCAATGCTGCGGTCCCCTCTGCCCGCCTTTGAGTGAGAGTGTGGGCGCGGCGGGGTTTTGGCAAGGGTGGGCTTGATCGGGGGGCGGGGGTCGGCTAGGCTTGTGGAAACGTTTACATAGCTTGCAGCAAGGACCGTATCGCCGATGAAAGCCGCCCGGATGAACCGCCTTTTCGCGCCTTCGGGCAATTGCTTTGACGTGGCCATTGACCATGGCATGTTCAACGAGCGCAGCTTTCTGGGCGGGATCGAGGATATGGGGGCGGCGATCCGTGCCGTTGCGGCGGCGAAGCCTGATGCCATTCAGTTGCCACCCGGAACGGCGCGGCTGTTGCAGGCCATTCCGGGGAAGGACAAGCCTGCGCTGGTGCTGCGGACGGATATCGCGAACGTTTACGGCACGCCTTTGCCCCGCGTGCTGTTTTCCGAGGTGATCGATCGGGCGGTGGAGCAAGGGGTGGTGCTGGATGCGGCCTGCGTGGTGGTGAACCTGCTGCTGCTGCCCGACCAGCCGGAGGTGTACCGCGCCTGCGTGCGCAACGTGAATTCCCTGAAGCGGGAATGCGAGATTATGGGGATGCCGCTGATGGTGGAGCCTTTGGTCATGCAGGACAATGCCAAGGGCGGCTATATGGTCGATGGCGATATCGACAAGATTCTGCCGTTGGTCCGGCAGGCGGCGGAGCTGGGGGCGGATATCATCAAGGCGGACCCCTGTTCGGACGTGTCGGAATATCACCGGGTGATCGAGATTGCGCAGGGCCTGCCCGTGCTGGTGCGCGGGGGCGGGCGCGTGTCGGATGCGGAGATTTTGTCGCGGACGGCGGAGTTGATGAAGCAGGGCGCGCGCGGCATCGTCTATGGGCGCAACGTAATCCAGCATCCCGATCCGGGGGGGATGACGCGGGCGCTGATGGCGGTGGTGCACGAGGGGGTATCGCCCGAGGCTGCGCTTGCGATGATCGGGGGCAAGTGATGCGCGAGGTTCGCTTTGGTATCATCGGCTGCGGGTTGATGGGGCGGGAGTTCGCCTCGGCCGCGGCGCGTTGGATGCATCTGACGGGGATGAAGGCGAAGCCGCGCATCGTGGCGGTGTGCGATACCAACCCCGCGCTGATGGGCTGGTATACAGACGCGCTGGGGCCGATGCAGGTGACGACGGATTACCGGGAATTGCTGGCCAATCCGGAGGTGGAGGCGGTCTATTGCGCGGTGCCCCATGTGCTGCACGCGGAAATCTATCCGGCGATCCTTGCGGCGGGGAAGCATCTGCTGGGGGAAAAGCCGTTCGGGATGGATCTGGCGCAGAACCGGGCCATCATGGCGGCGATTGCGGCGCGGCCCGATCTGATGGTGCGCTGTTCATCCGAGATGCCCTTTTACCCCGGCGCGCAGAAGGTGGTGGAGTTCGTGCGGTCTGGCGCCGTGGGGCCGGTGCTGGAGGTGGAGGCGTGTTTCCTGCATTCCAGCGACATCAACCCCGACAAGCCGATCAACTGGAAGCGGATGGGGTTGGTGAATGGCGACTATGGCTGCATGGGCGATCTGGGGATGCATGTGCTGCATGTGCCGCTGCGCCTTGGCTGGCGGCCTGCGCGGGTGACGGCGTCGCTGGTCAAGCGGGTGGCGACGCGGCCCGACGGCAAGGGCGGACGGGTGGCCTGCGATACATGGGACAATGCGACGATCACGGCGACGGTGCCGGATGCGGGCGGCGATTTCCCCATGGTGCTGAAGACATGGCGGATTGCACCCGGCGAGGCGAATACCTGGTCGATCCGCGTGCTGGGGATGACGGGGTCGGCGTTCTTTTCCACCAAGAACCCGCGCCAGTGGTCATGGATGCGCTATGAGGCGGGCGGGTCGCAGGGATGGGTGACCGAGGATCTGGGATACACGCCGCTGTTCGGGGCGATCACGGGCGGGATTTTCGAATTCGGGTTCACGGACGCGATCCAGCAGATGTGGGCGGCCTTTGTCGATGAACTGGCAGGCGGGGATGCGAAGGGCTTTCCCTGCGCCACGCCGGAGGAGGCGGCGGCGCATCATGCGGTGCTGACGGCGGCCTTGCAGGCGGGGGTGTCGGGGCAGTCGGTCGGGGTGTCCTATTGATGCAGACCCCGGCAACCAGACGCGGCATCGCCTGTGCGGGGAACTGGATCGTGGATATCGTCCACACGATCGAAGCCTGGCCCGCGAAAAGCGATCTGGTGCGGATCGTGGATGAGGTGGAGGGCACCGGGGGCGGGGCGGCGAATGTGATGCTGTCGCTGGCGGCGTTTCAGGCCGGGCTGCCGCTTTGGGCGATCGGGTTGGTGGGGATGGACCGACACGCGGCGACGGTGCGCTGGGCGGTGAAGGCGGCGGGGGCCGGGCTGGAGCATCTGGCCGAGACGGAGCGCGCGCCCACGGCGCATACGCATGTGATGAACCTGCCGGGGGACAGCCGGACGTTCTTTTACCATCCCGGCACGAATGACCTGCTGGATGAGGGCGATATCGCGGTCGAGGCGGTGGCGGCAGAGGGGGCAAAGGTCTTCTACCTTGGCTATCTGAACCTGCTGGGCAAGCTGGATGCGGTGGTGGACGGGACCACGGGCGCGGCGCGGGTGCTGCGGCGGGCGCAGGCGGCGGGAATGGTGACGGCGGTTGATCTGGTGTCCACCGACCGGGCCGAGTTCCGCGCGGCGGTGGAGGCGGCGCTGCCTTTCGTGGATGTGCTGTTTCTGAATGAGGTGGAGGCGGCGCGGGCCACCGGGCGCGTGATCGCGGGAGCCGAGGATGTGGCGGCGATCGAGGCGGCCGCGCGGCAGTTGCAGGAGGGCGGTGCGGGGCAGGTGGTGGTGCATACCCCGGCGCTGGGCCTGTGGCTGGAGGCGGGGGGGCGGCTGACGGTGGTCAACCCCGATCCGGTGCCGCCGGCGCAGGTGGTCAGCCCGGTCGGCGCAGGCGATGCCTTTGCCGCGGGCTGCCTTTACGGGCTGCATGAGGGGTGGGATGTGCGGGCCTGCCTGCGGCTGGGCCACCGCGCGGCGGCCGCTTGCCTGCGCGGGGCGACGGCGACAGGGGCGATCCCGCCTTTGACGGCGCTGACGGGCTGAGGCGGCGGGCGCTTTCCTTCCGTTGGACGGGGAGATGCGCCCTGTGTTTCACCTTGGCCCAAATACCCCATGCGACCTTGCCGCCAGTATGTCCGCTGCAATGATGGCGGGGGGTCACAGGGGGGCTGTGGAGCCCCGTGCGGCTGTGGTGCCGCGTGTGATCAGGGTCAGGGGCAGGCTGGGTGGCGGGGGTGGGGTGTCACCGCGCATCAGGGCGATAAGGATGTCCACGGCGGCCTGGCCGATCTGGCGGATGGGCTGGGCGACGGTGGTCAGTTGCGGGATGGTGTAGCGCGCGGCGGGCAGGTCATCGAAGCCGATCACCGACAGATCATCCGGCACAGTCAGGCCGTGCGCCACGGCGGCGTGCAGGGCGCCGATGGCGGCCATGTCGGAAATGCCAATCAGGGCCGTGGGGGTGCCGTCGGACAGCAGGTCGGCGGCGAGGCTGCGGCAGGCCTCAAAGCTGTGATCCGGGCCGAGGCGGGTGGCCATGGGGGCCAGCCCCGCGCTGGCCAGTTCCGCTACGATCCCGGCCAGCCTTTCCTGCACCGGGGCAGAATGGCCGGGCGCGCCCACGACCCCGATGGCGCGGTGGCCGAGGTCGAGCAGGTGGCGCGCGAGCATTCGCCCGCCGGCATGGTGATCGGCGGCCACGGCGGGCGTTCCGGGCAGCGCCCGGTCTACCGCCACGATGGGCACCCGCGCCGCGCTGAGCCGCGCCACGGCGGCCCCGTCTGACGTGACCGCGGCTAGGATCACCCCATCCACCTGTTGGGCCAGCATGGCGGCGACATAGGCGGCCTCATGTTCCGGGCTTTCGGCGGTGGAGCAGATCATCGCCTGATAACCGCGCGCGAACAGGGCCTGTTCCACGGTATGGGCGAGGATGCCGAAAAAATGCACGTCCAGCGCGGGCAAAAGCACGCCCACCATCCGGCTGGAGCCTGAGCGCATCATCCGCGCGCCGGCATTGGGGCGATAGCCAAGCTCGGCCACTGCCGCCTCGATCCGGGCGCGCATGTCGGCGCTGACATAGCCCGATCCGTTGACCACGCGGGACACCGTGGCGATGGAGGCCCCGGCACGATTTGCGATGTCCCTGATCTTGATCATGGCGCGGGCCCCTGTTCTGCCCTTCTGTCTAGCTGTGCCTGCCGGAAGAGCAAGGCTGTCAGGGTGGGCCTTGGAACAGATATATACATTCAGACTCTTGAATGTTTATGAGACTCCGGTTACCTCTGCCCCATCCTTTTCTGGAGAGTTGCCATGCGCCCCATCTCTGCCTTTTCGCTGATTGCCCTTTTTCTGAGTGCGGTTCCGGCTTTTGCGGACAGTGTCACGCTGGCCCCGGTCAGCATCACCGAATGGAAGGCCGTTTATGGCCGGGTGGAGGCGCGGGATCGTATTCCGGCGCGGGCGCGGCTGGGCGGGACGTTGGTTTCGCTGAGCGTGGCCGAGGGCGATGTCGTGGCGCAGGGCGATGTGCTGGCCGAGATCGTGGATGAAAAGCTGGGCTTTCAACTGGCCGCGCTGGAGGCGCAGGGGCAGGCGTTGGCGGCGCAACTGGCCAACGCGCAGACGGAATTGACGCGGGGTGAAGAGTTGCTGGCACAGGGGGTGACGACGGCGCAGCGGCTGGACGCGCTGCGCACGCAGGTGGATGTGGTCACGGGCCAGATTGCGGCGCTGGAGGCGCAGCGGCAGGTGGTGGCGCAGCAGGCGGCGGAGGGCGCGGTGCTGGCCCCGGTGGCGGGGCGGGTGCTGGATGTGCCAGTGGCGCAGGGCGCGGTGGTGATGCCGGGTGAGGCGGTCGCGCAGATCGGCGGCGGCGGCATCTTCCTGCGGCTGGCCGTGCCGGAGCGGCACGCGGCCAACCTGACCGAGGGAGATGCGATCCAGATCGAAGGGGCGGATGGTGTGGCCGAGGGGCGGTTGGTGAAGGTCTATCCGCTGATCGAGAATGGCCGCGTGGTGGCCGATGTCGAGGTGGCGGGGCTGTCGGACCGGTTCGTGGATGCGCGGGTGCTGGTGCGCCTACCGGTGGGGGAGCGCGCGGCGCTGCTGGTACCGGAGGCGGCGCTGGTGACGCGGGGCGGGGTGGATTTCGTCGGCATCGAGGGCGCGGGATTGCGCGCCGTGGTGCCGGGTGCGCGGGTGAGCATCGAGGGCGCGGCGATGGTCGAGGTGCTGACCGGGTTGCAGGCGGGTGACGTGGTGACGGTCGATGCTGCGGCGGCGGAGGTGGGCCATGAGTGATTTGCAAGGCGCATCGCTGGGCATTGCCGGGCGGCTGACGAAAGGGTTCATCGCATCGGCCCTGACGCCGCTGTTCATTCTGGCGGCGTTGGCGATGGGGTTGGTGGCGTTGGTGTCGCTGCCGCGCGAGGAGGAGCCGCAGATTTCCGTGCCGCTGGTGGATATCCATGTGCAGGCGCAGGGACTGCGCGCCGAGGATGGCGTGAAGCTGGTGACCGAGCCGCTGGAGATCCTTGTGAAGGGGATCAACGATGTGGAGCATGTCTATTCCCAGACACGGGATGATGCGGTTCTGGTGACGGCGCGGTTCGAGGTGGGGACCAAGGCCGAGGATGCGATCCTGCGGGTCCATGACAAGATCCGCGCCAATATCGGGCGGCTTCCGGTGGGGATACCCGAGCCTTTGGTGATCGGGCGGGGGATCGACGATGTGGCGATCCTGACGCTGACGCTATCCGGGGAAGGGGTTTCGGCCAATGACCTGACCCGCGTGGTGCGCGCGCTGCAATCCGAGGTGGCGAAGACCGAAGATGTGGGGCTGACCTATATCGTGGGCGAGGCGCAGGAGGCCATTCGTATCGCGCCCGATCCGGAGCGGTTAGCGCTGTACGGTGTGACCTTGCAGCAGTTGGCGGGGAAGGTGGCGCAGGCCAACCGGACGCTGAACACCGGCAAGGTGCGGGCGGATGGTGGACAGATTGATCTGGTCGCGGGCGAGACGATGACCGCGCCGTCGGACGTGGCGAACCTGCTCCTGACAACGCGGGACGGGCGGCCGGTCTATGTGGCTGATGTGGCGGAGGTGAGCTTTGTTCCTGACACGTCGGACCATATCGTCAGCCATCTGGTGAAGGATGCGGCGGGGGTGGTGCAACGGTCGCCCGCTGTGACGCTGGCCGTGGCCAAGCGGGCAGGAGCCAATGCGGTGGTGGTGGCGGAAGAGGTGCTGCACCGGGTGGAGACGTTGGAGGGCAAGCTGATCCCCGAGGGGATGACCCTGACCGTGACGCGCGACTATGGCGAGACGGCGAATGAAAAGGCCAATGAGTTGCTGTTCCATCTGGGGCTGGCGACGGTGTCGATCATCGCGCTGGTCTGGTTGGCGATCGGCTGGCGCGAGGCGATTGTGGTGGCGATCGTCATTCCGGTGACGATCCTGCTGACGCTGTTTGCGGCCTGGATCATGGGATATACGCTGAACCGCGTCAGCCTGTTTGCGCTGATCTTTTCCATCGGGATTCTGGTGGATGATGCCATCGTGGTGATCGAGAACATCGCGCGGCATTGGGCGATGAAGGACATACGCAGCCGGATGCAGGCGGCGATTGATGCGGTGGCGGAGGTGGGCAATCCCACCATTGTGGCCACGCTGACGGTGGTGGCGGCGCTGTTGCCGATGCTGTTCGTGAGCGGGTTGATGGGACCCTATATGTCGCCCATTCCGGCCAACGCATCCGCCGCGATGATCTTTTCGTTCTTTGTTGCGGTCATCATCACGCCTTGGCTGATGGTGAAGATTGCGGGGAAGGCCGACATGTCGGCCCATGCCGGGGATGACAGCCATGGCGGGCATCAGGGCGGGTGGCTGGAGCGGGGCTATGGCGCGGTGGCGCGGCCTTTGCTGGCGTCCAAGGCGCGGAGCCTTGGGTTTTTGCTGATCACTGCGGCGCTGTCGTTCGGGTCGCTGGCGGCGCTTTACACCCGCGACGTGACGGTGAAGCTTTTGCCGTTCGACAACAAATCCGAATTGTCGGTGATGATTGACCTGCCCGAAGGCGCATCGGTCGAGGCGACGGACCGGGTGGCGCAGGATGTGGCGGCGGTGGTGATGGGGATGGCGGAGGTGACATCCGTGCAGACCCATGCAGGGACGGCTGCACCGTTCAACTTCAACGGGTTGGTGCGGCATACCTATCTGCGGGCCGAGCCGCAATTGGGCGAGGTGGCGATCAACCTGCTGCCCAAGGCGGACCGCGACCGCGCGAGCCATGACATCGCGCTGGATATTCGCGAGCGGCTGAAAGCCGTTGCGGTGCCGGAGGGGACGGTGCTGAAGACCGTGGAACCCCCGCCGGGGCCGCCGGTGATTGCCACGCTGCTGGCCGAGGTTTACGGGCCGGATGCCGAGACGCGGCGGGCGGCGGCGGCGCAGATACGGGCTGCGTTCGAGGCGGTGCCCTTCGTGGTGGATGTGGATGACAGTTTCGGGGTGAAGGCCCCGCGCCTGCGGGCCACGATTTCGACCGATGATCTGGAATTCTTTGGTGTGCAGGAGGCGGATGTCTTCGACACCATGGCGCTGCTGAATGGCGGGCAGGTGGTGGGCTATTCGCATCGGGGCGAGGGGCGCTATCCCATCCCGCTGATCGTGGGGCGTGCGAAGGGCGACCGGGTGCTGGATGAGCGGTTCCTGTCGACGCCGATCCCGGCCAATGTGCTGCCCGGTGCGCGGGGGGTGGTGGAGCTGGGTGATGTGATCCGGGTGGCGGAGGAGCAATCCTCTTATCCGGTATTCCGCCATAACGGGCGCGAGGCCGAGATGGTGACAGCCGAGCTTGCCGGGGATTTCGAGGCGCCGCTCTACGGGATGCTGGCGGTGGCGGATGCCATCGAGGCGCAGGATTGGGCGCCGGGGACCAAGCCCGAGATCAGTCTGCATGGCCAGCCCGAGGATGAGGGCAAGGTCACGCTGCTATGGGATGGCGAGTGGGAAGTGACCTATGTCACCTTCCGAGACATGGGGGCGGCCTTTGGGGTGGCGCTGTTGGCCATCTATATTCTGGTGGTGGCGCAGTTCGGATCGTTCAAGCTGCCCTTGGTGATCCTGACGCCCATTCCGCTGACATTCCTTGGCATCATCGTGGGGCATTGGCTGTTTGCCGCGCCGTTTTCGGCCACGTCGATGATCGGGTTCATCGCGCTCGCGGGGATCATCGTGCGCAATTCCATCCTGCTCGTGGATTTCATCCGGCACACGACGACCGGGCCTGTCACGGTGGCTGTGCTGATTGCGGCGGGGGCGATCCGGTTCAAGCCGATCCTGCTGACGGCGGTGGCGGCGATGATCGGGGCGGTGGTGATTCTGGCGGACCCGATCTTTCAGGGCTTGGCGATTTCGCTGCTGTTCGGGCTGCTGTCATCCACACTTCTGACGGTGCTGGTGATTCCGGCGATCTATCGGGTGATGCGGACCTGAGGCAGGGCTGCGCGTATTTTAGACCGCCCTTCGGATGGGGACGCGGAGCAAGGGGTGAAGGCGCATACGGATTTCAGCGCGGACTACTCTGTCGCGGGCGGGTAAACCGCGCGGGCAGGGTGTAGATAAAGAGGGCGGGTTCCTTGAACATCAATTCAAGCCTCCCAGCGTCGGCTTGGTGACTGGCGGCGCATGGTGCAGTAGCGAGTGAGGTCACTTCGTCAGCCGGGAGGCGGATGGCTGCGCTGCCGATGCCATTTCAGCGCCGGCTTGACGAGGTGACAGGTAGCACTGCTGGTGCAGACGGACCTTTCAATCAGAATGAAAACATGTCGGTGACCTGACGCTTGCCCAGCGTCAGCGCGTCGGCGACATGGACCATAGGGGCGAGATCCACCTCTGCCGTGCCGGACCGGACAAGTTCGGCCATGCGGGCGTAGAGTTTGGGGTATTCGCCCATGATCGTGTGTTCACCCGCAACCTCGACACCCGCCACTTCGAACCGGTTGCCGCCAAAGAGCAGGGCGCAGGGGCCGGCATTGGTGTCCAGTTCGATATCCCAGGTCTGCGGCCCTTCCTGACGCCAGTCGAAATCGGCGGTGATGTTGCCGGAAAAGGCGATGCGGGCCGCGATCGGGGTGTCGCGATTGGCGGGAAATTCCAGCGTAGCGGCGGTGACATGGACCGGGGCCGGAAGGATTTCCGTCAGGATCGAAAGCGCGTTGATGCCGGGATCAAAGACGCCCATGCCGCCCGGTTCAAACACCCAATCCTGACCGGGATGCCATTTGCGCACGTCTTCGCGCCAAGTGATATGGGCGCGGGTGATGGTCTTGTCCTTGAGCCATGCTTTTGCGGGGGCCACAGCTTCGGCCATGCGGGAGTGCCATGTGGCATAAAGCGTGACGCCGTGATCGGCGGCGTGGCGTTCGAGGGCGTGCACCTCGGCCAGTGTTTGCCCCGGTGGTTTTTCCAGCATGACATGGCGGCCTGCCTTGAGCGCCATTTCGGCATAGGGATAGCGCGGCTGTGGTGGCAGGCAGAGCGAGATGGTGGTGATGTCGGGGCGTTCGGCCAGCATCGTGGCGAAATCGGTGAAGGCGGGAACGCCGTCCACGGTGCCGGAGCGGCTGACCGTGGCGGCGAGTTCCCAATCGGGCGAGGCGGCCAGCGCGGGGACGTGCTGGTCGCGGGCGATCTTGCCGATGCCGACGAGGGCGAGTTTCATCAATGCGAGTCCTTGCCAACGGGCGCGCCCCGGCAGCCCAGCATGAAATCAAGATCGGCCCCGGTATCGGCGCCCATCACATGGCTGTGGTGCAGCATGGCATAGCCGCTGTCGGGCGGGGCGATGCGGGGTGTCCATGCGGCCTGACGGCGGGCGATTTCCTCATCCGACACTTCCAGATGGAGGCGGCGGTTGGGGACGTCCAGTTGAATGAAATCGCCGTTCTGCACGATGGCGAGGGGGCCGCCCACGGCCGCTTCGGGGCTGGTGTGCAGGCAGACGGTGCCGAAGGCGGTGCCGGACATGCGCGCATCCGAGATGCGGACCATGTCGGTGATGCCCTTTTTCAGCACCTTGGGCGGCAGGCCCATATTGCCGACCTCGGCCATGCCCGGATAGCCTTTGGGGCCGCAATTCTTGAGCACCATGACGCAGGTTTCGTCGATGTCGAGGTCGGGGTCGTTGATCTTGGCCTTGTAGTCGTCGATATCTTCAAACACCACGGCGCGGCCGCGATGGACCATGAGCGACGGGGTCGCGGCAGAGGGTTTGAGGACGGAGCCGTTGGGGGCAAGGTTGCCCTTGAGGACGACGACGCCACCGGATTGCGTCAGCGCCTTTTCGACGGGAAGGATCACGTCGGCGTTGTGGTTGATCACATCCTTGACCTGTTCCCAGGCGGTTTCGCCAGAGACGGTGAGCGCGTCCTTGTTCAGAAGGCCCGCCTCGCCCAGGCGTTTCAGAACGACGGGCAGGCCGCCTGCGTAGAAGAATTCCTCCATCAGGTATTTGCCCGACGGCATGAGGTTGACGATGGTGGGGACATCGCGGCCAAGGCGATCCCAGTCATCCAGTGTCAGGTCGATGCCGACGCGGCCCGCGATGGCGAGGATGTGGATGACGGCATTGGTCGAACCGCCGATGGCGGCATTGGTGCGGATGGCGTTTTCAAACGCCTCGCGCGTGAGGATGTCAGAGGGTTTGAGATCATCCTTGACCATCTGCACGATGCGGCGGCCCGACATCTGCGCCATGACGCGACGACGCGAGTCCACCGCCGGGATGGCGGCATTGCCCGAAAGCGCCATGCCGAGTGCTTCGGCCATGGAGGCCATGGTCGAGGCGGTGCCCATCGTGTTGCAGGAACCGGCAGAGCGGGACATCGACGCCTCGGCCTCGGCAAACTCGGCCGGGGTCATTTCGCCTGCTTTTACCGCTTCCGAGAATTTCCACAGGTGCGTGCCGGACCCCACACGTTCGCCGCGGAAATAGCCGTTCAGCATCGGCCCGCCGGTGACAATGATCGAAGGCAGGTCGGTGGAGGCGGCGGCCATAAGGAGCGAGGGGGTGGTCTTGTCGCAGCCCACGAGCAGGACGCAGCCATCCATCGGCTGGCCGCGCATCTGTTCCTCGACCGACATGGCGGCGAGGTTGCGGAACATCATCGCGGTGGGACGGAAGGCGGATTCGGAGACGGAGAAGACCGGCACTTCGACCGGGAAACCGCCAGCCTCATAGATGCCGTTCTTTACCTTTTCCGCCAGGTCGTTGAGGTGGGCGTTGCAGGGGTTGAGTTCGGACCAGGTGTTCAGGATGCCGATGACCGGGCGGCCATCGAACAGATCATGGGGAAAGCCCTGATTTTTCATCCAGCCGCGGTGGTAGATGTTGTCGCGGCTGGAACCGCCGAACCATTCCTGCGAACGCAGTTTGCGGGGCCATTTGGCGGGCTTGAAGGTCATGTCTTCCTCACAGGGCGGTCACGGAAATGGTGCCGGATTGGGCGGGGGCCTTGGCGAGCGGGTTCTTCAGGGGCAGGCCGAAGGGGGCGGACTCAATTTCAAAGATATCGCCGGGACGGGTGGAAATGCCATCCGCAAAGGAGAGGGTGGCGGTGCCGAACATATGGACATGCACATCGCCGGGGCGGCGGAAGATATCATATTTGAAATGGTGGTGTTCGAGGTTGGCCATGCTGTGGGACATGTTCGCCTCGCCCGACAGGAAGGGCTTTTCCCAGATCACCGCGCCGTCGCGGCGGATGCGGGACATGCCCTGCACGTCGGCGGGCAGATCGCCCACAAGGATTTCGGGGCCGAAAGACGCCTCGCGCAGTTTGGAATGGGCGAGCCAGAGGTAGTTCACCCGTTCGGTGACGTGGTCGGAAAATTCATTCGCCAACGCCCAGCCGAGGCGGCAGGGGGTGCCATCGGGGGCGATGATGTAGATGCCCGCAAGCTCTGGCTCTTCGCCGCCGTCTTCGGCGAAGGGGGGCATGGTCAGGGGTTGGCCGGGGGCGATGGCGGTGGTGCCGTTGCCTTTGTAGAACCATTCGGGCTGCACGCCGGGGGTGGCGGGGGCGGGGCGGCCGCCTTCGAGACCCATCCGAAACATCTTCATGCTGTCGGTGAGGGTTTCCGCACCCTCCAGCTTTGCATGCATCGCGTCGCGGGCGGAAGCGCTGCCCAGATGGGTAAGGCCAGTGCCGGTGAGCAGCATATGCGCCGGGTCGGGATGGGTGATGGGCAGGGTGACGCGGCCTTCGGCCAGAAGCGAGGGCAGGTCCACTGCCGCGCCCATGCCGCGTTCGGCGATGATGGCGGCGATGGGGCGTTTGGAGGTGGCCGCCTCGAGCGCGAGGTCATAGGTGCTGGCGGTGCCGCGCAGAATGGCAGCTTCGGACCCCGAGCGGACCACAACGGCGAGGGAGCCGTCGGGATGCGTGATTTGGGACAGGAGCATCGGGGGCCTCACTTGTTCTTGTTGTAGACGTCGAAGATGACGGCGGCGAGGAGGACGAGACCTTTGATCACCTGCTGATAGTCGATCCCGATGCCCATGATGGACATGCCGTTGTTCATCACGCCCATGATGAGCGCGCCGACGACGACGCCAATGATCTTGCCCGAACCGCCGGTCATCGAGGCCCCGCCGATGAAGACGGCGGCGATCACGTCCAGTTCGAACCCGCCGCCCGCCTTGGGGGTAGACGAGTTCAGGCGCGCGGCGACGATCATGCCCGCAAGGGCGGCAAGGACGCCCATGTTGCAGAAGGTGAGAAACACCAACCGGTCGGTGTTGATGCCCGACAGGCGGGCGGCTTTTTCATTGCCGCCAAGGGCATAGATGCGGCGGCCCGTGGTCGTGGATTCAGTGAAGAAGGCGTAAAGGACGGTCAGGACCGACAGGACCACCACCACGTTTGGCAGGCCGCGGAAGGAGGCCAGCTTGTAGCCCACGAACAGGAGCGCGGCGGTGATGACAAAGTTGCGGATGGCAAAGACGATCATCGGCTCGGACGTGATGCCGAATTGCTGATCCCTTGCGCGGGCGCGCAGGCCCAGCCAGAGGATCACCACGGCGGCCAGGGCCACCAGTGCGAGCGCGGTCATGTTGGGTTTGTCGACGCCGAAGGCATCGGGGATGAAGCCGGTCGAAAGCGACTGGAAGGATTTCGGGAAGGGGCCGACGTTCTGCCCGGCGAGAAGCCAGAGCGTCAGGCCCCGGAAGACCAGCATCCCGGCCAGCGTGACGATGAAGGAGGGGATGCGCCAATAGGCAACCCAATAGCCCTGCGCCGCCCCGATGGCGAGGCCGACGAGCAGGCAGGTGGGGACTACGGCGATCACGGGCCAGCCCATGTTGACGGTCAGCACGGCGGCCACGGCCCCGGTGAAGCCCACGACAGACCCAACCGACAGGTCGATATGGCCTGCCACGATGACCAGCAGCATCCCCAGCGCCATGATGATGACGTAGGAGTTTTGCAAAAACAGGTTGGTGATGTTCTGCGCTGACAGGAAATCGACTCCTTGGGTCACGCGCACCATCACGGTGAAGAACAGGACGATGGCGACCAGCGCCAGGATCATCCCGTTTTCCCGCAAATGCCCGCCCAGATGCGCGCCGATGCCCTTGCCTGCGCCTGCTGTCTGATCTGCCATCACGCCACCTTTGCCTTGCCGTCGCCCCGAATGATCAGGGACATGATCCGTTCCTGGCTTGCCTCGTCACGGCTAAGTTCGCCGACGATGCGCCCTTCGTTCATCACATAGATGCGGTCGCACATGCCCAGAAGTTCGGGCATTTCGCTGCTGATCATCACGACCCCGCGCCCTTGGGCGGCGAGGTCTTTCATGATGGTGTAAATTTCGAATTTCGCGCCCACGTCGATGCCGCGCGTGGGTTCATCAAGGATCAGGACCTGCGGATCGGCGAACAGCCATTTCGACAGGACGACCTTTTGCTGGTTGCCGCCCGACAGGTTGACCACCTTTTGGAACACGGATGGCGTGCGGATCGACATGGCGCGGCGGTATTCTTCGGCCACCTGCTGTTCGCGCCCGCGCGACAGCACGCCACGTGTGGCCACGCCTGCAAGGTTGGCCAGCGTGATGTTGCGGACGATGGGTTCATCCAGCACGAGGCCAAGCTGTTTGCGATCTTCAGTCACATAGGCGAGGCCGGCGGCGATGGCCTTGGTCACCGACGAGGTATCGACGGCCTTACCGCCCATTTTCACGGTGCCGGAAATGTTGCGGCCATAGGCATGGCCGAAGATGGACATGGCAAGTTCCGTACGGCCCGCGCCCATGAGGCCTGCGATGCCCACGATTTCGCCTTTGCGGACGTTGAAGGCCGCGTCACGGATCATCTGGCGGCCCTGCTGTTCGGGGTGCCAGACATTCCAGCCTTCGACCTCCATCAGCACTTCGCCGGGGTTGCTGTCGCGGTCGGGGTAGCGGTGGGCCATGTCGCGGCCGACCATATCGCGGATGATCCGCTCTTCGCTGATATCGGCCTTGTTCAGGGTCGAAACGGTGCTGCCGTCGCGGATGATGGTGATGCGATCGGCGACGCGGCCGATCTCGTTTAGCTTGTGGCTGATGATGATCTGGGTGACACCCTGCGCCTTAAGCTCCAGCATCAGGTCCAGAAGTTTCTGGCTGTCGTTTTCCTGAAGCGCGGCGGTGGGCTCATCAAGGATGAGGAGGCGCACGTCTTTCGCCAGCGCCTTGGCGATTTCGATCAGTTGCTGCTTGCCGACGCCCAGCTTGCCGACCTGTGTTGTGGGCGGTTCGGACAGGCCCACCTTTTTGAGCAGGCCTTCCGTTTTCTGGAATGCGAGCGGCCAGTTGATGATGCCGTTCGAGGCAACCTCATTTCCGAGAAAGAGGTTTTCCGCGATGGACAGGAGCGGCACGAGGGCCAGTTCCTGATGGATGATGATGATGCCCTTGGCTTCGCTGTCGCGGATCCCGCGGTTGGTGAGGGTGGCACCGTCGTAAAGGATTTCGCCTTCATAGGATCCGTGCGGATAGACGCCGGACAGCACCTTCATCAGGGTGGATTTGCCCGCGCCGTTTTCGCCGCAGATGGCGTGGATTTCGCCTTGTTCGACGGTGAGGTTCACATGATCGAGCGCGCGGACCCCGGGGAAGACCTTGCTGATCTCCCGCATTTCCAGAAGCGTTGCCATGCTGTTCCCCCGGTTGAAGAAAGGCCCGCCCGGCCGCAAGGGCAGGGCGGGCCCGTAGTGCCGAACTTACTTCAGCTGGTCGGCGGTGTAGTAGCCCGAACCGACGAGGATTTCCTCATAGTTCGTGACATCAACCGGCAGCGGCTCCAGCAGGTAGGACGGAACGACCTTCACGCCGTTGTCATAGGTGGAGGTGTCGTTGATTTCCGGCTCGGCGCCGGACAGGATCGCATCCACCATCTTGACGGTCACGCCGGCAAGCGCGCGGGTGTCCTTGAAGATGGTCGAATACTGTTCGCCCGCGATCATGGATTTGACCGAAGGCACCTCGGCGTCTTGGCCGGTGACGATGGGCATGGGCAGATCGCCCGAGCCATAGCCAACGCCCTTGACCGAGGACAGGATGCCGATCGACAGCCCGTCATAGGGGGACAGCGCGCCGTGCAGCTGCTTGTCGCCGTAGTTGGCCGACAGCAGGTTGTCCATCCGGGCCTGTGCCACCGCGCCATCCCAGCGCAGGGTGCCGACCACATCCATGCCCATTTGGCCCGAAGCGATGACGATATCGCCCGAGTCGATCAGCGGTTGCAGGATCGACATCGCGCCGTTGTAGAAGAAGAAGGCGTTGTTGTCGTCGGGCGAGCCGCCGAACAGTTCGACGTTCCACGGCTTCACGCCGGGGAAGCGTTCGTTCAGGCCCTTGACCAGGCTTTCGGCCTGCTGGACGCCGACCTTGAAGTTGTCGAAGGTGGCGTAATAGTCGACCGAGCCGCTGTCACGGATCAGGCGGTCATAGGCGATAACCTTGATCCCTGCCGCAGCGGCGTTGTCCAGCGCGTTCGACAGCGTGGTGCCGTCGATGGCCGCGATGACAAGGACGTTGACGCCCTTGGTGATCATGTTCTCGACCTGCGCGAGCTGGGTCGGGATGTCGTCTTCGGCATATTGCAGATCGGTGGCGTAACCGGCGGCGGTGAACTGTTCCACCATCGAGTTGCCGTCCGAAATCCAGCGCGCCGAAGATTGCGTCGGCATGGCGATGCCCACGGTGCCTTTGTCTTGCGCAAAGCTGGGTGCGCCGATCAGCGACGCAGCAGTGGCGAGCGCGAGAAGCGCCCTTCTGGAAAGTTGCATGGTGTCCTCCCTCGCCGTGAATCGCCACGGCACGTTTCGGCTTTGCGGGCGGGCTCCAACCCCCATCCGCGCCGTGGGGGACAGTTGCAATGGGTTTGCATATCCGTCAATGAATGATTTGTGATTAATATATGGCGGAAAAGTTATGTCGGACGCGGATGATCTGCTGCGGCGCGGGGTGAAGCTGGCGCATCTGCGCCTGATGGCGGCGCTAGCAGAGACGGGGCAGTTGGGGCTGGCGGCGGATCTGATGGGGGTGGCCCAACCCGCCGCGTCGCGCCTGCTGGCCGAGGTGGAGCGGATCACGGGGCAGCCCGTGCATCTGCGCACGGGGCGGGGGATCACGCTGACGCCGATGGGGGTGGCGCTGGCAAAGCGGGCGGCGCGGGTGGTGACAGAGTTGCGCGATGCCGGTCGCGAGATGGCCGAGATTGCCAATGGCGGTTCGGGCCATGTGCGGATCGGGTCGGTGACCGGCCCGGCGCTGGACCGGGTGCTGCCCGCGCTGCGCACGGCGCGGTTGGCCCTGCCGGGGGTGACGACCGAGGTTGTGGTGGCACCGTCAGACCTGTTGGGGACGCAGTTGCTGTCTGGACGGCTGGATTTCGCCATCGGCCGGATGCCCGCGGGGATGGAAGGGCAGTTGCACCTGTCCGATCCCATCGGGGTGGAGCCGGTCTCGCTCATGGTGCGGCGGGGGCATCGGCTGGCGGGGGCAGAGCGGATCGCGCCGGCGGACCTGATGGGGTTCGACTGGGTGATGCCGGGGCCGGAGGCGCTGTTGACCCGCGCGGTGATGGAGAGGTTGCGCGCGCTGGGCCTGCCGCAGCCGCCGCAGCGGATGGCGACGGCGTCGTTTCTGCTGACGCTGGCGCTGGTGCAGCAATCCAACGCCATCGCGCCGCTGGCGCGGGCGGTTTGTGACCGATTCGCCGGGCCGGGGTCGCCCTATGAAATCTTGCCGGTCGATCTGGGTATCGTGGTGGACCCGTTTGGTTTGCTGACACGGGCGGGGGCGATTCTGACGCCGGTGGCGGCGCGGCTGGCGGCGATGGTGCTGGCACAGGGCAGGGAGGTTGCTGATTAGGCTGCGCCTAAGCTGCGCGGCGGCATATCCTGCTTTCCTTGCGCGGCCCGCTGGTCGACAGTGATCGGCAAGACGGGCTGGCCTGCAGGGCCGGTGCGTGTTGCTTTGCCGCCGAAGGATGCCTGCCATGACCGCCGTCGATCCCAGCCTGCGCGCGATAGAAGAGCTGCGCGCCAATGTGGCGGTGCCGTTTGAGCGGGCGCAGGCCATGCCGAAATCCGTCTACGTCTCGCCCGAGTTTGCCGAGGCCGAGCAGCGCCACATCTTCGCGCAGGACTGGCTTTGCGCGGGGCGCGCGGATGCGTTGAAGGAAGCGGGCGACTATCTGACGATGGAGATCGCGGGTGAGCCCGTCATCATCTTGCGCGACCGGGATGGCGCCTTGCGCGGGATGAGCAATGTCTGCCGCCACCGGATGAGCACGCTGCTGGAAGGGCGGGGGCGGGTGCGGGCGATCGTCTGCCCCTATCACGCCTGGACCTACAATCTGGATGGCACCCTGCGCGGCGCGCCGGCGATGACGCTGAACGAGACGTTCTGCAAGGATCAGGTGCGCCTGCCCGCGATCCGGGTGGCCGATTGGCATGGCTGGATCATGGTCACGCTGAACCCCGACGCGCCCGATATTCACGACCGGCTGCGCGACGTGGCGGCGCTGGTGGGCCATCTGGATATGGGGAGCTATGCCGAGACCTTCCGCGAAGAGTTTCGCTGGGCCACGAACTGGAAGGTGCTGGCCGAGAATTTCATGGAAAGCTATCACCTGCCCGCCTGCCACGCCGGCACCATCGGGGGCAGTTGCGATCTGGCGCTGATGGAATGCCCCGAGGGGACAGAGGCGTTCAACTATCATTGGATCGTCAAGAACGACACCGTGCCGCTGGCGCTGGCGCATCCGTCGAACACGCGGTTGCAGGGCGAGGAGCGGCGGATCACCTGGCTTTTGGCGATCTACCCCGCGCTGCTGATCACGCTGACGCCGGGGTATTTCTGGTACCTGGCGCTGACGCCGGATGGGCCGGGGCATGTGAAGGTGCTGTTCGGCGGCGGCATGAGTGCCGAATGGATGGCCGATCCCGATGCGTCTGCGAATCTGGCGGCAGTGAAGGCGCTGCTGGATGAGGTGCAGGTGGAAGACAAGGGCTGTACCGAAAAGGTCTATCGTGGGCTGTTGTCGCGGATGTCTGCGCCGGGGCCGCTGAGCCATCTGGAACGCCCGAATTTCGAATTTGCCCAGTATATCGCCCGGATGATGCCCGAGGCGTGATCCTTGTCAGAGCCGGGGGGTCGCAACGGCCCCCCGGCCCCCCCCTCGCACTCTTGACCCATCGGAAAGACATCATGGCCCATATCCGCCACCGCAAGTTCAACACCAAGGACACCTACCCCGAACAGAAGCTGGACAATGATCTGGCCCAGGCCGTGGTGGCGCGGGGGACGATGATCTTTTTGCGCGGGCAATGCCCGCAGGATCTCGACACCGCGCAGAACATCGGCAGCCATGATCCGGTGGAGCAGACCCACAAGGTGATGCAGAACATCCGCCAGCTGGTCGAGGAATGCGGGGGCAAGATGGAGCATGTGACCAAGCTGGTGGTCTATCTGACCGATGTGCGCCACCGCGAGGCGGTATATCGCACGATGGGCGAGTACATCCGCGGTGTGCATCCCGTCTGCACCGGGCTGGTCGTGGTGGCGCTGGCGCGGCCGGATTGGCTGGTGGAGATTGACGCCACTGCCGTGATCCCCGACTGAGCCTGCCCCCGAACCGCCCTGCCCCCGAACCACCCTGCATCCGCGTTGCATGGGTATGTGTTGCCAAGATGAAGCTGCCGTTTCACCTTGGCCCAAATACCCATCTTCGCCCGCCATCCCGAGGTGACGCATGACATTTTCGCTGCTGGCCCGCTGTGCCGAAACAGGTGCATTCGGGATGGTGATTTCATCCTCATCCCCCGCTGTTGCGGCGCGTTGTGCCCATGCGCGAGCGGGGGTGGGGGTGGCGGCGACACAGAACATCACCGACCCGGCACTGGGGCCTGCGCTGCTGGCGCGGCTGGCGGCGGGGGAGGCGGCGGCGGCGGCGATGGCCGGGGTCGTGGGTGGGGCGGCGTTTGCAGAGTATCGGCAGTTGATGGTGGTCGATGGGCAGGGCCGGACGGCCAGCCATAGCGGCGCGCATGTGCTGGGGTGCTGGGCGGTGGCTGAGGGGGCAGGGGTGATCGCCGGGGGGAACCTTTTGGCGCATGAGGGCGTGCCACAGGCCATGGTGGCGGGGTTTCTGGCGGCCTCTGGGGCGCTGGGCGACCGGCTGGTGGTGGCACTGATGGCGGGGCGCGATGCCGGGGGCGAGGCGGGGCCGGTGCATTCGGCAGGGCTGTTGATGGTGGACCGGGAAAGCTGGCCTGTGGCGGAGCTGCGCTGTGACTGGTCCGATGAGGCGCGCCCGATCGAGGCGGTGGCGCGGGCCTGGGAGGTTTATGCGCCGCAGATGGCGGCCTATGTGCAGCGGGCGCGCGATCCGCGCGCGGCGCCGTCCTACGGGGTGCCGGGGGAGAAGTAAGGGGGCTTTCGCCCCGGCGGCGGGCGGGCTAGCCTGCGCCCATGCCCCTGCGGTTCACCCTTCGCCAATTGGAATATCTGGTCGCGGTAGCGGAATGCGGGTCCGTCGCGCTGGCGGCGGAGCGGTGCCATGTGTCATCGCCGTCGATTTCCGCCGCGATTGCGCAGCTGGAGCAGGAATTCGGCCTGCCTTTGTTCATCCGCCGTCATGCGCAGGGCCTGTCGCTGACCGAAGGGGGGCGGCAATTCACCGAAGCGGCGCGGTCGGTACTTGCGGCGGGGGCGGCGCTGAACGACCGGGCGGCAGAGTTGACGGGGCAGGTGCGGGGGCCTCTGGCGGTGGGCTGTCTGCTGACTTTTGCGCAGGTGGTGTTGCCGCGCCTGCGGCGCAGCTTTGCCGAGGCCCATCCCGAGGTCGAGTTTCGCCAGTCCGAGCATGACCATGCCGCGCTGATCGAGGCGCTGCGCCATGCGCGGCTGGATGCGGCGCTGTCTTATGATCTGGAATTGCCGGGCGATCTGGAGTTTCTGCCGCTGTTGCCGTTGGCACCTTATGCGCTGTTGCCGGAGGGGCATCCGCTGGCGGGGCGCGCGCAGGTGACGGCGGCCGATCTGGCGCCGCATCCGATGGTGCTTTTGGACCTGCCCTATAGTGCCGATTACTTCCTGTCCTTTTTCACCGCCGAAGGCCTGCGGCCGCAGATTGCGGAACGCACGCGCGACATGGGGGTGATGCGGGCGATGGTGGCCAACGGGTTTGGCTATTCCATTGCCAATATAAGGCTGGGCTCGGACCGCGCGCCGGATGGGCGGCGGCTGGTCTTTGTGCCGCTGGTCACGCCGCGCGCGCCGATGCGGATGGGGTTGATCCTGCCCGCCGGGGGGCCGCTGCGGCGGGCGGTGGCGGCCTTTGCCGATCATTGCCGCGCGGTGCTGACCGAGGATGCTTTGCCGGGGCTGACGGATCCTGACTTTGGTCGCCATGGTTGACGGGCGACCTGGAATGGCTAGATCGCGGGCATGACACAGGAACTCATCCCCCGCCTGCCCGCTGCTCAACCTTTTGCGTTGCCCGCTGCTTTGATCGTGGCGCATGGACAGCCATCCGACCCCGGCCCCGCTGCCGCTGAGATCGCCTTTCTGGCGGCCAAGGTGCAGGCGCTGATGCCGGGGTGGCGCATAAGGTCGGCCACGCTGGCGGAACCCGATGCGCTGGCGCGCGAGGTGGCGGCGGCAGGCGGGGCGGGGCTGGTCTATCCGCTGTTCATGGCGGGGGGGTGGTTCACCACCACCCATCTGCCCGCCAAGCTGGCCGAGGCCGGGGGGGCGGATTGGCACATCCTGCCGCCGTTCGGGCTGGATGCGGGGGTGCAAGCGCTGACGCTGACATTGGCGCGCGAAGCGGCAGCGCGGCGCGGTCACGCGCCAGCCGACCTGCCGCTTCTCTTGGCGGCGCATGGCAGTTTCCGCAGCGCGGCCCCGTCAGACGTGGCCTATGCCATGGCAGACCGGCTGCGGCAGGAGGCCGGGTTTGCGCGGGTAGAGGCGGCCTTTATCGACCAGTCGCCCCGCATTGTGGAGGCCGCGGCAGGTTTCGCCCCCGGATCGCTGGTGCTGCCGTTCTTTGCCGCGCGCGGCGGGCATGTGATCGACGATCTGCCGCAGGCCTTGGCGGAGGCGGGGTTTGAGGGCGATCTGCTGCCGCCCGTCGGTCTGGACGCGCGGGTGCCGGGGTTGATCCGGCACGCGCTGAAGGCGGCGCTCAAGGCGCGGTGATCGGCTCTGTCCCTTGTTCCTTTTGGGTGGCTTGATCCGCCCCGAGGCGGGCGAGTTCATCGGACAGGGCGGCGCGGGTGGCCTGCCAGACTGGGGCGAGGGCGGCCAGCGAGTCCATCACATCGGGCGCGGCGTCGGGTTCCGGGGTGGGTTCTGTACCATTGGCGGCCAGAAGCTTCAGCGCCGTTTCCGCTGCCCGCAGCGCCGCATAGAAGCGGCGCGTGCCAAAGGTGCCGGAACTGCCGACAAGGCGGTGGCACAGCGCCGCCATCTCGGCCGCGTCGGTCTGCGGATGACGGGTGGTGAGGTCGGCAATGATCGTGTCGCCTTCGGCGATCAGGCGGGTGATGAGGGGGATTGCCGTATCGGGGCCGATCTGGCGGATCAGGTCGGCCAGAACTGCTTCGTCGACTATGGGCATCTGGTGTGGCGGGGGCGGGGTTTGCGGGTCTGGCAACCGGCCGGCGAGCGCGTGCAGCAGGGCCAGCCGGGCGATGGGTTTGGTCAGGGTGGCCTGCATCCCCGCCGCGTGGAAACGGGCCACTTCGTGTGGCAGGGCATGGGCGGTCAGCGCGAGGATGCGTGCGTCGCGCGACAGGCCCTGTCCGGCCCGGATCGCCTGAGTGGCGGCGATGCCATCCATACGCGGCATGGAGATATCCATCAGGATCACGTCAAAGGCCGAGGCGGCGGCCGCGTTCACCGCGTCAATGCCATCGGCGGCCTCTGTCACGTGGTGGCCTGCGCTATCCAGAAAACGGCGCAGGAGGAAGCGGTTGATGGCGTTGTCTTCGACCAAAAGAACCGAAAGCGGTGGTCCAGGGGGCGGATCTTCCGGCGGTGGCGCGGGCCGGACCCCGGTGACCGGCGCCTGCGGTTCCGGCGCGGCGGCGGACAGGTCGGCGGGTGGCAGGGGCAGGCGCAGCCAGAACAGGCTGCCTTCGCCTTCGATGCTTTCGACGCCGATCTCGCCCCCCAAGGCGCGCGCCAGCCGCCGCGCGATGCCAAGGCCAAGCCCGGTGCCCCCGGCGCTGCGGCCATAGCTGGCGTCAAGGGTGACGAAATCGTCGAAGATGCGGTCAAGGTCGGCCTCGGCGATGCCGATGCCGGTGTCGCTGACACGCAGTTCCACCAGCGCGTCCGGGCCGGAGAGGCGTTCCACCTCGACCGTGATGTCGCCGTTGCGGGTGAACTTGACCGCGTTGCCGATGAGATTGAGCATGATTTGCCGCAACCGCCCGGAATCGCCCATGACGGGCCCCAGCGGGCCGGTCGGATGCGACAGGGTCATGCGGTTGCCCGCGGCGGCAGCAAGGCCGGCCTGATTGGCGATGGTTTCCTCCAGCAGACGGTCGAGGTCAAAGCGCGCGCAGTCGGGGCGGATCATCCCGGCCTCGGCCCGCGATACATCGAGCACCGAATTCACGTGGCCCAGCAGGATATCGCCCGAGGCTTCCATGACGGAGAGGAGTTCCTTCTGCGCGTCATCCGTGGGCGTGCGGCGCAGCAGTTCCATCGACCCGATCAGACCGTTCAGCGGGGTGCGCATCTCATGGCTCATGACCGCGAGGAATTCGGCCTTGGCCTTTTCGCCGGCCTGGGCGCGGTCCAGCGCGCGGGTCAGGGCGACCTCGGCCTCGCGCCGGGTAGAGATGTCACGGACGAAGGCCACGACGAGGCCTGCTTCGGCGATCTGGGACCGGGCGATGGACACCTCGGCCGGGAAGCTGCGGCCATCGGCGCGGTGGGCGTCCACCTCAATGCGGATGGGGTGGGTGGCATCCGCCCCCGGATCGCGGAGCGCGGTGATCAGGGCGCGTTGCTGCGGGCCATCGGGGCCTTCGGCAAACAGCAGGGTGAGCGCGTTTTGCCCCTGCGCGTCGGCGGCGGGCAGGCCAAAGATCGCCTCGGCGGCTGGGTTGAATTCCCGGATCACACCGCCCCGATCGGTGACGACGATGGCATCGGCCGAGGTGGAAACGATGGTGGACAGTCGCGCCCCGGTATCGGCGAGCGCGCGTTTCTGCGCCTCGGACCGGCGGAATTGCAGGGCCAGCGCCCCGGCCACCCCGGCCACGATCAGCAGCAGCGCCCCGGTTACAAGCGCCAGCCGCACCAGCGTATCCGAGATCGATTCGCGGTTCATGTCGGATTGCGCGGTGAATTCGGACAGGGCGTTCAGCGTCATCTGGCGGGCGGTGGCGCGCAGTTCGGGCAATGGCGTGCCGATGCGCCCCAGAGCGGCGGCAAGCTGGGTATCGGGCGCGTCGATCAGCGGAACGGTGTTGTCCAGATAGCGGCGCAGGCGGGCATGATCGGCGCTGTAATCGGCACGCGCAAGCATCGGGGCGTAGACCGTGCTTTGTTCCAGCATCCCCACGCGGCTGTAGACGACATTGAACCAGCGCCGCACCTCATCAAGCTGGGCCGAGGACGGGTTGTCGCGCGCGGCGGACACCGCGCCTTGCAGGCGCAGCACCTCGACCTCGGTCTGCATCATCACCCATTGGGTGTTGTCGGAGTTGGCACGTTGCAACACCGCCAGTTTCGCGCGCACGGTCTGGGCGAGAAGGACCATGGCGATCAGGCATGACAGGGCCAGCAGCGTGGTCACGCCAAGCCGAAGCCGCCTTGCCCAAAGCTGCATTGTTTGCCCTGCCTTCTGTTCCGGTTTGCCTGTAGCGTGTCAAAGGGCCGTGACCCATGCCAGAGGCTAGGGCAGATGGGGCTTGCCTTCCAAGGCGTTTCACACGGTAAAGTAACGGCATTGACGGTCGTTCTGAAAGCAGAGCAATTCAGGACAGACCACATGATGCGGATGGGACAGGCGGACATGCGGCTTTTGCTGGCCGACGATCATGATCTGGTGCGCGAGACGCTTGCCGCCTTTCTGATGGCAGAAGGGTTCGAAGAGGTATGCTGTGTGGCCACCCTGCCTGAGGCGGTGGCGGTGCTGGAGAAGGGCGCGCGGTTTGATCTGGTGCTGCTGGATTACGGCATGCCGGGGATGAACGGGCTGGAGGGACTGGCGCGGGCGCGGGCGGCGGCACCGGGGGTGCCGGTCGCCATCATCACCGGCACGGTGCAGCGCGATCTGGCCGAGGCTGCGTTGGCTGCGGGGGCAGCGGGGTTCATTCCCAAAACGCTGGCGTCGCGCGCGATGATCGCGGCGGTGCAGTTGATGACCTCGGGCGATGTCTTCGCGCCGATTTCGCTGTTGATGAAGGAACCGGAGATGGCGTTGGCGTTGCAGACGCTGACCCGGCGCGAGACGGATGTGCTGCGCGGCATCTGCGAGGGCAAGCCGAACAAGGAGATCGCCCGCGATCTGGACCTGCAGGAGGTGACGGTGAAGCTGCATGTCAAGACGCTGAGCCGCAAGCTGGGCGCGAAGAACCGGACCCATGCGGCAATGATCGCGCGGGATGCTGGGTTGAGCTGACGGGTTCGGATTTTGGGGGGCCAACGATTTTTCTGCGAAAAATCAGGCCCCCCTGGCTGATTTCTCCAGCGACGGATCATGCGTTTTGTGCCGGGGGCAGGGCGTGAATTTTCGCAGAAAATTCGTGCGCCCTGCCGGGGCGCGTGTCAGACCGTGTGAAGGTAGAGGTCGAAATCGACCTCGCTGACTGTGCGGGCGACGCGGGCGTGTTCCGCCGCCTTGATCGCGGTGAAGGTGCGGTGCATGTCTTCACCCAGCGCGTCCTTGAGGAAGGCCGAGGCGGTGGCCGCCTCGATCGCCTGCCGCCAGTCGACCGGGATCGGCGGGGCATCCTGGGCATCGGCATAGCCGTTTCCGGTGGTTTCCGGGCCGGGGTCGATCTTGTGGCGCAACCCGTGGCGGATGCCTGCCAGCACGGTGGCCGCGACAAGATAGGGGTTGGCATCCACCCCGGCGGGGCGGTGTTCGATGCGGCGGGCCTTGATGTCGCCTGCCGGAATGCGCAGCGCGACGGAGCGGTTGTTCACGCCCCAGGTCGGGCTGACGGGGGCGTAGCTTTGCGCGGCAAAGCGGCGCCAACTGTTGGCGTGGGGGGCAAAGACCAGCATGGATTCGCCCATCGTCGCGCGCAGGCCACCCAGCGCGTGCAGGATGGCGGGGTTCCACTGGCCCTCGGTCTGCTCGACAAACACATTGCGGCCATCGGCATCGCAGAGCGAGACGTGGAAATGCATGCCGGAGCCTGCGTATTTCTCCACCGGTTTGGCCATGAAGCAGGCGGTCACGCCGTGCTGGCGGGCCTGCAGGCGGACGATCCGCTTGAGCCGCATCAGATCATCGGCGGCCTGCATCACATCGGTGCGGTAATGCAGCGTTAGTTCGTACTGGCCCGGCGCATATTCCGAAATCATGGTTTCGGCCTTGATCCCGGCCTTCTCTGCTGCGGCGTAGATGTCGCTGAACAGCGGCAGCATGCCGTGCAGATGGTCCACCGAATAGACCTCGGTCTTGTGTGAGCCGCGGCCATCGAGCACGTCGCGGGCCGGTTGGACCTTGCCATCGGGGCCGCGGTCGTTGGCGAGGAGGAAGAACTCCAACTCGAACGCGCCTGCGGGGAAGAGCCCTTCGCCCGCCATGGCATCGACCTGCCGTTGCAGGGCGTGGCGGGGGTCGGAGGTCATGGGATTGCCGTCGAGATCATAGAGCGACATCAGCACCTCGCCGCGCGGCGGCTGGGTGGCGTGCAGCGGCACCAGCGTGCCGGGGATGGGCCAAGCGCGCAGGTCGCCATCGCCCTGATCCCAGATCAGGCCGGTTTCATGCACATCTTCGCCGCAGATATCGAGGCCGAGGATGGAAATGGGCAGGTGGCGGCCAGAGCGGTAAAAGGACAAAAGCTCATGCCGGCGGATAATCTTGCCGCGGCCGATTCCGTTCGAATCGTGCAGGACGATATCGAAGGCTTCGATTTCGGGGTAGGCCGCGAGGAAGGCTTCGGCCTCGGCTGCGGTGGAGCCGGAGGGGCTGATGGTATCGGTCATTCGGAATCTCGGCAGAAGAGTTCGGTCAGGATTTCGTCGAAGGCGGCGATCAGGCGGTCGATCTGGCGTTTCTTGGTGGCGGGGCTGACCAGCATCATGTTGTGGAAGGGCGCGATCAGGCAGCCCCGGTTCAGCAGGGCGGTGTGAACTGCCGCCTCGACCTGCGGTTGGTGGGCCTTGTGCGCCGCGGAGCCGTTCTTCAGCGGGCCGGGGGCGCAGATAAACTCCACCCGCGCGCCGACGCGGACGACGTGCCAGGGCGCGTTGTGCTTGGCGATCACGGCGGTGAGGCCGGTGGCGAGGCGTTCGGCACCGTCTTCCATATGGGTGTAGTGTTCCGGTGTCATCACCTCGGCCAGGGTGGCGCGGAGGCAGGCGAATTGCATCGGATTGGCCGACAATGTGGTGCCCATGCCGGAATGGCCCGGCGGGCGGGTTGCGTTGTAGGTGGCGAAGCGGTCGGCCACGGCCTGCGTCATGCCCCAGACGGAGGTGGGCATCCCGCCCGCCACGCATTTGCCGACGACGAACATGTCGGGGGTGAGCCCGTGGACGCGGGTATAACCGCCAAGGCCCGTGGAGATGGTGTGTGTTTCATCAATGATGAGCAGCGCGCCATGTTGCGTGGCGAGGTCGCGCAGGCCTTGCAGGAAGCCCGGATCGGGCAGGACCATGCAGCAGTTTGTCATCACCGGCTCGGTCAGGATGGCGGCGACATCGCCTTTGGCGAGCGCCTTTTCGACGGCGGCAAGGTCGTTGAATTCGCAGACCACCGCGCCGAGGGTGAGGTCCTGCACCTGGCCCACAAGGCCCGCGCGGTTGGCGGTTTTGCCCTTGGTCAGTTCGACCATCGTGTCATCCAGCGTGCCGTGATAGCAGCCGTTGAAGACCAGCACCTTGGGCCGCCCGGTCACGGCGCGGGCGACACGCAAGGCAAAGCGGTTGGCATCGGTGGCGGTGGTGGCGATCTGCCAGCGGAAGGGGCCGAAGGTCTGCGTGAGCAGGCGGCCTGCTTCCAGTGCATCTTCGGTGGGCAGCATGTAGGTGAGGCCGCGCTTGGCCTGTTTGCGGATGGCGCGGGCGACGGGTTCGGGGGAATGGCCGAACATGGACCCGGTATCGCCAAGGCAGAAATCATCGATGCCATAGCCGTCGATATCGGTCAGTTTCGCGCCAGTCGCCTTGGCCACCAAGGGCAGGTGGGGCATGGGCCAATCGGCCATCCAATGCATCGGGACGCCGTTGAGGAAGGCCCCGGACCCGGCAGCGAGGGCGGCGGCGGCCTTGGGGCGGCTTTGCGCGAAGCGCCGGGCTTCACGTTCCGCGATGCGGGTGAGGCGGTCCTGCGGGATGCCTGCGATGAGTTTTGCCGGTTTTGCCATGGGACGGTCCCTTTGCGCTGCTTCCCGGCTTATGGCGCGTAATTTGATCAAATGCAAATGCGGGATAGCAGCATTTTCCCGGCGGTGGTGCGGGTGGCGGGCCGGGTTATGGGTATTTGGGCCAAGATGAAGGGGCAGGGTGGTTTCAGGAGGTGACGCGGATCTCGATCAGGCGGGGGCCTTTATGGGGGGTGGCGAGGGCGGCGTGGAGGGCGGCGGGGTCCTCAGTGACGCTTTGGAAGGGCAGGTCGCAGGCGGCTGCGAAGGGGGCGAGGTTGAGGGGCGAGGGGGTGCAGCCGATGATTTCGGTCTGCGCGTCGCGCATCGCCTCAGCGATTTCGCGGTAGCTGGCATTGTTCCAGACGAGGAAGGTGATGGGCAGGGATTCATCCACCGCGACGCGCAGTTCTGCAGGGTCGAATTGCAGGCCGCCATCGCCGATGAGGCAGATGGTGGGGGTGCCGGGCGCTGCGATGGCGGCCCCGATGGCGGCGCCGGGACCGAAGCCGAGCGCGCCAAAGCCGGTGGCGGCGTTGAACCAGCCACCGGGGCGGTCATGGTCGTAGAACAGGTTGGCGGCGTAGACGGGCTGGGTGCTGTCGCCCACGATCTGGGCGTTGGGAATGGCGGTGCGGATCGCCTCGACCATTGCCAGCTGCGCGGGCATGGAGGGGTGGAGATGGGTCAGTTCGGCGCGGGCTTGTTCGCGGGCGCGGGCGGCACGGGCGGGGCCGTCGGCCTGTTTTGGGGTGAGGTGGGGGAGGAGGGCCGTGATGGCGCTGGCGGAGTCGGCGGTGATGGGCAGGGCGGCGGGATGGCGGGCGAGTTGATCGGTGCAGATGTCGATGCGGATCATGCCTGACAGATCGGGAAAGCCGCCGCGGACATACATATCGTAATCGGTGGGGCCAAGTTCGGTGCCGAGAGCGAGGATCTGGTCCGCCGCGGCGATCAGGGCGCGGGGGGCATCGAGCGACGGGGAGGCGGGCACGCCGAGCGGGTGGGCATGCAGCATCCCGCGCGCGTTGACGGTGAGGATCGCCGGGGCGTCGAGGCGTTCGGCGAGTTGGGTGAGCGCAGCATCGCAGCCACGTGCGCCGCCACCGGCGAGGATGACCGGGCGCTGGGCGGCGTTCAGGAGGTGGGCGGCCTGTGCGATCTGCGCCGCGTCGGGGGCCGGGCGGGTGGGCAGCGGCGCGCGGGGCGCATCAGGGCAGGCCAGCGGCATCACATCGGTGGGAATTTCGATATGGAAGGGGCCGGGGCGGCCTGTGAGCAGATGGGTGAAGGCGCGGTCGAGGACAGCTTCCAGTTCGGCGGGGTCTTCCAGCCGTTCGGTTGGGCAAAGCGGGCGGACCATGGCGGCCTGATCGGGCAGTTCGTGCAGCAGGCCGAGGCCCTTGCCCAAGCTGGCGCGACGGTTGACGCCGGAGATGACGAGGATTGGGACAGAGTCCGCCTTGGCCTGCCCCATGGCGGTGAGCGCGTTCAACAGGCCGGGGCCGGTGATGACGAAGGCCACGCCCGGCTTGCCCGAGACGCGGGCATAACCATCGGCCATGAAGGCCGCGCCCTGTTCGTGGCGGGGTGTGACGTGGCGGATGCCGCCACCCGCAAGGCCGCGATACAGTTCGATCGTGTGGACACCGGGGATGCCGAAGACGACCTCGACCCCGCGGGCCTTGAGACCCTCGACCAGCGCCTGCCCGACCGTTCTCATGCCGCTTGCCTTTGGGCGGCGGCGAAAGTGGCGATGCGAGTGCAGGCTTCAAGGATTCGGTCATCGGGTTGGGTCAGCGACAGGCGCACCCAGCCTGCGAGGGCCGTGCCGAAGCTTTCGCCGGGCATGACGGCCACCTTGGCCTGCGCCAGCAGCGCGCGGGCAAAGGCATCGCCGGACAGGCCGGTGGCGCGGATGTCGAGAAGCGCGAACATGCCCGCCTGCGGCATGTGCACGTGGATACCCGCCGTGCCATGCAGGGCATTATGGATCAGTTTGGCGCGGCGCTGGAAGCGGGCCATCATCTCGGCCGCGATGGGCGAGGGGGAGGAAACGGCCTCGGCCGTCATGTCGGCGATGAAGGGCTGGCTGCCGAAGAGCATGGTTTCCGACAGGGGCAGCAGGCGGGTGCAGAATTCGGCAGGACCGATGCACCAGCCGGAGCGGAAGCCGGGCGCGGCGTGGGATTTGGAGATGGAGGAGGCGACGATCACCCGGTCTGCATAGTGCGGCAGATCGAGCGGGGAGGCGAAGGTCACGCCGGGGAAGCAGAGGTCTTCGTACACCTCATCACACAGGACCCAAAGATCGTGTTCGGCGGCAAGCTGGCACAGGGCGGCAAGGTCGTCGCGCGACAGGACTGCCCCGGTGGGGTTGTGTGGGCTGTTGAGGAAAAGGACGCGCGAGCGCGGCGTGATGCGGGCGGCGATGTCGGCGGGCTGGATGCGGAAGCCTGCCTCGGGGCGCAGGGGAACGGGGATGACCGTGGCCCCTGTGGCGCGGATCAGGCCTTCATAAGTGGCATACATCGGATCGCCCACCAGCACCTCATCGCCCGTGGTGACCAGCGTTTGCAGGATGGCATAGAGCGTGGTCTGGGTGCCGGGCAGGCACATGACCTGATCACGCCCGATTTCGCGCCCGCGCCGGGCGGTGTAGCGGGCGGCGAGGGCGGCCACGAGGGCCGGTTCGCCGCGCCCGTTGGAATAGCCGGTGCGGCCCGCCGCCATGGAGCGCGCGGCGGTGTCCAGCAGGGCGGGTGGGGTGGCGACATCGGGTTCGCCGATGGTGAGTTCGATCACCGCTTCGCCTGCGGCCTGCATCCGGCGGGCCAGGGCGTGGACTTCCCATTTCGCGCCGCCCAGATCGGCAAGACGGTCGGTGACGGGGGCATATCTCATGGAGTGATCTTTCTGTCGGATGGATCGGAATAGGCGGTGTCGGGGAAGCGTACGCCCAGCATGGCGCCGATGCCGTCGAGCGCGATGCGCACGACCTCGCCGCTGGCAAAGCTGTCGGGGAGGGAGCCGCCTTCGATCCAGAGCCCGTCGATCAGGGCATTGCAGGCGATGGCTTCGCGCCGGTCGCGGGCTGGGTCGGCGGGGCGGGGCAGGGCGGCGATCAGGTCTTGCAGACGGTCACGGTAGCCAAGATAGGTGGCTTCGTGGATGGTGTGGATCACCGGGTCATTGCGGCCAAGGTGCATGTAGCTGGCCCAGACGCCGACGACGGCGGGGGTCATCACCGGCGGGCGGAAGTTGGCGGCGATGAAGGCGGCGAGGCGGCCGATGGGATCATCTGCGGGCAGGCCTTCGATGGCGCGGAGCGCCTCTTGCGTCATTGAGTCCATGACATGGCGATAGGCGGCGTGGGTCAGTTCTTCCTTTGATTGGAAGTAATGGCGGATCAGCCCCGGCGTGACCCCGGCGCGGGCGGCGATGGCGCGGACGGTCGCGGCCTCTGTCCCGCCTTCGGCGACCAGCGCCATCGCGGCAGCGATCAGATCATCGCGGCGCTTTTCTTCGCCTTCTCGGCGATAGGGGCGGCGGAGGGCGGGTCCGGGCATGGGGAACCTGCGAATTATACGATTGAATAATAAGACGGTTTCGAGCCCCGCTGCAAGGGGTATTCCTGCATCGTGCCACAGCGTCGCGGGAAAGGCGATTCCGGGATTACTGCGCCCTGGCCGGGGGGGCGTCGGGGCTGCGGGCCACGTCCTTGTGGACGATGACATCGGTCTGGGGATAGGCGGCGAGGATGGATCGGCGCAGGCTGGCGCCGATGGCATGGGCCTCGCGCAGGGTTTGGTCGCCATCCAGTTCGATATGGATGTTCACGAAAATGCGGCTGCCTGCGGTGCGGGTTTTCAGATCGTGATAGCCGCGCACACCGGGCCAGTCTGCGGCGATCTTGCCGATGCCCGCCACGATCGCCGGATCGGCGCGGCGGTCCATCAGCGCATCCCACGCGCCCTTGCCGATCTTGGCCGCCCCCAGTGCCAGCATCGCGGCGGCCCCCAGTGCTACCACCGAGTCAACCGAGGCCAGCCCAAAGCGGCTGGAGGCCCAGAGCGAGGCGATGGCGCCCAGATTGGGCAGCAGGTCGCCAAGGTAATGCAAGCGGTCGGCGGCAATCACGCGGCTGCCCGTCTTGCGCGCCACGCGGCCTTGCCACCAGATCAGGCCCAGTGTCAGCAGGATGGATATGACCATCACGGCCATGCCAAGGCCTTCGTCGGAGAGCGGCACCTGTTCGGGGGCCATCAGCCTGTCGATCGCGCCCCAGGCAATCGCCCCGGCGGCGATGATGATGAAGACGGCCTGCCCAAGCGCGGCCAGATCCTCGGCCGAGGTGTGGCCGAAGGCGTGGTCTTCGTCGGCGGGTTTGGCGGCGTAGAGAATCGCGGCCATGGCGCCGAGGCTGACCATCAGGTCCATCGCGCTGTCGGCCAGAGAGGCGGCGACCGACAGTGACCCGGTCAGGCCAAGCCCCCACAGCTTTAGCCCCACAAGGGTGCCGGCCACGAGGACAGAGGCCAGCCCTGCCGAGATGTTCATGCGGACCAAGGTGGGTAGGGGCATTGTCGCGCCTCCGGCAGGGGTTTGCCGCCCGCTATCGCAGCGCGGCCCCCACAATCAAGCGCAAGCGACTCGCAACAGGTTATTCGATGGTTTCGGTGGGCGAGACGCCCCAGAGCGCGGTCTTGCGCACCCAGCCCCGTTCGCCATCGACGGACAGGCGGCACCAGTCGGGCAGGCATTCCTGCACCCAGCCCACGACATTGCGTTCGGCCTTGAATGTCACCTCGGCCTCATCCTGCGGGGTGCTGTGGAATTCTGCCATGTCGGCGGCGATCAGCACCGAGCGGACACCGGAGAGCAGCGCGTAATGCACCCAGCCGCCCACGCCTTCGGCATCTTCGACCCGGCGCCAGTGTTCATATTCGGCGGTGATGCGCAGCGGCATGCCCGAGCGGGTGAAGACCCAGTCGATGCGGTGGGTCAGGCCGGGGCCACGGCGGGCGTTGCCCTCGTTGCCCTTGAGGCTGACGAAGCGGGGAAGGGGCAGGTTGGTGACTGTGCCAAGGTTCGGATCGCGCGGGGTGGGCGGGTTTGCGGCCACGGCGGGGGTTGGTTCGGTGCTGGGGGCCGGGCCGGGTGCGGCAAGGGCGGGGGCGGCCTCTGGTGTGGCAGGCGGCGCGGTGACGGCAGCGGCCTGCACCAGTCCTTCGGGGCGGGGCATCGGACGCGTCACGTCTTGCGCGGGGGCCATGCTTGCCCATCCGACCACCGCGCCCACAATCGCGCCCGCCAGCGCCACCCGTGCCAGAACCATCATTACCGTCCACCTGTTCCTTGGCCGCACGCCGGTGTTCCGGTCGCCACGGCCCTGCTACTGCCCGTCTGGCCCGCGTCGTTGCGCGGACCTTGTCCTTCGGGGGCTTGTGCCTGCCCCCGCTTCCCGCCACTTTGCCACCTAAGGAACGGATATGGAAGTGCAGGGAGGCGCCCCATGCCAGCAGGACGCTTGAGTGTTGTCGTGACGCGACGGTTGCCCGAACCGGTAGAGACCCGGATGAAGGAATTGTTCGATGTGGACCTGCGCGATCCCGACACGCCGATGACGCGGGACGAGTTGGCCGCCGCCCTGCGCCGGGCGGATGTTCTGGTGCCCACGATCACCGATCAGATTGATGCCGGCCTTCTGGGGCAGGCGGGGGACAAGCTGAAGCTGATCGCCAATTACGGGGCGGGCGTGGATCACATCGACGTGGCGACTGCGCGCCAGCGGGGGATTTTGGTATCGAATACCCCCGGTGTGGTGACCGATGACACCGCCGACATGACCATGGCGCTGATGCTGGCCGTGACGCGGCGCATCCCTGAGGGGTTGTCGGTGATGCAATCGGGCGAATGGCAGGGCTGGTCGCCCATGGCGCTGCTGGGCGGGCGGATCGGCGGCAAGCGGCTGGGGATCCTGGGTATGGGCGGGATCGGGCAGGCCGTGGCGCGGCGGGCGCGGGCCTTTGGGATGCAGATCCACTATCACAATCGCCGCCGCCTGCGGCCCGAGGTCGAGGCGGAACTGGAAGCGACCTATTGGGAAAGTCTGGATCAGATGGTCAGCCGGATGGATGTGATTTCCATCAACTGCCCGCATACGCCATCGACCTATCACCTGATGAATGCGCGGCGCTTGAAGCTGTTGAAGCCTACGGCGGTGATCGTGAACACCTCGCGCGGGGAGGTGATCGACGAGAATGCCCTGACCCGGATGCTGCGCGCGGGCGAGATCGCGGGAGCAGGGCTGGATGTTTATGAGCGCGGGGCCGAGATCAACCCGCGCCTGCGGGAATTGCCCAATGTCGTGCTGCTGCCGCATATGGGATCGGCCACGCGGGAAGGTCGGATCGAGATGGGCGAGAAGGTGATCATCAACATCAAGACCTTTGCCGATGGCCACCGCCCGCCCGATCAGGTGGTGCCGGGGATGCTGTAGGGGCCTAGACCCGGTAGAAATCGCGGTACCAGTCCACGAAGCGCTGCACGCCGTCGCGGATATCGGTGCGGGGGAGGGGGCCGGTCAGCGCCTCGATCAGGCTAGCATCGGCCCAAGTCGCGGGCACGTCGCCGGGTTGCATCGGCAGAAGGTTCTTTTGCGCCTGCATGCCCAAGGCCGCCTCGACCGCCTGGACGAAATCCATCAGGCCCACTGGCGCGCCATTGCCGATATTGACCACCCGCCAGGGCGCGACGGGCGAGAGGCTGTCCATCGCGCCTGCGCTTTCTGAGGGCGGCAGGGCGATCAGGCGCACGATCCCTTCGACCAGATCATCGACATAGGTGAAATCGCGGCGCATCTCGCCGTGGTTGTAGATGTCGATGGGTTCTCCGTTCAGGATGGCGCGCACGAATTTGAACAACGCCATGTCGGGGCGGCCCCAAGGGCCATAGACGGTGAAGAAGCGGAACATGGTGGTGGGAAGGGTGTAGAGATGGGCATAGGAATGGGCCATCACCTCGCCCGCCTTTTTGGTGGCGGCGTAGAAGGACATCGGGTGATCAGCGGCGTGGGTTTCGGCATAGGGCATGGCCGTGTTCGCGCCATAGACCGATGAGGTGGACGCGATCAGCAGATGGGCAGGCTGTGCGTGGCGGGCAGCCTCGAGCACCTCATAGGTGCCGATCAGGTTCGCTTCGACATAGCTGCGCGGGGCGTCGATGGAATAGCGCACCCCGGCCTGAGCGGCGAGGTGGATGACCACATCCGCGCCTTCCATCAGGTTTGCGACCAGCCCCGGCGTTTCGACCAGCCCTTCGACGGCGCGGAAGCCGGGGGATTGCATCAGCATCTGGTGGCGGCGCTGTTTCAGCGCCACGTCGTAATAGGTGGTCATGCCGTCAAGGCCGGTGACGTTCCAACCATCGGCCAGCAGGCGGCGGCAGAGGTGAAAGCCGATGAACCCGGCCGATCCGGTAACCAATGCCTGTCTTGCCATCCCTGCGCCCCCGCTGCACCTGCACGGCGCCTAACTGGCAGGGCACGCGGGGGAAAATCAACCCTTTGCGGTGGTGGCGGTCATCTTGGCGGTTATTGCCCGAGGTGAGTTGTTCCCTTTACCGCTTCCTTTCCAGAAGTTTCGACGGGGTGCCTTGGGGCTGCGGTCCTTTGGGTATTTGGGCCAAGGTGAAGGGGCCGGGCGTTTTCCCCTTTTCCTGCGGGGGGTTGCGGGTGGGCGGCTAGAAGCGGGTGGGTAGATAGGGGGTGATGTCCATGCCCGGTGCGCGGCCAGCGATGAGGTTGGCCACGATCCGTGCGGTGACGGGGGCCATGGACAGGCCCAGATGGCCGTGGCCGAAGGCGTGGATCACATCACCCCCCGCGCGGGAGGGGCCGATGACGGGAACGGAGTCCGGCATGGAGGGGCGGAAGCCCATCCAGGTGCGGTCAGGCTCGGGCAGGCCGGGGAAGATTTTCCGAGCACCTTCAACGAGTTTCGCGATGCGGTGGGGCGACGGCGGCGCGGTCAGGCCGCCCAGTTCGACCGTGCCTGCAACGCGCAGGCGGCCTTTCATCGGGCAGAGGTAGAAGCCGCGGGTGGTGGGGCAGGTGGGGCGGGTGACGGGGGGATTGGGCATATCCCATTCGACATGGTAGCCGCGTTCGGTATCGAGCGGGACGCGGTCGCCGGCCATTCTGGCGAGGTTGCGGGAATGGGCGCCGGCGGCGATGACGACGTGGCGGGCCTTCAGGGTTAGTCCCGGACCGGTGATGAGGATGCCATCCGCCTGGCGTTCAAGGGTTGTGGCGCGGGTCTGCACGATCTCGGCGCGGGTGGCCACTTCGGTGGCAAGAAGACCGACCATCCGCCCGGGATCATTGAGAAAAACGGCTTTGGGGAAGAAGGCGGCGCCGCCTTCCACCGCGGGCAGTGTAGGTTCCATCTGGCGCAGGGCTTCGGGTGCGATCAGATCGACGGTGACACCCAGAGAGCGGCGGAAGGCCATGTCCTGTTCGGCGGCGCGGAAGGCGGCGGGTGTTTCATAGACATAGAGGCAGCCGCGCTTTTGCAGGATGTCGGCTGCGCCTAATTTCTCGCCTAGATTCAACCAGTTGGGGCAGGCATCAGCCAGCAGGGCGGCGATGTTGCGGGCGTTGCGTTCGGCCTGTTTGGGCAGGGATTGCCAGGCGAAGCGGGCGAGCCACGGCATCAGCGCGGGCAGGGCGGCGCGGCGGATGGCGAGGGGGGAGTTGCGGTCAAACAGCAAGGAGGGGAGGTTGCGCAGCACGTCCGGGGTGCCGACGGGCAAGACGGCGTAATCGGCGATTGTCCCGGCATTTCCGTAGCTTGCGGCGTTTTGTGAAATCACGTCTCCGGGCGGGTTGGGATCAATCAGCGTCACTTCGCGCCCTTCGGCGGTCAGACGCTCGGCAATGGCCAGACCCACGACGCCCGCGCCGATGATGGCGATATCGGTGGTGATGTAGCGGGGCATGGGGGGCGGTTCCTTGGACGTTAACGCAGTACGGCGGGGCGGTTCGGGAGGGGGGAAGGGGCGTGTGGGCTGTGCAGCAGCCGGTGCAGATGGCGGTGCAGACGATTGTGCATACAAATTCGGGCAGGGCCGGACGGTGCGGAATGGTTAAGGGTGCGGGGGCGCACAAAAGGAAACCCCGCCCCGGATCATGTCCGGGGCGGGGATGGGCGGGTTACATGCAGGCCTGATAGAGCGCGCGGGTGTTTTCGCGCGTCATCGGGATGGGGTTACCGCCGCAGGACGGGTCTTCCAGCGCCATTTCGGTCAGCTCATCCAGACGCGCGGCATCCACCCCCATCGCCGTGAGGTTGGCGGGGATGTTGAGCGTGGCGCGCAGGTCCATCACGGCCTTGCGGAAGCCATCGAAGCCGCCCGCGATGCCGATATAGGCGGCGGCCTTTTCCAGACGTGCCTCGATCACGGGGCGGTTGAAATCGAGCACCATGGGCATGACGACGGCGTTCGTGGTGCCGTGATGGGTGTTGTAGACCGCGCCCACCGGGTGCGAGAGCGAATGGATCGCGCCCAGACCTTTCTGGAAGGCGACCGCGCCCATGGCAGCGGCGGACATCATATGCGCCCGCGCCTCAAGGTTGGTGGGGTCGCTATAGGCGGTGGGAAGGTTTTCGAACACCAGACGCATCCCTTCCAGCGCGATGCCTTGCGACATCGGGTGGTAGAAGGGGGAACAATAGGCCTCAAGGCAATGCGCCAGCGCATCCATCCCGGTGCCGGCGGTGATGAACTTAGGCATTCCCACCGTAAGGGCCGGGTCGCAGATCGTGACCACGGGCATAAGTTTGGGGTGGAAGATGATCTTTTTCTTGTGGGTGGCGGAGTTTGTCAGAACCCCGGCGCGGCCCACTTCGGACCCCGTGCCTGCGGTGGTGGGGACGGCCACGATCGGGGCGATCTTGTCGCCATCGGCGCGGGTGTACCAGTCGTCGATATCTTCGAGATCCCAGACCGACAGGTCGGCCCGCTGATGCGCCATGAGGGCGATCATCTTGCCCAGATCGAGCGCCGAGCCGCCGCCGAAGCAGATCACACCGTCATGGCCGCCCGCTTTGTAGACCTTGATCCCGGCATCCATGTTGCCTTCGTTCGGGTTCGGGTCGACTTCGGAAAACACCGCTGTGCCGAGCCCGGCTTTGGACAGCACGGCCACGGCATCGGCGGTGATGGGCAGCGAGGCGAGGGCCTTGTCGGTGACGAAGAGGGGGTTCTTGATCCCCGCCGCCTTGCAGTGATCGGCCAGTTCGGCAATGCGGCCCACGCCGAATTTGATGGCGGTGGGGTAGGACCAGTTCCGGTTGGGAACATTGTGGGTCATGGTGTTCAGACCTTCTTGAGGTGATAGGATTTCGGACGGGTCACCGAATGGAACCCGAGATAGGAGAGGCTGCCGCCGCGCCCGGTATCCTTGCAGCCCGTCCAGCACAGGGCCGGGTCAAGGTAATCGGCGCGGTTCATGAAGACGGTGCCGGTTTCGATACGTGCGCCGATGGCCTGCGCGGTTTCATAGTCCTGCGTCCAGACCGAGGCGGTGAGGCCGTAGGGGGAATCGTTCATCAGGGCGACGGCTTCGTCATCATCCTTGACCTTCATGATGCCGACGACGGGGCCGAAGGATTCCTCGGTCATCACGCGCATGGAGTGATCGACGTTGACGAGGATTTGCGGCGCGAGATAGGCGCCGCCGTCATCGGCGGGGAAGAGGGCGGGGTCGATCAGGGGTTTGGCCCCTGCGGCGATGGCATCGGCGATCTGGCCACGGACCACGGCGGCAAAGCGCTTGTTGGCCATGGGGCCGAGGGTGCTGTCGGCATCGAACGGGTTGCCGAGTTTGAGGGTTTTGACCCATGCGACGGCCTTTTCGACAAAGGCATCGTAGAGCGATTCATGGACATAGATGCGTTCGATGCCGCAGCAGCATTGGCCTGCGTTATACATCGCGCCGTCCATCAGCGTATCAACGGCGGCGTCGAGGTTGGCGTCATGGCGGACATAGCCGGGGTCTTTGCCGCCCAGTTCGAGGCCCAGCGGCGTGAAAGTGCCAGCGGCGGCCTTTTCCATGGCGATGCCGCCACCCACCGATCCGGTGAAGTTGACGAAGCCGAAGGAACGGGCGGCGATGAGGGATTCCGTCGTGGCGTGGTCGAGGACGACGTTCTGGAACACGTCGGCGGGGATGCCTGCTGCGTGGAACGCCTCGGCCAGCCTTTCGCCGACCTTCATCGTCTGGCTGGCATGTTTCAGGATGACGGTGTTGCCCGCGATGAGGGCGGGGACGAGGGTGTTGATCGTGGTGAGGTAGGGGTAGTTCCACGGGGCCACGATGAAGACGACGCCGACCGGATCGCGGGCGAGGTAGCGGCGGAATTTGTCGCTGTCTTCGATCATTTCGGGGGCGAGCGTCTTGGCCGCGATGTCGGACATGTATTCGGTGCGGGCGTTGACGCCGCCGAATTCACCGCCAAAGCGGGTGGGGCGGCCCATCTGCCATGCGAGTTCTTCGACGATGACGGCGGACATGTCGTTGAGGTTTTTCACGCCTGCCTTGACCAGCGCGATACGGTCCGCCAGCGGGCGGGCGGCCCAGGCCTTTTGTGCGGATTTGGCGCGGGCGACAGCGGCCTTTGCCTCATCCGGGGAAAGGGGCATGCGTTCGATATAGACCGATCCGTCGACCGGAGAGATGAGTTGGATGGGTTTCATGTGGTCACCTTTTGCGGCGGGATTGGCCCGCCATTCGTTCGTTGAGGCGGGGGAGGCCCCGCCCAGTTTTATGCGCGTTCCAGCAGGCGCTGGAGTTCGAAATCGGTCACGACGCGGTCTGTTTCCGCGATCTCCCATTGGGCGGCGTGGTGGTAGTGGTCGACCACATCATCGCCCAATGCGGCGCGCAGCATGGTGGAGGTGTTGAGCAGGGCAGCGGCTTCGCGGAGGTTCTTCGGAATCTCGCGCACACCGGCGGCGTGGTACATGTCGCCTTTCATTTCCGGCTCCAGCTCCATCTTGGCCTCGATCCCCGCCAGACCTGCGGCGAGAAGGGCGGCGCAGCAGAGGTAGGGGTTCACGTCGCTGCCGGGGATGCGGCATTCGACGCGGACGGCCTTGGTGTGTTCGCCGCAGACGCGGAAGCCTGCGGTGCGGTTGTCCGCGCTCCAGACCGCTTTGGTGGGGGCGAACATGCCAATGGTAAAGCGTTTGTAGCTGTTGACGTAGGGCGCGAGGAAGGTGGTGATTTCCTGCGCGTGGGCGAGTTGGCCCGCGACGAAGTGCTTCATGGTGGCGGACATGCCATGCGGATCGTCATGGTCGTAGAAGGCGGGTTTGCCATCCAGCGTCCAGAGCGATTGGTGGACATGGGAGGAGGACCCCGCTTTGCGGTGGTCATACTTGGCCATGAAGGTGACGGACTTTCCCTTGGTATGGGCGATTTCCTTGACGCCTTGCTTGATGATCACGTGGTTGTCGGCGGTATCGAGCGCGTCGGAGTATTTGTAGTTCACCTCATGCTGGCCGGCGTCGGCCTCGCCCTTGGTGTTCTCAATGGGGATGCCGGCGGCGTAGAGGCCGTTGCGGACATCGCGCATCAGGGATTCTTCCTTGGAGGTCTGGAAGAGGTGGTAATCCTCGTTATAGCCGGAGATGGGCTTCAGCGCGGAGAGGCCGCCGTCGCGCAGGTTTTCATAGGCGTTCTCGAAGATGTAGAATTCGAGTTCGGTCGCCATCATGGGTTCAAACCCCATGGCGCGGGCGCGGGCGACCTGTTTTTTCAAAATCGCGCGGGGGGAGACGGTGACCTCTTCCTGCGTGTGGTGATCGAGAAGGTCGGACAGGCACAGTGCGGTGCCGGGCAGCCAGGGCAGGGCGCGCAGGGTGGAGAGGTCGGGCTTCATCACATAGTCGCCGTAACCCTGTTCCCATCCGGCGGATTTGTAGCCGGGGACGGTGTTCATCTCCATGTCCACGGCCAGCAGGTAGTTGCAGCAGTGGGTTTCCTTGTAGCCGTTGGAAACGAAGAAGGCGGCGTGAAAGCGTTTGCCCATCAGGCGGCCCTGCATGTCGATCGCGGCCACCAGAACGGTGTCGATCTCGCCGCGGGCGACGGCTTCTTTCAGGGTGTCGAATGTCATGGTTCCGGGCATCTTGTGGCCTCATATCTTTGGCGTCGGTGGCCCCGGTTGGGGGCGGAATGGGTGTGGACCGTCGGGCGGTCAGCCGTGCAGGGCGCGGCGGGCGGGCCGGGCACCGCCGAATTCAGGCTTGCGGGGCCAGCAATCGGTGCGGGCGTCAGATCGGGCTGGGCATGCGATCCGCATTGGGCCTCCGGGGGCGGCGGCAGGGGGCCGGATGCCGGTGCCGCAGAATTTGATCATATCTTTGCAGGTCTTCCCGCGCAATCGCCCTTGATCGCGGAAGGCGGGGGGGTGCGGTGGGGCGGCAGTGCCGCCCCACCGTTCGTCGGATCAGAAGCGGTAGGGACGTCCGGCTTTCACCATGACGTCGTTATACTGCTTGAAGATGGCCACGACCTTGGCCTTCACTTCGCTTTCGGCGGCGATTTCATCCCAGAAGGTCAGGGCGGCGGCTTCGACCGTTTTCCATTCCTCATCCGGGATGGTGGTCAGTTGCAGCTTGCCGCCGTTGATGCGCAGGTCAGCCTCGCCCGCCCAGTACCAGTGCTGGCGGTAGTAGTGGGACTGTTCGAAACAGGTCGCCAGCAGTTCCTGCAGGTGCGGCGGCAGTTCGTTCCAGCGGTCCATGTTGGCAAAGAAATGCCCGATCCATGCGCCCGAGATGTTGTTGGTGAGGAAGTAGTTGGTCACGTTGGACCAGCCCACGGTGTAGACCTCGGTGATGCCGGACCATGCGATGCCGTCAAGTTCGCCGGTCTGCATCGCAACTTCGATGTCTTCCCACGGCAGGGTGACGGGGACGACGCCGAATTGGGTGAGGAAGCGGCCAGCGGTCGGGAAGGTGAAGACGCGCTTGCCTTGCAGGTCGGCAAGGCTGTTGATCGGGTCTTTGGTGGCGAAGTGGCAGGGGTCCCATGCGCCGGCCGAGATGTGCTTGACGCCGACAGCGGCGTATTCTTCTTCCCAGATCTGCTTGAGGCCGTATTTGTTGAACAGCGCGGGCACGTCGAGCGAGTAGCGCAGGCCAAGGGGGAAGTAACCGCCGAACACGGTCACTTCGGTGGGGGATGCCATCGAGTCATCATCGGACTGGACGCAGTCGATGGTGCCTGCCTGCATCGCCTGAAACAGTTCGCCCGTCGGGACGAGCTGGTCGGCGTAGAAGAGTTCGATCTCCATCTGGCCTTGGGCGATGCGGTTGAAGGCATCCACGGCGGGTTTGACCACCTGTTCGCCAAGGGCGGCACCGGCATAGGTCTGCATCCGCCATTTGATGGGGGCCTGTGCGGTGGCGATGGCGGGCGCGGCCAGCGTGGCGGCCCCGGCCAGAGCGCCCTTGGTGAGGAAGGAACGTCTTGAAGTCGTCATTTGTCAGCCTCCTGGTTGGATGCGGGTCTGAAACGCCCGCGATTGGGTATCAGTTCGGATAGATCAGATTGGGCAGCCACAGCGCGATGCCGGGGAAGAGCATGATCAAGGCAAGCGCGGCCACCATCACGAGCACGAAGGGAACGACGGACCGGTAGATGTCGCCCATGGTGATTTCTGGCGGCGCGAAGGCGCGCATCAGGAAGAGGTTATAGCCGAAGGGCGGCGTCAGATAGGCGATCTGGCAGGTGATGGTGTAAAGCACGCCGTACCAGATCAGCACATCTTCAGGCGGGATGCCAAGGTCAAGCGTGGCCACCAGCGGCACATAGAGCGGGGCCACGATGACCAGCATCGCCGTGTCATCAAGGAACATGCCCATCAGCAGGAAGCTGACCTGCATAAGGATCAGGATGGTCCACGGGCCGAACCCCAGTTTTTCGACAAAGAGGCTTTCAATCGCCTTGACCGCGCCGAGGCCATCGAAGACCGCGCCGAAGGCCAGCGCAGCAAGGATCACCCACATGAACATGCAGGTGATGAACAGGGTGGAGCGGGTGGCAACCTCGAACACCATCTTGTTCATGCGGCCCTTGATGACGGCGGCCAGCATGGTGGCGGCGACGCCGATCACCGAGCTTTCGACCAGCGAGGTCCAGCCGTAGATGAAGGGAAACATCATCGCGAAGAAGATGATGAAGGGCAGCGCGCCCGCGCGCAGGGCGTGGAACTTGTCGGCGCGGGTGATGGTGGCGCGTTCCTCGGCGCTCATGGCGGGGCCAAGCGCGGGCTGGATGCGGCAGCGGATATAGACATAGAGGATGAACAAGGCCGCCATCATCAGGCCGGGAAGGACGCCTGCCAGCCAAAGTTCGGACACCGGGGCGCGGGCGATCATGGCGTAGAGGACGAGCACAACGGATGGCGGAATCAGGATGCCGAGCGAGGAGCCTGCCTGAATGACGCCGGTCACCATTTCCTTTTGATAGCCGCGTCGCAGCAGTTCGGGCAGAGCGATGGTCGACCCGATGGCCATGCCCGCAACAGACAGCCCGTTCATGGCCGAGATCAGCACCATCAGAAGGATGGTGCCGATGGCGAGGCCACCCGGAATGGGGCCGAACCAGACATGGAACATACGATAGAGATCATCGGCGAGGCGGCTTTCGCTCATGATGTAGCCCATGAAGACGAACATGGGCAGCGACAGGAGCGGATACCATTTCATCAGCTTCATCGAGGCCGAGAAGCCCATGTTATGCCCGCCCGTGCCCCAGAGCGAAATGGCGGCGACCACAGCGACAAAGCCGATGATGCCGAACACGCGCTGCCCGGTCATCATCATCAGCAGCATGGTCGAGAACATCAGGGCGGCGATCATCTCATAGGGCATCAGATCGTCTCTCCGCGGATGGTGGCGATGTCTTTCGCCAGCGACGAGAGCGCCTGGAGAAGCATGAGGATGAAGCCTGTCAGCATCACAAGCTTGATGGGCCAGAGATAGGGCCGCCAGGCGGTTGGACTGCGTTCCAGCCGGCCGATTTGCGGCCAGGACAGGCCGAGTGCGGAGGTTGTGGGATCAGTCCATTTCAGGCCGAGGGAGTAGCCGAAGCTTTCTGCAGCACCCCAGATCAGCACGCCGAGATAGAAGATGATGGCAAAGACGGTGAAGCCATCCCACCAGGCGCGGCGGACGGGGGATTGCTTGGCATAGAACAGGTCCATGCGGACATGGCCTTCGTTCTGCATCGTGTAGGGGCCGCCGAGGATGTAATAGGCCACCATCACGAACTGGGCCATTTCCAGCGTCCAGAGCGAGGGGTTGAAGAAGGCTTTGGAAAGCGAGGACCAGGTCAGGATCGCCATCAGGACGAACAAAAGATACATCGCAAAGCGCCCGACGCCGTAATTCAGGCGGTCGACGAGGCGGACGAAGGCGATCACGAAACGCGGCATCCGGTTCCTCACATCACGGGTTCTGGCGTCAGCGCGGCCATGGCGGCGGCGAGGACGGGGGCGAGGGTGGCGGCCATGGCGGATTGGTCCGCCGGGCTGGCGATGAGGTCGTTGCGAATCTCTAGCATGGCGTTGGGCAGGCCGTAGGGCGTGGCGTGCAGGCGCAGGGTGTGGGTCACGTCATCGCGGGCGGAATAGGGTTCGTTCAGCGCGGATGTCAGGGTGGTGCGGGCGCGGGCGGCGTCAAGGATGGCACGGGGAAGGGTGTCGTCGGCATCGTGGATGACCCCGAATTCTACCGTGCGGGGCGTGCCGAAATAGACGGGCGTGAAGCTGTGGATGGTGATGAGCGCGGGGTGCAGGCCACGGGCGATGCGGTCCATCAGAAGCGCGTGCAAGCCGTCATGGAAGGGGACATAGACCGCCGCGGTGCGGGCGGCGCGATCTTCGGGCGTGATGGCGGTGTTGCCGGGGATGTCGTGGATTTCCGAGCGGGCGGGCATGGCACCGGCCATGTCGGGCGCGCGGTTGCAATCATAGACAAGGCGCGACACGGGGGCATGGACCAGCACGGCATCCAGCCGCTGCGCCAGCCCGCGCGCCACGCCAAGCGCGCCGGGATCCCAGGCGATATGGGCGCTGCGCTGATCGGGCGTCAGGCCCAGATCGCCCCAGCGCGGAGGGAAATGGTTGGAGGCATGTTCGCAGACGATCACCGCCCGGCCACGGGCGGCGCTGTTTTCGACCAAGGGCGGAAAGACCGCCGTTTCCCTGTTGCTGCCCGCGTTCATTGCGCGAGTCATCCCCCTGTTGATTAGAGCAAGGCTCATCCGCCGCCGCGCATTCTGTCAAGAATTTTTCTGCCGGAATATTTCTGTTACAAAGTTTTCTAATCGACTTGTGCCGGGAATTCGGCCAAGCCTTCGGGGGGCCGCCCAAAGCCTGAGCGGGGGGCAAGTGTATGGGGTCTGCCATGGATGCCGCCGTCACGATCGAAGACCGGATGCGCGCCGCGATGGGCGATCTGACGCGGGCCGAACGGCAATTGGCGACGCACATCCTGACCCATTATCCGGTGGCGGCGCTGGGGTCGATCACCGAACTGGCGCGGGCGTCGGGGGTGTCGAACCCCACGGTGGTGCGGCTGTGCCAGAAGCTGGGCTTCAAGGGATATCCCGATTACCAGCATGCCCTGCGGTCAGAGGTGGAGGCGATGCTGCTGTCACCCTTGGCCAAGCATGACCGCTGGGCGGGGGGCGTGCCGGATACGCATATCCTGAACCGGTTTGCCGATGCGGTGGTGGCCAATTTGCAGGCCACGCTGAGCCAGATCGACCATGCCGAGTTTGACGCGACGGCGGCGCTGCTGGCCGATCCGGAGCGGCGGGTGTTTGCGATGGGTGGGCGGATCACCCATGCGATGGCCGAATATTTCGTGACGCTGATGAAGAATGTGCGCCCGAATGTGACGCTGCTGTCGGGGATGTCGAATACATGGCCGCCCGCGTTGTTGGATATGGTGCCGGGGGATGTGCTGGTAGTGTTCGACATCCGCCGCTATGAAAATTCGGTGCTGCAACTGACGGAACTGGCGGTGGAGCAGGGGGCGGAGGTGGTGCTGATCACCGATCGCTGGCTGTCGCCCGCTGCCGCCCATTCCCGCCATGTGCTGGCCTGCCATGTGGAAGCGCCGAGCGCCTGGGACAGCACTGTGTCGCCTTTGGTTCTGGTGGAGACGCTGCTGGCTTCGGTGCAGGACCGGACCTGGGCGGTGACAGAGGGGCGGCTGAAGCGGCTGGAAGAGCTATATGCCCGGTCGCGGTTTTTCCGGCGGCACCGCTAGGGGCGGTCAAGGCCAGTTGCGGGCGCTGTGGAGGAGGCGGAGGATGGTGACCGCTTCGTCCCGTGCGGCGTAGACGAGGATGTAGTTCGGGTGGATGACCATCTCGCGCGTGCCGGGCAGGCGACCCTTGCGGAAAGCGTGGGGATGGTTGGGGAGGAGTTCTGCCTGCCGGTAGATCAGGTCACGAAGCGCATCGGCGGCGCGGATATTGTGGTCGGCAATATGCGCGTAAACGGAGGCCACATCGAGGCGGGCGCGTCTACTCCATCGGACTGCGGTCACGGACACGATTACGGATCAACTCGTTCATTTCACGCATTGCCTCTTCATGGGAGAGGAGCGGGCCGGGATCGTCAAGCGCCTCTTGCACCTTGCGGCGGAACCATTCGTCGTGGGTTTCCTCGGTCACGGTGAGGCCGGGGGGGAGGCCGCCTTCTTTTGCGACGCGGGTGAGGAGGATGCGGACGGCGTCTGAAAGCGTCAGGCCCACGCCTTCCAGCGCGGCGGCGGCGCGGGTTTTTACATCCTCATCTATGCGGATGTGCAGCATGGTGGTGTTGGCGGGCATGGCGATTTCCCCCTGTGGATTGGGGGATGGTGTCTCTCAATTGAGAGACGGTCAAGGGGTGTCAGGTCGCGGCGGCGCGCCGTGCGCCGGAGACGGCATTCATCGTGACCGCGACCAGCAGGATGGCGCCGCCGAGGAAGGTGGCGGGGCTGGCGGTTTCATTGAGGAAGAGCCAGACCCAGAGCGGGGCCAGCATCACCTCGATATTCGACAGGAGGGCGGATTCGGCGGCGGGGACGACCCGGCTGCCCAGTTCATAAAGCACCATGCCGCCGGATAGTGTGACCGCGCCCATGGCCATGGACCAGAGCGCATCGGGCAGGGGGACGGCAAGGGTCTGGCCCATCTGCGCGGCGATGACGGCCCCGGCGGCGATGGAGAAGAAGCCCCCCAGAAGGACCGAGGGCAGACTGTCTGCCACCTTTCCCCAGCGCAACGAGACGGTGAAGACGGCAAAGCCGAGGGCGGACAGGAGCGCCGCGATGTTGCCCGCCATCGCGCCGCCCGACAGATCATCGCGCACCATGACGAAGATGCCCGCAAGGGCGACGCCCATCGCGGCCCATGTCTGGGGGCGGACGCGTTCGCCCAGCACGGCCCAGCCGATCAGCGCCGTCAGGAAGGGGGAGGCCGCGAACAGGAAGACGGCATTGGCGATGGTTGTGGACTGGATCGAATAGATCGCGCCACCGAAGGCCCCGACAAGGCCGAGGCCGCCCAGGACCCCCGCCAGACCCACCGCCCGGATGGCGGGCACAGGTGATCCGCCTGCGCGCCAGATGAGAAAGGAAAGCAGAACCGGGACCATGCCGACCGAGCGCCAGAACAGCACCGCCCAGGTGCCGGCCGCGTCGATCTGTCGAAAGACCAGCCCCTGCGTGGACCAGATGATCCCCGCCAGTACGACCAGCACCATGCCCAGACCGTAGCGCATATCGCTCTCCCTTATCGCGGGCAGGAGGGCATGGGGGTGGTCGGGCCGTCTGTTCCAATCCCGACCTGTCGCGCGGGGATCAGGTCGCGCCGCCACCCCCGGCCCGTTCCCCGCGGGCGGGGAGGGGAGGGTGTGATTTGGTGATCGGGGCGCGGGTTGGTGGCGTGGAATTGGGTATTTGGGCCAAGGTGAGAGGCAGGGCGTGGCCGCGTTGGGGGGGGGCTTTGCGGTCGGGTGAGGGGGCGGTCAGTAGCCGCGCTGGCGGTCGACCTGATGGAGCAGGGGTTCGCCCGCCTCGCTGCGGCGGATGTTTTCGGCGATCACGCGGGAGGCTGAGGGGGCGCGGGTGTCGGCGGCAATGTGGGGGGTGACGGTGACGCGGGGGTGGGACCAGTAGGGGTGGTCCTGCGGCAGGGGTTCGACCCGGAACACATCGAGTGTGGCGTGGCCGATCTGGCCTGCGTCAAGCGCGGCGAGGAGGGCGTCGTCGTCGATCAGCGCGCCGCGGCCGGGGTTCAGGATCACGGCGCCTTTGGGCAGCAAGGCGAGGGTGTGGGCGTTGAGGATATTCTCCGTCTCGGCCGTTTTGGGCAGCAGGGTGATGACGATCTGCGCGGTGGCGAGGGCGGTGGCGAGGCCGGATTCGCCGTGCAGGCAGGGGATGCCTTCGACAGATTTGGGGCTGCGGCTCCATCCGGTGACGGGGAAGTTGAGCGCGGTGAGCGCGCGGGCGCAGGCGGTGCCCAATTCGCCCATGCCCAGCATGGCGACGGGGCGTTCGCGGGCGAGGGGGGGGCAGGTGGGATCCCATGCCTTGCCGGGGTTGAGGATGTGGCGATCCATCCCGAGGTGGTGGCGCAGGGCGTGGCCGACCACCCATTCCACCATCCCCTCGGCCAGCGCGGGATCGACCATGCGGCAGAGGGGTTGGGTCAGCGTGGGGTTGGTGACGATCCGTTCCACCCCGGCCCAGAGGGACAGCACGGCCTTGCAGTTGGTGTAAGGGGCGAAATCCTGCAAGGCGCTGGTGGGGGCGTAGACGATGTAATCTACTGTTTCGGGGGCGGCGTCGCGGGTGAGATGCGCGGTCAGCCCGGCGGCGGCGAAGGCTGTGGCGAGGGGGCGGGCATAGGCCTGCCAGTTGGCATCCGAGGCGGCGAAGAGGACGGTGAGGGTCATGGTCTACCTTGGCCTGTGGACATGAGCGCTTTGGATCAGGCCGAAGGCGATCAGCAGCACGAGCATGACCGAGCCGCCATAGGAGAGGAAGGGCAGAGGCACGCCGACGACGGGGGCCATGCCCATGACCATCGACAGGTTGACCGCCAGATAGAGGAAGAAGTTGGCGGCGAGGCCGATGATGAGAAGCTGGCTGAAGCGGTCCTTGTTGGCCATGGCGGAGGTGAAGCAAAAGAACAGGATCAGGCCGTAGAGGATCAAGAGAGAGAAGGCGCCGACGAAGCCAAATTCCTCGCCCAGCGTGGTGAAGATAAAGTCGGTGTGCTTTTCGGGCAGGAAGTTCAGGCGCGACTGGGTGCCCTGCATGAAGCCCTTGCCGCCCCAGCCGCCTGAGCCGAGCGCGATCTTGGCCTGCATGATGTTGTAGCCCGCGCCCAAGGGATCGGCCGAGGGATCGAGGAAGGTGTCGATGCGGCGGTATTGGTAATCGTGCAGGAATTGCCAGGGCGTGCCGCGGGTGGAGAACACGGCCGCCACCGCGCCGACGACAAGGGCGGCGACGAAGGCGAAATACCAGATGCTGACGCCGGCGGCGAACATCACCGCCGCGCCGCCCATCAGCAGCATGAGCGACGTGCCGAGGTTGGGCTGGATCACCACCAGAAAGGTGGGCAGCACGATCATCACCACGGGGATCAACACCCAGAGCGGGTGCGAGGTTTTCTTGATGTCGAGCCAGTCGTAATAGGCGGCCAGCATCATCACCATCGTGACCTTCATCAGTTCCGATGGCTGAATCCGGATCGGCCCGATGTCGAGCCAGCGCTGCGCGCCCATGCCCACCGCGCCGAAGAATTCCACCGCCAGCAACAGCAGGATGGAGATGCCGAAGGCGAGGCCCGCCATGTTGCGCCAGAACCAGATCGGCACGAAGGCGATGGCGAACATCATCCCCATGCCCACGGCGAAGCGTTTCATCTGCGGTTCGGCCCAGACACCCAGATTGCCGCCCGCGATGGAATAAAGGATCAGGAACCCGACCGAGGAGACGGCGGCGACCAGCACCACCAGCGGCCAGTTCAGGTGCAGCACCTTGCGCAAACCGCCGGGAACCGTCTTGACCTGATATTCGAGAAAACTCATGGCTGCCCCCTGCCTCAGGCCCGCGAACTACCGGCGGGGCCGGTGTCGCGCAGGCGGTCGCGCAGGGCGTTCAGATCGGTTTCGATCCGGCCGCGCTGATTGGCGGGGTAGGCGGTCAGGGGCGGGATATCGCCATAGAGCGCGCGCAGGATGGCATCGCGTGCGATGGGCGCGGCCACGGCAGAGCCGCCGCCGCCATGTTCCACCACCACCGACACGGCGTATTTCGGATTGTCGAAGGGCGCATAGCCCACATAGAGCGCGTGGTCGCGCCGGTTCCAGGGAAGATCATCGTTCGACACAACGCCGCGCGCGCGTTCGGCGGCGGTGATGTTGCGAACCTGGCTGGTGCCGGTCTTGCCCGCCAGCACCATGGTTTCATCGGCCACCCGCGCGCTGAAGGCGGTGCCGCGCTGGCTGTTCATCACGTCGGACATGCCGTCGCGGATCGAGCGCAGGTTGGTGGCATCCAGCCCCAGCGGTTCGGCCTGCGGCAGATCGACGGGTTGGCCGCCGATGGAATGCACGATGCGCGGCACGATGGCCCGGCCCGTGGCAAGGCGGGCGGTCATCACCGCGAGTTGCAGCGGCGAGGCTAGCACATAGCCCTGCCCGATGGAGGCGTTGATGGTGTCGCCGATGCGCCATTCCTGGCCCCAGCGTTCCATCTTCCAGGCCTTGTCGGGCATGATGCCTTCGGTGATGGCGGACATGGGCAGGTCGTGGCGGATGCCCAGGCCGAGGCGGCGGCCCATTTCGGCGATCTTGTCGATGCCCACCTTCTGCGCGATTTCGTAGTAATAGACGTCGCAGCTTTCGGCCAGCGAGCGGGCGAGATCGACGCGACCATGGCCGCCGCGTTTCCAGCAGTGAAAGCGGCGGTCGCCGAATTCGATGTAGCCGGGGCAGGAATGGGTGGTTTCGGGGGTGATCAGCCCTTCTTCCAGTGCGGCGAGCGCGGTGACCATCTTGAAGGTCGATCCCGGCGGATAGGCGCCTTGCACCGTCTTGTTGGCCAGCGGGCGGTGGTCATCCTCCATCAGGGCGGAATAGTCGCGTTGGGTGATGCCGCGCACAAAGAGATTGGGATCAAAGCCCGGCGAGGAGGCGCAGGCGATGATTTCGCCGGTGTTCACATCCATCACCACGCAGGCGGCGCTTTCCTCGCCCAGACGGGCCTGCACGAAATTCTGCACATCGGAATCCAGCGTGAGCTGGATATCCTGCCCCGCCGTGCCATCGGTGCGTTCCAGTTCGCGCATCACGCGGCCGACGTGGTTGACCTCGATCCGCTTGTTGCCGGCGGCGCCGCGCAGCGTTTCCTCCATCCAGCGTTCAACGCCGATCTTGCCGATCTGAAATTCGGGGATGCGCAGGACCGGGTCGGGGTTGGGGCGTTCTTCGAGATCTTTTTCGCTGACCGGGCCGACATAGCCCACGACATGGGAGAAATCCTCGACCAGCGGGTAGTGGCGGGACAGGCCCACCTCGGGTGTGACGCCGGGCAGGGTGGGGGCGTTCATCGCGACTTTTGAGAAATCTTCCCACGGCAGGCGGTCGGCCACGATGATGGGGACGAAGGGCGAGTTGCGGTCGATGTCGCGGCGGATGCGTTCCATCTCTTCGGCGGTGACCGGGATCAGGCGGGTGAGACGGGCGAGCACGGCATCGACGTCGCCCGCGTCTTCGCGGGTGATGGTGACGCGGTAATTCTGTTCGTTGCCGGCGATCAGCTTGCCGTTGCGATCGAAGATCAGCCCGCGTTCGGGCGGGATCAGGCGCATGTTGATGCGGTTTTCTTCGGCCAGCAGGCGGAATTCATCGGCCTGTTCGACAGAGAGGTAGCGCATCCTTGCGCCGAGAACGGCGAACATGGCCACCATCGCGCCGCCCATGAGAAGGGAGCGGCGATTGACGCGGCGGGCGCTTTCTTCGGTGTCGCGGGCGGTGCGTCTCATGGGTTACAACCTCCGTCCGTAGGCATCGACTTCGCCGGTTGCGGGCTTGCGCAGATCGAAGGCAAGGCGCGAAGCGACCACCACCAGCGGATAGCACAGGATGGACCACAGAGTCTGTAGCAGCGCAAAGCCGAAGGGGGGCTGCGGCAGGAACACTATCGTGAAGGCAAGGCGATAGGCGATGAGCAGGGCCACCATCAGCCCCGCCACCAGCAGCCATTCCGTGAGGAACTGCAACTCGCGCGTGAGGGCGGCGCGGGCGCGGACGAATTCGGTGGCGAGGATCACCAGCGCCGTCCACAGCCCCGGAGGGCGCAGCAGGATGAGGTCTTCCAAAAGGACGACGGCCCCGATCAGCAGGACGGGCAGGAAATCCGGCCGCCGCATGACCCAGGCAAAGATGAGGCACAGCAGAAGGTCCGGCCCGGGCCAATCGCCCGCGACAGACCCCAGCGGCAGGAGTTTGAGAAAGATCAGCGCCACCGCGATGCCGAGGAAGGCCGCGCGGTAGAGCCAGACCGAGGAGCGCAGCGCATCAACCATCGGGTGCCCCGGTTTCGGGGGAGCCTTCGGTCACATCCCCGGTGCCGCCCGCGGCAGAGGGATCGGGAGTGACGGCGCTGCCTTCGCCGGTTTCGGCATCGGGTTCGGCCGGGGTGGGGGGCGGCGCGATCAGGGCACCAGCATCGGTGATGGGGGTCAGTTCATGGCTGCGCAGGACACGCAGGAATTCCAGCCGTTCGTAATCGGCAGACAGGACCACGCGCAGGCGGCGGTCGGTGCCCATAACGACCTGACCCACCAGCAGCCCGGCCGGCAGCATCGCGCCATCGCCCGAGGTCACCACCCGGTCGCCGGGGCGGACAAGATCGGCGTCTTCGAGGAATTCGAGGGGTGGCAGGGCGCTGTTGTCGCCGGAGAGCAGGGCCTTTTGGCCCGACGGCTGCACTGTGACCGGGACGCGGGAGTTGCTGTCGGTGAGCAGGATAACGCGGGAGGTGCGTTCGCCCACGCCCGAGATGCGGCCCACCAGGCCGATGCCATCCATCGTGGCCCAGCCGTCGCGGATGCCGTCGCGGTGGCCCACGTTGAGCAGCACGGATTGGCGGAAGGGCGAGCCGGAGTCGGCCAGCACAACGCCGGTGACATGGGTGAGTTTGGGGTCCAGCCGCACCTGATTGAGGTCGAGCAGGCGGGCGTTCTTCTGTTCCAGTTGCAGCGCCGCTTCGCGCCAGGCCTTCATCTGCTGCAATTCGCGGCGGAGTTCTTGGTTCTGTTCGTAGAGGCTGGCATAGCTTTGAAATTCGTCGATCATCGCGGCGGCCTTGGTGACCGGCAGCAGCGCCCAATCGAAGGAGGGGACCACCCGGTCCACCAGCGCGGCGCGGAAGCGTTCGACGCGGGGGCTGTCGATGCGCCAGAGCAGGAACAGGCCCAGAAGGACAAGCACGAAAAGCCCCACGAACAGGCGTCGCAGGGGGCGGGCGTAATCGTCTGGTCCGATGTTGCGCGATTTTGCCACGGCTGCCTCTTGTCTGATGCCGGGCCCTGATCACAGGGGCGGCGATCAGCTATCCCCGATGCCGGGCCTGTTTCCGGGCGCGGCGATCAGCTGTCATAATCGATCACATGACGCAGTTGCTTTTCGTATTCCAGCGCCTTGCCGGTGCCAAGGGCGACACAATTGAGTGACTCATTGGCGACCGAGATCGAAAGGCCGGTCTGTTCGCGCAGGGACAGGTCCAGATCGCCCAGCAGCGCGCCGCCGCCGGTGAGCATGACGCCCCGGTCGACGATATCGGCGGCGAGGTCGGGGGGCGTGGCTTCCAGCGCCTGCATCACGGCATCGCAGATCTGCTGCACGGGTTCGGCCAGTGCCTCGGCCACCTGGGCCTGATTGATTTCGGTTTCCTTGGGCACGCCGTTCAGCAGGTCGCGGCCCCGTATTGTCATCGACGAGCCGCGCCCGTCGTCGGGCATGCGGGCGGTGCCGATGGAGGTTTTGATGCGTTCGGCGGTGGATTCACCGATCAGCAGGTTCTGGTGGCGGCGCAGGTAGCTGATGATCGCCTCATCCATGCGGTCGCCGCCGACGCGGACGGAGCGGGCATAGACGATGTCGCCAAGCGACAGGACCGCGACTTCGGTGGTGCCGCCGCCGATATCCACAACCATGTTGCCGGTGGGGTCGGTGATGGGCATGCCCGCGCCGATGGCCGCGGCGATGGGTTCGGCGATCAGGCCCGCGCGGCGGGCGCCTGCGGACAGCACCGATTGGCGGATCGCGCGCTTTTCAACCGGGGTCGCGCCATGGGGGACGCAGACGATGATCTTGGGTTTGGAGAAGGTCGAGCGTTTGTGCACCTTGCGGATGAAATGCTTGATCATTTCTTCCGCCGCTTCGAAATCGGCGATCACGCCGTCGCGCATGGGGCGGATCGCCTCGATACTGCCGGGGGTGCGGCCCAGCATCAGCTTGGCGTCTTCGCCCACGGCGAGGACCTGTTTCTTGCCGTCCTTGCTGTGATAGGCCACCACGGACGGTTCGTTCAGAACGATCCCCTTGCCGCGAATATAGACGAGCGTATTCGCCGTGCCGAGGTCGATCGCCATGTCCGACGAAAAGATGCCCGAGAGTATCGACATGCTTGGGTGATCCTGTGCCACGCAAAAAGGTATGAACTCGCGACTCAGCGATGGCCGAGGCAAGCGTGTCCATATAAAGACAGCCATGTGTCAGCGAAAGCCCAGAGGGGGCTGTGGGGCGCAATTCCGCGTGTTGGGCGGGGATTTGAGGTTTCCCGATATTGCGGTGTCAGGTCTGCCCCTGCTGGGCCGGATCCTTGACCTTTTCGCGCATCAGGCCGCGATGGGGGGCTGAAAAAGCTGCCGATCATTCATCTCGTGGCGTTCGGCCATGCGGCGTGCCTGCCGTCCGGGGAGCAGAATCCGGGCTGGTTTGGGGGGTGCGGCCGGTCCGTCGCTGCCAAACAGTTCGGGCATGATGAGGGCGATTTCCGAGCGGGCGGCATCCCCCAGCGCCTTTTGCGCCTGTTCGCCGAGGTAGAGCGATTCCGCTGCCGCGCCATCGGCCATCAGCACTTCGTGACGGTCGAGAAGGATGTGCCAGTATTCGACATGCTGCGCGTCCCTGACCAGGTCTATCCCCGGCAGGCCGACCAGATGCCGGGCGGCGACCAGCACCTCGGGTTTGCCTGTCATGCGCATGGCGATGGGCGAGCGCACAAGGATCCGGTGCTGTTGCGACACGACCAGATCGGCATGGGGCATGCCGGGGCCAAGTGCGCCTGCCGCGATGCGGACGGGCCAGAGGCGGGGATTGGCGCGGATCTCGGCTGCCTCGATGCGGCGCATGCCGACCCAGCGCACCTGTTGCGGGCCGTTGTCGAGGGTGGAGAGCCAGTCACCGGGGCGGATGCGTTCGACCGGGCGGTCGCCATCGGGTGTGGCGATGCGCGTGCCACGGGTGAAGCAGGGAATGAAGTTCAGGACCGGGCGGTCAATGCCCATGCCGGTATAGGTGTTGCCCACCAGCCCGGTCAGGGTGACGGCGCGGACGGCGTCCACCGTGAGGGCGATGTTGGTGGGGGTTCCGGCGGTGGGCGAGGGGACGAGGTAGAGATCACCATTCGTCATCTGCACCAGCACGAGGTCCAGCGTCGCGGATGAGGTGCCGTCCATATAGGTGAGGACGCCTTGATAGATGGAGGTCGCGTCGAAGGTATAGGTGACCGGGCCTGATCCGTTGTTGATCGTGGCGCGGTCGTTCACCACGTTGTTGTTTTGATCCAGCGCCGTCGCGTTGCCGCCACGATTGACCGAGGTAAAACTGACCCAGCGCGCCGCCAGCGAGTCGGCCGTAGAGCCGAAGGTCTGCCCGACAAGCAAATTGGCGTTTTCGGCATCCTGATCGCCCTCGGTCGGGTCAATGCGTGTTGCGGTGTTGCCCAGAAAGATCGCGTTGAAAGTCAGCGGCAAGGGGTCGTCTCCTGTTAATGAAGATTAACATGGCGGGCGTTTCGGGCGAGATTGTGGAGGAAATGGGAACAATGGTCAGGTGACGCTGGGTCATGACCATTTTTGTTGCCGCTTCGGAAACGATTGATGCGCGGCGTGCCGGTACTGGATGCCGGTGGGCGGGTGCGCGTCCTGTCAGGTGCGGCTTGCTGTGCTGGGCTGCGGCGGATACCAGCAGGGGTGAACATCAAGAGGTACACCTTGCCAGATTTCCTTCCTGACGTGCCGGTCGAGGCCGTGCTTGCCGCGCTGGCCCGGTCACCCGGCAATGAGTTGGCGAGCGGCAAGTTCGACAGCCCGGAATCCTCGGCCGCGTTGGCGGTGAATGCCTTTGGCTGGTTTCTGGAGCGTGCGGCAATGCTGCCACCGCTGCCCGGCGTGCCGATGGGCAAGCCGCTGGCGGTGGAGATCGAGGCCGAGATGCGGTTTCCCTGGAAGGGGGGGCGGCATCCCTGGCTGGATGCGGCGGTGAGCACGGCCACGTCGCTGGTGGGGGTGGAGTCCAAACGATACGAGCCGTTCCGTCCGGGCAAGGCCACGATGTTTACTGAGGCCTATGACAGCCGCGATTGGGGACCGGGCATGGCGCGGCATGAGATGCTGCGGTCGCGCCTGATTGAAGGAGAGCGGAGCTTTCGCCAACTGGATGCGGTGCAGCTGATCAAGCATGCTTATGGGCTGCGGACGCAGGCGCAGAAGCGGGGGCTGGGGGCGGTGCTGGTCTATCTGCACGCGACCCCCGCGACCTGGGCCAATGGCAAGCCGCTGGACCCCGCCGCGATCAAGCGGCACGAGGCCGAGATTGCCGCCTATGCGCAGGCGGTGAAGGGGGATGACGTGGTGTTCGTGCCGCTACGCTGGGCCGATCTGCTGTTGCAATGGGCGGGCAAGCCGGAGCTTGCCGCCCATGCGGCGGCGGTGAACGGGCGGTTCGCGCTGCTTTAGGGCGGGCGGTCAGGCCGGGGGGGCGGCGTCATCGCCACGACCTGCGGCCATCCCCATCCCCATGCCACCCCCTGCGCCGCCGCCTTCGCCACCCGCGCCGCCACCTGCGCCGCGGCCGCCACCTTCGCGCCCGCCGCGCGATCCGCCGCTTTGCGGCCGTGTCGGCCCTTGCAGCGGGATGGCGAGTGTTTCCGGGATCGGGTCAAGATCGAGGGCGAGGCGGATGAACCGCCGCAGCGCAGTGACGAGTTCCGCCGTATGGATGGGCCGCCCGGCGGCCATGTCGCTGGCGGCCTGTGCGGCGAGGCGGACATGCTCTTCGGTGCCCAGAAGCAGGATGTCGGACAGGGCCGCCTCGACCGCGTCGCGGATCAGGCGGGGACGGTCCCAGGTGGGGTTGGGCGCATCCGGGCTGTCCGTCGCAGGGGGAGGGGTATCCGTACCCTGGGCGCGCGGGCCGCGCAGATGGGCCGGGTTCACCGTCAATTCCCCGGTGAAGGAGCCGCCCAAGGTGCGGTAGGCCGCGATCAGCGTTTTCAGCCGTTCGTTGATCTGGCGGTTCATGCGCTGCTGACGCTGCTGGATGGTGAGCATCACCAGAACGCGAATGCCCACCCCGATGAGGGCGATGATGGCGATGCCGAGGATTGTGGTGAACGCGCCCTGCCAAGTGCTGAAATCGAGAAAGCGCATAGCGGTGGTCCTTTTTTCCGGGGCGTTTGATGGGGTGGGGCACCCAATGTGACCCTAGCCGGATCGCGGCGGAACAACAGCCTGACTGTAACATGGGTTCCGCGTTGACAGACCCCGACGCCCCGCGCTTGATCCTTTGGTGAGATGCGTTCGCGCGGGAAGCAGGGAGACAGGACCGTGAAGCTGCACCATGTGACGGAAACGCTGGATGTGAATGATGCTGATCTGTCGGGGTCTCGGTTCAACGATGCCAATCTGTCGGGGGCCACGTTCAACCAGATCAACCTGTCGGGTGCGCGGTTCAATGACAGCAACCTGTCGGGCTGGCATATGAATGACGTCAACCTGTCAGGCGCGGTGTTGCAGAACTTGAACCTGTCCGGCGCGGTGGTGACGAATTGCCGCCTGACCGGGATGGTGATCGACGGGGTGTCGGTGGAAGAGATGATCGCGCTGTGGCGGCAGGTGAAGGGGTAAGGGGCGGCCTGCGCCGCCCCTGTCCTGTCACTCGCCGTGATAGGTGACGGTCTTCACATCCTCGCCCGGCGCGGTTTTCTGGCGGCGGACGATGAGGCGGTTGAGGGCGTTCACATAGGCCTTCACCGATGCCACGATGGTATCGGTGTCGGCGCTGGCGCCGGTGACGATGCGGCCGTCCTCCTCCAGCCGGACGGAGACGGTGGCCTGCGCGTCGGTGCCTTCGGTCACGGCGGCAACCTGATAGACCTGCAACCGCGCCTTGTGCGGGAACAGCATCTTGATGCAGTTGAAGGCCGCATCCACCGGGCCGTCGCCCGTGGCGTCGATGTGGTGATCGACCCCGTCGATGGTCAGCACCATGTCGGCCTCTTGCGGGCCTTCGGTCCCGCAGATCACGCGCAACTTTTTCAGCACCAGCGTGTCATGCGCGTCCATCGTCGCCTCATCCGCCACAAGGGCGATCAGGTCGTCGTCATAGACTTCCTTCTTGCGGTCGGCGAGCGCCTTGAAGCGGACGAACACATCATTCAGTTGGTTGTCGGCCAGATCGTAGCCCAGTTCCTTGAGCTTTGCCCGCAGGGCGGCGCGGCCGGAATGTTTGCCCATGGTCAGGTTCTTCTGGTTCAGGCCGATGTCTTCGGGGCGCATGATTTCGAAGGTTTCGACATTCTTCAGCACGCCGTCCTGATGGATGCCGGATTCGTGCAAGAAGGCGTTCTTGCCGACGATGGCCTTGTTGAACTGCACCGGAAAGCCCGACACGGTGGAGACGCGGCGGGACAGGTTCATGATCTTGGTCGTGTCGATGCCGGTGCGGTAGGGCAGGATGTCATTGCGGACCTTCATCGCCATGACGACCTCTTCCAGCGCGGTGTTGCCCGCGCGTTCGCCAAGGCCGTTGATCGTGCATTCGATCTGACGCGCGCCCGCCTCGACCGCCGCGAGGGCGTTGGCCGTCGCCATGCCAAGGTCGTTGTGGCAATGGGTGGCAAAGATGATTGTATCCGCGCCGGGGACGCGTTCGAGCAGCATGCGGATGATCTTGGCGGATTCAAACGGGTAGGTGTAGCCCACGGTATCGGGGATGTTGATGGTGGTGGCCCCGGCCTTGATGGCAATCTCGACCACGCGGCAGAGGTAATCGGCTTCCGTCCGCGTGGCATCCATGGGCGACCATTGCACGTTGTCGCACAGGTTGCGGGCATGGGTCACGGTGTCATGGATGCGTTCGGCCATCTGGTCCATGTCCAGATTGGGGATGGCGCGGTGCAGTGGCGAGGTGCCGATGAAGGTGTGGATGCGCGGGGATTTGGCGTGGCGCACGGCCTCCCAGCAGCGGTCGATATCCTTGAAATTGGCGCGGGCGAGGCCGCAGATGGTGGAGGTTTTCGCGCGCTTGGCGATTTCGCTGACGGCGTTGAAATCACCCTCCGAGGCGATGGGAAAGCCCGCCTCGATGATATCGACGCCCATTTCATCCAAGAGGCCTGCGATTTCCAGCTTTTCGGCATGGGTCATGGTGGCGCCGGGCGATTGTTCGCCATCGCGCAGGGTGGTGTCAAAGATCATGACGCGGGGTTGCGTGCTGGTATCAGTCATGGCTGTTTTCCTTGTGCCGTCTGTGCTTTTCCTTGGCGGGCGCTGTTCACCTCCGAGCGGTCGCGCCCAAGGGCACGCTCAGAGGCGGCTAAGGAGAAGCAGGTCACGGGCGGGCAGGGCGCTGAATGCGCCTGTCGTGAAAGCGATATGCTGGTCCCGTGTCATGGGGCGCGACGATACGCAGGAATTGCGGCAGCGCAAGGCGGAAAACGCGCCTTGCCCGCGCTTTTCATCGGCTTATCTGCCCGGCCTGAATGTCGGGCCGGAACAGGGGGTGCCCCATGCGCGCAGTCATCATCGGATCATCGGGCGGCATCGGCGCGGCACTTGTCGCGGCGCTGGAGGGGCGGGGGGCTGCGGTCACCGGCCTGTCGCGGCGCGATCATGGGCTGGACCTGACGGATGAGGACAGCATCGCGCGGGTGCTGGCCCCGCTGGAGCCGGGGGTGGATCTGATCTTCATCGCGACGGGCGGGCTGGAGATCGACGGCGCGCGGCCGGAAAAGGCGCTGCGCGCGCTGGACCCGGCGGCGATGGCGGCGCAATTCGCGCTGAACGCCATCGGCCCGGCGCTGGTGCTGAAGCACGCGCTGCGGCTGGTTCCCAGGGATCGGCCTGCGAAGATCGCGGCGCTGTCGGCGCGGGTGGGGTCGATCGGGGATAATCGGCTGGGCGGTTGGCATGGTTATCGGGCGGCCAAGGCGGCGCTGAATCAAATCATCCGCACGGCATCCGTCGAACTGGCGCGCAACCATCCGCAGGCCACGCTGGTGGCGCTGCATCCCGGCACGGTGGCCACGTCGCTGACGGCGGCCTATGCGGGGGGGCATCCGACAGTGACGCCTGCGGTGGCGGCGGAAAACCTGCTGGCGGTGCTGGATGGGCTGACCCCGGCAGAGACGGGCGGGTTCTATGACTGGCAGGGGAAGGTGATCCCGTGGTGATCGTGACCTGCGCCATGGGCTTCATCTTGGCCCAAATACCCAAATCCGACGGTTCCATCCCGTGCCACGTATCAGGAGGGCGCGCATGACGCGTCTGATCCTGGTGCTGGGCGACCAGTTGACGCCCAATGTCGCGGCGCTGCGCGCGGCAGGGCCGGGCGATGTGGTGGTGATGGCCGAGGTGATGGCAGAGGGCAGCCATGTGCCCCACCATCCGCAGAAGATCGCGCTGATCCTGTCGGCGATGCGGCATTTCGCCAATGATCTGCGCAGCAGTGGGGTGACGGTCGCCTATTCCAGGCTGGATGATGCCGACAACAGCCAGTCCATCCCCGGCGAATTGATCCGGCGCGCGGCAGAGTTTGGCGCGGCGCAGGTGATCGCCACCGCGCCGGGGGATTGGCGGCTGCGGCAGGCATTGGCGGATTGCCCGATCCCGGTGACGCAACTGCCCGATGATCGATTTTTGTGTTCAGAGAGTGAGTTCGCGGACTGGGCCGAAGGGCGCAAGCAATTGCGGATGGAGTGGTTCTATCGCGAGATGCGGCGCAAGACCGGGCTGATGATGGAGGGGGACAAGCCCGCGGGGGGGCAGTGGAATTTCGACCATGACAATCGCAAGCCCGCCAAGGCGGATCTGTTCCGCCCGCGCCCGCCGCGCTTTGCCCCCGATGCGGTGACGGAGGAGGTGCTGGCGCTGGTCGAGGCGCGGTTTGGCGCGCATTTCGGCGCGGTGCGGCCTTTTGGTTGGGGCGTGACGCGCACGGATGCGCTGGCCGCGCTGGACCATTTCGCCACCCATGCGCTGCCCACATTCGGGGATGAGCAGGATGCGATGCTGGCGGGGGATCCCACGCTGAGCCATGCGCTGATTTCGCCCTATCTGAATATCGGGTTGCTGACACCGATGGAAATCTGCCAGCGGGTCGAGGCGGAATGGCGCGCGGGGCGCGCGCCGATCAACGCGGCAGAGGGGTTCATCCGCCAGATCATCGGCTGGCGCGAGTTCATTCGCGGCATCTGGGCGCTGGAGGGGCCGGAGTATCTGACGCGCAATGCGCTGGGCCATTCCCGCGCGTTGCCGCCGCTTTACTGGGGGGGCAAGACGCGGATGCGCTGCCTGTCGCATGCGGTGGGGCAGACGCGCGACCTCGCCTATGCCCATCACATTCAGCGGCTGATGGTGACCGGGAATTTCGCCCTGCTGGCCGGGGTGGACCCCGGCGCGGTGCATGAATGGTATCTGTCGGTCTATGCCGATGCCTTTGAATGGGTGGAGGCACCGAACACACTGGGGATGAGCCAATTCGCCGATGGCGGTGTGGTGGGGTCCAAGCCTTACGTCAGTTCCGGGGCCTATATCGACCGGATGTCGGATTACTGCGGCGGCTGTGCCTATAAGGTGAAGGAAAAGTCAGGGGCGGCGGCCTGTCCGTTCAACCTGTTGTATTGGCATTTCCTGACCCGGCACCGAGCGCGGTTTGAGGCCAATCCGCGGATGGCGCAGATGTACCGGACCTGGGACAAGATGGAGGCAGGGCATAAGGACCGGGTGCTGCGCGAGGCCGATCTGTTTCTGGCGCGGATGGATGCGGGTGAGGTGGTTTGAGGCCCTTGCCTTGAAGCGGCATCTTCAGTGGCAGCGTAGCAGGACGATTTTTCATGCGAAAAATCAGGGGGCGTTCCGCCCCCTCGGAGCTTCCGCTCCTCACCCCCGGAGGATATTTTTTGCAGAGAAGAGAGGGGCGGGTCAGTTTTCTGCGGGAGCGGGGGCTGCTTCCGGTGCCGCTGGTGGCTCTGTCGGTGCTTCCGGTTGCGCTTCGGGCGGGGCCACGAGGATGCCGTTGAGCCAGTTGCCTTCGGCCACCTGACCGCTGGCATAGGTGAGTTTGCCCTGTCCCTGCCGTTTGCCCTTTTCGAACGCGCCTTCATAGATATCGCCGCCGGGATAGGTGGCGCGGCCCTGACCGTGGATTTCGCCATCAAGCCACGCGCCTTCATAGATGAAACCATCCGGCATGGTCAGCTTGCCCGTGCCGTGGCGCAGGCCGGCCTTGAAATCTCCCTCATAAACCGACCCGTCGGCAAAAGTGGCGGTGCCTTTGCCTTCGCGCAGGCCTGCTTTCCATTGGCCGTCATAGACATAGCCATCGGGCTTGGTCATCTTGCCCTGGCCTTCGGGTTTGGCGTCGACGAAACGCCCCTGATAGACCGACCCGTCGGCATAGGTGGCGGTTCCGGTGCCGGTGATCACGCCGGCCGCCCAATCGCCTTCATAGGTGGAGCCGTCGGCATAGGTGATCTTGCCCTTGCCCTGCGGCCGGTCAGCGACCAGCGCGCCCTGATAGACCGCGCCATCGGGATAGGTCAGCTTGCCTTGGCCCGACAGGCTGCCTTCGGACCAGATGCCTTCGAGGACATAACCATCGGTGCTGCGGAACACGCCTTGCCCGCTGCGGCGGTCGGCGGTGAAATTGCCCTGATAGACATCGCCATTGGCGTAGGTCAGCGTGCCGGTGCCGGTTTTCAGCCCGTCCTTGAAGGCGCCTTCATAGACATCGCCATTGGCCTGCGTCAGCTTGCCCTGACCGTTGATCTGGCCATCCAGCCAATCGCCGACATAGGTCATCCCGTCCGGCAGGGTGAGCGTGCCGCGCCCGCTGCGTTGGCCTGCCTTGAGCATCCCGTCATAGACCGCGCCATCGGGATAGGTGACCTTGCCTTCGCCATCCTTTTCGCCCGCGACCCAGCTGCCCTCAAACCGATAGCCGCCGGGGCCTTCCATCACGCCGCGGCCATCATGTTTGCCGTCCTTGAAGCGCCCGGTATAGACCGCGCCATTTGCATAGCGGGCAACACCCGCCCCGGTGATCGCGCCCGCGACCCAGTCGCCCTCATAGCTTCCGCCATCGGGATAGGTGATCTTGCCCTTGCCTTCGGGTTTGCCTGCGACGAAGGCGCCTTCATAGACCGACCCGTTGGGATAGGTGGCGCGTCCGGTGCCGGTGATCTGGCCATCCTGCCATTCGCCGGAATATTCGAACCCGTTGGGCAGGCGATAGGTGCCGATGCCATGCTGGAGCCCGTTGCGGAAGGTGCCTTCATAGACCGATCCGTCATCATATTGCTTGGTGATGACCTCGCCCTCGTCCTGCGCATAGGCGCCTGCGGGCATGGCCAGCGCCGCCGCCAAGGTGAGTGCCCAAACTGCCCGTCCGTTCCGCATCCCTGCCGCCTGTCTGTCCATCATCCCACTTGCGCGGTGCAGCCTAGCCGCCGCCCCGGCCTGCCGCAAGCCGCGCACCTTTCCCTTCGCCTTCGTTCTGCTAGAACGATCTGGAAAGAACAGGGATATTCCGCGCATGAGCGATACCTTCCGTCTGACGCTGGCGCAGCTGAACCCCACGGTGGGGGCCATCGCCGCCAATGCCGCCCGCGCCCGCGCCCTGTGGGAAGAGGCCAAGGCCGCCCGCGCCGACATGGCCGCGCTGACGGAGATGTTCATCACCGGCTATCAGACGCAGGATCTCATCCAGAAGCCCGCCTTCGTGGCCGAGGCGATTGCGGCGATCGAGGGGTTGGCGCGCGATTGCGCCGATGGCCCGGCGCTGGGCATCGGGGGGCCTGCGCTGCGGGATGGGCGGTTGTTCAACGCCTATTACATCCTGCAGGGCGGGCAGATCACGGCAACCGTGCTGAAGCATCATCTGCCCAATGACGGGGTGTTTGATGAAAAGCGGCTGTTCACCCCGGCCGATGTGCATGGCCCCTATGTGGTCAACGGGGTGCGCATCGGCACGCCGATCTGCGAGGACAGCTGGCACCCGGATGTGGCCGAGACGCTGGCCGAGACGGGGGCCGAGATCCTGCTGGTGCCCAACGGATCGCCCTATCATCGCGGCAAGCCGGACCTGCGGCTGAACCTGATGGTGTCGCGCGTGGTCGAGACGGGGCTGCCGCTGGTGTATCTCAACATGACCGGCGGGCAGGATGATCAGGTGTTTGACGGCTGTTCCATGGTGCTGAACCCGGGCGGGCATCTGGCGGTGCAGTTCCCGCAATTCGACGATTGCGTGACGCATGTGGATTTCACCCGCACCGGTGAGGGATGGCAGGCGCAAAAGGGGGCCATCGCGCCGATCCCCCCGGTGGCCGAGGCCGATTACCGCGCCATGACGGTGGGGCTGCATGACTATCTGGCGAAATCGGGTTTTTCCAAGGTGGTTTTGGGCCTGTCGGGCGGGATTGATTCGGCGCTGGTGGCGACGATTGCCGCCGATGCGCTGGGGCCGGAAAATGTGCATTGCGTGATGCTGCCATCCGAATTCACCTCGGCCCATTCGCTTGAGGATGCGGGGGATTGCGCGAGGCGGCTGGGGGCAAAGCTGGATACGATCCCGATTTCGGGGCCGCAGGCGGCGGTGGGGGTGGCGCTGGCACCGCTGTTTGCGGGGACCACGCCGGGGATCACCGAAGAGAACATCCAGTCGCGGCTGCGTGGCCTGCTGCTGATGGCCTTGTCGAACAAGTTTGGCGCGATGCTCTTGACCACGGGGAACAAGTCCGAGGTGGCGGTGGGCTATTGCACGATCTATGGCGACATGAACGGTGGCTATAACCCGATCAAGGATCTGTGGAAGACGCGGGTGTTCGACACCTGTCGCTGGCGGAATGAGAACCACCGTCCCTGGATGAAAGGCCCGCGCGATGAGGTGATCCCGCAGCGCATCATCGACAAGCCGCCCAGCGCCGAATTGCGCCCGGACCAGCGGGATGATGACAGCCTGCCGCCCTATGACATTCTGGATGCCATTCTTGAGGGGCTGGTGGAAAAGGATCTGTCGGTTGCGCAGATCGTGGCGCAGGGCTTTGATCTGGCGACCGTGAAACGGGTGGAAAGCCTGCTTTATACCTCGGAATGGAAGCGTTTTCAGGCTGCCCCCGGCGTGCGGTTAACGCAAAAGGCGTTCTGGCTGGATCGGCGCTATCCGATGGTGAACCGCTGGCGCGATGGCAGCGGCGCGGCCTGATCCGGGCGACAGCGCTTGTGGCTGGCGTTGGCAGGGGGCCTTGCCCCCTCGCCGCCTGCGGCGGCTCACCCCCGGGGTATTTTTGCCAAGATGAAGGGGCGGGGTTTCATCTTGGCCCAAATACCCATCTTCGGCCTGATCAGGGCGCGGCGACGGTGAAGGGGGCGATGGCCATCACGCGGTAGTGGTCATCGAACATCAGCCGCGCTTCATAGTCGCCGGGGGTGAGTTCTTCGTAAAGCTCATCAGCGGGGAAAGTCAGATCGCCCGCGATGCGGGACCCGGTGTAGGCGAAGCCGAGGTAGTTGTAGACCGAGGGATCGCCTTTTCGGTAGATGCCCACCCAATCCAGCTTGAACCCGGGCGCACCGGAGAAGCGCAGGGTGACGTCGCTGCCGGGGGTGACGGGGGCCGTGACCTCCATCCGGGCCAGCCCGTCTTGCGGGATGATATGAAAGGAGGTGCGGGCCAGTTCCGCGCCTTGGTCATTGAGCAGCACGGCGTCATAGGGGCCGGGGTCCAGCCCGATGGTGGACAGCCGGACGGTGGGCCGGTCGGCGGCATTGACATCGGCGATACCGGTGAGCGCCTGATCGGGGCGCGCGCCGGGGGGCAGGACATAGGCGGAATAGGTGCCGCCCTCTGGCAGCAGCGCGCGCAAAAGGAAGCTGCCCCCGGCCTGCACCGGGCGGGGTTCCACGGCGATGCGGGGCGGGGCAGGGATGGGGGTGACCGCGACCTCGGACAGGACGGCGCGGTGGTCCGAGGGCCAGGGTGTAGCGGAGAGGCCGTTTTGGGGATTTCCAGCCTCACCCATCACGAGCGATGAGAGGGTGTTGCCATTGGCAAGCCAGATGAAATCGATCCGGTCCAGCGTTTCGCCTTTGGGGAGGAAAGGCGCGGGGCGGCCGGGTGTCCATGTCAGGCCGGGTTGGGCGGCGGGGTCGGGGTTTGCGGCGCGGAAGGTATCGGTGAAGCCTGCTGCCTCCATCGCGTTGGAAACGGGCCAGGCGATGGCGCGATCTCCGGTCCAGTCGCGATGCGACGGGCTGTTGAAATCGCCTGTGACCAGCACCGGCGCACCGGACGCGATGACCGGGGCAAGGCCGGCGATCAGGGCCTCGGCCTCGGGCAGGCGGGTGTCGGCCTCATTGGCCAGAACATCGGCGGGTGTTGCACCGTCGCGCAGCAGTTCGGGGCCGTAGGGATCGGAGGTGAGATGCGTGTTGACCAGCGCCACCACCTTGCCCGGCGCAACCAGTGCCCAGATATGCAAGGCATCCGGGTCCAGCCCGGCGGTGGAATAGGGCGGAGCCTCGGTCGCCTGCGTTTCGCCTGCGCCAGAATCAAAAAGCGGGTAGCGCGACAGGATATGCCGCCGTGTGTCGACGTAAGGATACCCTGCCAGAGCCGCGATATCCGCCGTGCGGCCATCGGGTTCCTGCAGACCCACCACATCGGCATCGGCCAGACGGATGGCTTCGATCACTTGGGCGAAACTGACTTGATCGCCGCCATACCAGATGTTGAAGCTGAGAACCTTGATCCGGACGGGATCATCCGCCCGCGCGGGCAGAGTGGCGAGGGTCAGGCAGGAAAGGATCAGGGCCAGAAGGGAGAACAGGTGCATCGGCAGCACTCCATCTGTCGGGGCATGAGCGCAGTCTGTCAGGCATTGTTAAAGCCTGCGCGACAGCCGGGAGGGCGATCAAGGGAAAAGCGGTGCGCCGAGGGGGCTTTTGACCAAGGCGAATGATGGGTGCCGGAAGGGTAAAGGGCGCGTCGCCCGATCCTGCGCGGTGGATCAGGTTTCGCTGACCACCGCCTCGGGCAGTAGGCGCGCGACATCCTCGGACCGGCAAAGCTCGGTGGCGGCGGACATGACGGCGGCGGCGGCGGCGGCCACGCCTTGGGCCAGCGCCTGGGCCTCGGACTGGCCGCGCGCGAGGGCCAGGATATAGCCCCCGACAAAGCTGTCGCCCGCGCCGACCTTGGAGTTCACCGTCACCTTCGGGGCCTTGGCAAAGAGGCGGCGGGTGGCATCGGCCAGCACCGACCCATCTGCCCCGCGCGCCACGACGACCTTTTTCGCCACGCCGCGTGCCACTAGGGATTGGGCGAAATCGGCGGTCTCGGTCCGGGTGTCCAGTTTGCGGCCTGCCAGCGCCTCGGCCTCTTCGCCGTCCATGCGCAAGAGGTCCAGTCCGGGGATGGGATGGGTCACCGCCTGAGTGAGGGCGGCACCCGACGTGTCCAGCACCACGCGCATCCCGGCCATGGAGGCGGCAAGGCGGGCGGGGAAATCCATCGGCACACCGGGTGGCTGGCTGCCAGAGATGACGGCAAAGCCGCCCGGCTTGCCTGCGGCGCGCAAGAGCATGAAGACGCGGTCCTGATCGGCATCCGACCAGACCGGGCCAGGCAGCATGAAGCGGTATTGGCGGCCGGTGGCGGCCTCATTCACTGTCAGGCTCTGGCGGGTTTCGCCGGGGCCGGTGATGCCCAGAAACATCACGCCTTCGCGCCGGATCAGCACGGCCAGCCGGTCGCCGGTGAGCCCGCCAAGGGCCACGAGGGCGAGGGATTCACCGCCAAGGGCATGGATCGCACGGCTGACGTTCAGGCCGCCACCGCCGGGATCAAGCTGGGGTTCCGAGCAGCGCAGCTTTTCATCGGCCACCATCTGCGGTACCGATGTCGCCATATCCAGCGCCGGGTTGAGGGTGAGCGTCAGGATCGGGGTCTGCTGGAAAACGGCTGTGTTTTCAGACATGTGCTGCTTCCCCCTGATCGACGCGGGCCTGTGCCCCAGGGCCACGATAGCGCTAACGCCCGGTGCCGGGCAACCGCTGTTCGGTTGGGGAAAGGGGAGGGGGTGCGGGGGAGGGGGCGGTTGCCCCCTCCCCCGTTGAATCAGAGCATCAGCTGATAGCTGGCCGGGACGTAGCGGAAGCCGTCGCCATTCGCTTCGACGAAGCCCACACCGGGGAAGGGCATGTGATAGCCCGCGAAGGGGATCTTGTCGGTGGCGAGCATGCCAAGGATCGTGCGCCGGGTGGCGGCGGCCTGCGCCTTGTCCTGATCGAAGCGCACTTCCCAATCGGGATAGGCCAGCGACCAGACATAGTGGTTGGTCGTGTCGGCCAGAATGGCCATCCGCGCGCCGTTTGATTCCAGCATATAGGTGAAATGCCCCGGCGTGTGGCCCGGTGCGGCCATGGCGGTGATGCCCGACACCACGGCGCCGCCATCATCGAGGAAGGTGAACTTGTCGTTCAGCGGTTTGACCTTGGCGTCGAAGCCTTCGTTTGCCGCAGTGGACCAGTTGTTGTGTTCGGTCGCGCCAGTCACGTAGCGGGCATTGGCATAGGTCACTTCGCCCGCGTCATTGGAAAGGCCGCCGATATGGTCGCCATGCATATGGGTCAGGACCACGATGTCGATCTGATCGGGGGTGATCCCGGCGCTGGCAAGGGCGGCGGTGGTGGCGTCGCTGGCAAGGCCGGTGTCAAACAGCACCAGTTCCGCACCGGTGTTCACGACGACGGGGGTGAAGAAGTTGTAGGTCTTGTCGGCGGGGATGAAGTTCGCAGCCGAGGCGGCGGCAAATTCTTCGGGGGTGACGTTCATGCCAAAGGTTTCCTGCGGCTTGTCACCGGCGCGGGCGCCGGCGAGGATCGTCGTCACCTCGAACGCGCCAAGTTTGGCGCGGTTGAACAGGGCGCTGGCCGGGCCCTGCTGCGGGGCGGCGGCAAGGGCCGGGCGTGCCGAGAGCAGCGCGGGGGCGGCAAAGGGAAGGGTGGCACCGGCGAGCAGCGCGTGGCGGCGGGACAGGGTCGTCATGGCATCCTCCTGAGAAAAACTGCCCAAAAGGATAGGAAGGCCGGCCTTTCCGGCCAGTCACGGTTAAGTCAGGTCATGTGCAGTGGCGCACATCTGCTCTGCAATCATTTTGAGAGTGGCTTTTGAGGGTCGTCATTCCCACCACGGGTCGATGGCCGCGATATCTTCATCCGACCAGCCGAAGTGGTGGGCGAATTCGTGGATCACGACATGGGTGATCAGATCGCCAAGGCCCACATCGCCGCGGTCGATCCACTCCTCAAGGATCGGGCGGCGAAACAGCCAGACGATATCGGGATGGTCGGGCTGATCCATCACGGATTTCTCTGTCAGCGGAATGCCTTCGTAGAGACCGGTCAATTCGTAGGGATCGTTGAGGTCCATCGCTTCGAGCATGTCATCGGGCGGGAAGTCGACGACGCGCAGGGCGACCTTGGTGGCAATGTCGCGCCAGGGTTGGGGCAGCGAGATCACCGCGCCATGGGCAAGCTGTTCGAACAAGGCCAGATCGGGGGCGGTGAAGGCGTCCCAGCCGGGAGGTTGGGTATCGGGGGTGTCCGTATCGGCAGTGGGGTCGGCGGTTGTCATGGGGCGGCCTTTCCTGCCGGGGGTCTGGTGCAGATATGGACAAAAGGGACCGCCTGTGAAAGAGGGACAGGGTCCATCGGAGCCTGTCAAATGACCACCGTCACCACCCGTTTCGCGCCGTCGCCCACCGGATATATCCATGTGGGCAACCTGCGCACCGCGCTGATGAATTACCTGATCACCCGCAAGGCGGGGGGGACGTTCATCCTGCGGCTGGATGACACCGATCAGGAACGGTCAAAGCAGGAATACATCGACGGGCTGCTGGCCGATCTGGATTGGCTGGGCATCCGCTATGACCGGATCGAGCAGCAATCCAAGCGGATGGCGCGTTATGCCGAAGCGGCCGAGACGCTGAAGGCGGCGGGGCGGTTCTATGAATGTTTCGAGACGCCGGTCGAGTTGGACCTGAAGCGCAAGAAATTGCTGAACATGGGCAAGCCGCCGGTTTATGACCGCGCGTCGCTGCACCTGACCGAAGAGCAGAAGGCCGCGTATCGGGCCGAGGGGCGGCAGGGCTATTGGCGGTTCCGTCTGGATCAGGAGCGGATCGAATGGCGCGACGGGATCATCGGTGACATTTCCATTGATGCGGCGTCGGTGTCGGACCCGGTGCTGATCAAGGCGGATGGGCAGGTTCTTTATACCTTCGCGTCATCGGTGGATGATGTGGATATGGGCGTCACCCATATCGTGCGGGGCGCGGACCATGTGACGAACACGGCCACGCAGATCCAGATCATGAAGGCGCTGGGCGGGGTGCCGCCGACCTTCGCGCACCACAGCCTGTTGACCGGGCCGCAGGGCGAGGAATTGTCCAAACGCCTTGGCGTGCTGAGCCTGCGCGACCTGCGGGCGCGGGGGGTTGCACCCTTGGCGCTGATGTCGCTGATGGCGCGGCTGGGATCATCGAAGCCGGTGGAGCTGGCGACGTCGATGCAGGATCTGATCGACGGGTTCGATGTGGGATCGTTCGGGTCGGCGCCGACGAAGTTTGATGCCGAAGACCTGTTCCCGCTGACGCGGGCCTATGTGCAGAGCCTGCCGTTTGAGGCGGTGGCCGACAAGGTTGCAGCACTTGGCGTGCCGGCGGATGAGGCCGAGGCGTTCTGGGCGGTCGCCAAGGGCAATATCACCGTGCTGGATGATCTGGCGGAGTGGTCGGTGTTGTTCCGGGATGGGGCCGAGCCGCTGATCGAGCCGGAGGATGCCGCGTTCATCACGCAGGCCGTGGCCCTGCTGCCGCCGCGTCCCTGGACTCATGCGACATGGGGCGAATGGACCGAGGCTGTGAAGACCGCGACTGGCCGCAAGGGCAAAGCGCTTTACATGCCGTTGCGCAAGGCGCTGACGGGACGGGTGAACGGGCCCGAGATGGCGGATGTGATGCCGCTTTTGAAGGTGGTTCGGGCGGGCTGAGGCCACGAATTTTCTGCGAAAATTCTGGCGCTTTGCCGGGGCGGTCGTGCCCGTGGCGGGCGTTCAATGGGTATTTAAGCCAAGGTGAAACGGCATGGCGTCTTTTGAAGAGACAGGCGTGACGCCGGCGGCGAAGGCCCCGGTTCAGGGCAAGTTCGTGACCGGGAACCTGTTCCGGCATATCGCGGTGATGTCGCTGACATCTTCGGTCGGGTTGATGGCGATCTTTGTCGTTGATCTGATCAACCTTCTGTACATTTCCTGGCTTCAGGACCCGGTGAAGACGGCGGCCATCGGCTATGCCGGGGCTGTGCTGTTTTTCACCACGGCTTTTGGCATCGGGCTTTCGGTTGGCGTGTCGGCGCTGGTGTCGCGGGCGGTCGGGTCGCGCGATCTGGCGCTGGCGCGGCAGCGCACGACCGAAGGGCTGCTGCTGGGGGCCGGGTTCGGGGCCGCTTTTGCGGCGGTGGTCTGGCTGGCCTTGCCGCCCATCGTGGGGTTGCTGGGGGCCGAGGGGGCGACGGCGGCGGAGACGCTGCATTACCTGCGGATTATCATCCCGTCGCAGCCCTTGCTGATGATCGGGATGATCGGGGCGGGGGTGCTGCGCGCGCATGGCGATGCGCGGCGGTCGATGATGGTGACGGTCTGGGGCGCGGTGGTGCTGGCAGCGCTGGACCCGGTGCTGATCCTGTGGGCGGACCTTGGGCTGACCGGGGCGGCGCTGGCGGGGTGGGGGTCGCGGGCGGCGATTGCGGGCATGGCGCTGTGGCCGATCTGGCGGCATTACGGGGGGTTCGGGCGCCCGTCGGGGGCGAGCGTGGTGGCGGCGGCGGCGCCGTTGTTCGCGATCTCTGGCCCGGCCATCCTCACGCAACTGGCCACCCCGGTGGGGCAGGCGGTGGTGACGCGGATGGTGGCGGGATATGGCGAGGCGGCGGTGGCCGGGATGGCGATTGCCGGGCGGCTGACGCCGGTGGCGTTCGGAATCATCTTTGCGCTGTCGGGCGCGGTGGGGCCGATCATCGGGCAGAACCTTGGTGCCGGGAAGATGGACCGGGTGCGGCGGACGCTGCGCGAGTCGATCCTGTTTTCGGGGATCGTGATCGTGGTCATGTCGGCCGTGCTGTTCGCGGCGCGGGGGGCGATTGCGGATGCCTTCCATGCCGAGGGGTTGACGCGGGATCTGATCTATCTGTTCTGCGGGCCGCTGAGTTTGCTGTTCTTTTTCAACGGGATGATCTTTGTCGCCAATGCCGTGTGCAACAATCTGGGCGCGGCGATGCAATCGACGATGGTGAACTGGGGGCGGCATACGATCGGGACGGTGCCTTTTGCCTGGGCCTTCGGGCAATGGTGGGGCGCGCCCGGCGTGCTGGTGGGCCAAGCGGTGGGGGGTATCCTGTTCGGGGTGCTGGCGGTCTGGCTGGCGCTGCGCGTGGTGGACCGGGTGACCAAAACCCGCGCGGTTTAACGCGTGGTGCATGTCGGGGACGGGTTGCATACCGTCGCATATGATTTCCCCCTTGCCGGATCGATTGGGCCGGGTTAGGCAAAGGCACCAGCATCGGGAGAATCCGGCGCGCAGGGGTAACCCTGTGGGAGCCGGTGCCGAAGGAGCAACCGCCCCGGTAAACTCTCAGGCGCAACGGACCGTTGCTGGTGGAGTACTCTGGAGAGTGGCGCGGATGCGCCCGCCGAAGGGATAACGATCTCAGGCGTCCTAAAGCCGAAAGGTGGGGACAGGGACAGAGGGGGCATCGTGGGACAGGGATTGGCCTGTCCGGACGGTGCCGATTGGTTTGTACAACCGGCGCTCTGAAGACTGGGGAGGGACGTTTTGTCCGACCTTGACGAGACGACGGCTGTTGAAACTGCGCCGCTGAAGCGGTTGGGGCTGCATGATCTGCATGTGGGGCTGGGCGGCAAGATGGTGCCCTTTGCCGGTTATGAGATGCCGGTGCAGTATCCCGCCGGGGTGATGAAGGAACATCTGCACACGCGGGCCGCCGCCGGGCTGTTTGACGTGAGCCATATGGGGCAGGTGATCCTGCGGCCCAAGGCGGGGATGGCGGCGCTGTGCGCGGGATTTGAGTCGCTGATGCCGGTGGATGTGGCGGGGCTGGCGCAGGGGCGGCAGCGCTATGGGCTGTTCACCAACGACACGGGCGGCATCGAGGATGACCTGATGTTCGCCAATCGGGGCGATCACCTGTTTGTCGTGGTCAATGCCGCCTGCAAGGAGGCCGATGTGGCGCATATGCGCGCGCATCTGGGCGCTGTGGCAGAGGTGGAATTCATTCAGGACCGTGCGCTTCTGGCGCTGCAGGGGCCTGCGGCCGAGGCGGCGCTGGCCGTGCTGCTGCCGGGCGTGGCGGCGATGCGGTTCATGGATGTGGCGGTGATGGATTGGGACGGGGCCGAGGTCTGGCTGTCGCGGTCGGGCTATACCGGCGAGGATGGGTTTGAACTGTCGATCCGCGAGGACCGCGCGCTGGATTTTGCGCAAGCGCTGCTGGCGCGGCCGGGGGTGATGCCCATCGGGCTTGGCGCGCGCGACAGTCTGCGGCTTGAGGCGGGGCTGTGCCTGTATGGCCATGACATCGACGACGGCACCAGCCCGGTAGAGGCCGGGCTGACATGGGCGATCCAGAAGGTGCGGCGTTCTGACGGTGACCGCGCGGGCGGCTTCCCCGGTGCGGACCGCATCCTGCGCGAGTTGGCCGAGGGGCCGGAGCGGTGCCGCGTGGGCCTGCGGCCCGAGGGCCGGGCGCCGATGCGTGAGGGGGTGGAACTGTTCGCCGTGGATGGCACGCCGCTGGGCCGTGTCACATCCGGCGGGTTCGGGCCTTCGGTCGAGGCACCTGTTGCCATGGGCTATGTCCCTGCGTCTTATGCGACTACCGGAACGGCGGTGATGGGCGAGGTGCGCGGCAAGCGCCTGCCCGTGACTGTGGTGCCGATGCCTTTTCACCCCACCACCTACAAGCGTTGAGGATGCGATGAAGTACACGGAAGAACATGAATGGCTGCGGATCGAGGGTGATCTGGTGGTCGTGGGCATCACTGAACATGCCGCAACCCAGTTGGGGGATGTGGTGTTCGTGGAATTGCCCGCGACGGAAACCATGGTCGCGTCCGGCGATGAGGTTGTGGTGATCGAAAGCGTCAAGGCGGCGTCCGACATCCTGGCCCCCATCGAGGGTGAGATCGTCGCGGTCAACACCAAGCTGATCGACAACCCGGCGCTGGTGAACGAAGACCCGACCGGGGCGGCCTGGTTCTTCAAGATGAAGGTGGATGATCTGGACGTGCTGGATCAGTTCATGGACGAGGATGAATACAACGACATGATCGGGTGATCCCGGTTCAAACCGTTGAGACGCAAAAGTTTTTGAAAACTTTTGCAAATTCCTTCCAAGGAATTTGGTGGGCGCGGGACGCGCGCCCGCCATGGGAAACACGATGAGGCCTGCGCCATGACCTTTACCCCTGTCGACTATAATCCCTATGACTTTGCCAACCGCCGCCATATCGGCCCCTCGCCTGCCGAGATGGACGAGATGTTGAAGGTGGTGGGCGTCAAGACGTTGGATGCGCTGATTGATGAGACGGTGCCGAAGTCGATCCGGCAGGCGGTGCCGCTGGGCTGGGCGCCCTTGTCCGAGCATGAGCTTTTGGCGCGGATGCGGACGGTGGGTGCGAAGAACAAGGTGATGACCAGCCTGATCGGGCAGGGCTATTACGGGACGGTGACGCCGCCTGCGATCCAGCGGAATATTCTGGAGAACCCGGCGTGGTATACGGCCTATACCCCCTATCAGCCCGAGATCGCGCAGGGGCGGCTTGAGGCGTTGTTGAACTATCAGACGATGATTTCGGATCTGACCGGGTTGCCGGTGGCCAATGCCAGCCTGCTGGATGAGGCGACGGCGGCGGCCGAGGCGATGGCGATGGCCGAACGGGTGGCCAAGACCAAGGCGCGGGGGTTCTTTGTCGACCATGGCTGCCATCCGCAGACCATCGGCGTGATCCGCACGCGGGCAGAGCCGTTGGGCATTGAGGTGATCGTCGGCGATCCGGCGAAGATGGAGCCGGAAAAGCTGTTCGGGGCGATTTTCCAATATCCCGGAACTTATGGGCATGTGATTGATTTCACGGATGAAATCGCCGCACTGCATGAGGCGAAGGCGGTGGCGATTGTCGCGACCGATCTGCTGGCGTTAACGCTTTTGAAAGAACCGGGCGCGATGGGGGCGGATATTGCCATCGGGTCGAGCCAGCGGTTCGGGGTGCCGTTGGGCTATGGCGGGCCGCATGCGGCCTTCATGTCCTGCAAGGATGAGATGAAGCGGGCGATGCCGGGGCGGATCGTGGGGGTTTCCATCGACGCGCGGGGCAACAAGGCCTATCGCCTGTCGCTGCAAACGCGCGAGCAGCATATCCGGCGCGAGAAGGCCACCAGCAACGTCTGCACGGCGCAGGCCCTGTTGGCGGTGATGGCGTCGTTTTATGCGGTGTTCCACGGGCCGAAGGGCCTGCGCGCCATTGCGGAACGGGTGCATTTCCTGACCAACCGGCTGGCGCGGGCGTTGAAGGCGGCGGGGGCGAAAGTGTCGCCCAAGGCGTTCTTTGACACGATCACGGTAGAAGTGGGCGTGGGGCAGGCGGGTATTCTGGCCGCCGCACGGCATGAGGGGCTGAATTTCCGCAAGATCGGCAATGACCGGGTGGGGATTTCGCTGGACGAGACGACGGATGAAAAGGTGCTGATCCGCGTGCTGCGCGCCTTTGGCATCGAGGGCGTGCCGCCACATCGGGCGAACCTTGGCTTCCCCGAGGCCATGGTGCGGGTGACGGACTACCTGACCCATCCGGTGTTCCATATGAACCGCGCGGAATCCGAGATGATGCGCTATATGCGCCGCCTGTCGGACCGTGATCTTGCGCTGGATCGCGCAATGATCCCGCTGGGGTCTTGTACCATGAAGCTGAACGCGGCGGCAGAGATGATGCCGATCACCTGGCCGGAATTTGGCACGCTGCACCCCTTTGCGCCCGCCGATCAGGCGCTGGGGTACAAGGAGGCGATTGACGACCTGACGGTCAAGCTGTGCGAGGTGACGGGATATGATGCCTTCTCCATGCAGCCCAACAGCGGCGCGCAGGGGGAATATGCGGGATTGCTTACCATTCAGGCCTATCACCGTGCGCGGGGGGATGGGCACCGCAACATCTGTCTGATCCCGGTATCGGCGCATGGCACGAACCCCGCCTCTGCCCAGATGGCGGGGATGCAGGTGGTGGTGGTCAAGTCGGCCCCGAATGGCGATGTGGACCTTGATGATTTCCGGCAAAGGGCTGCGGAGGCAGGGGAAAATCTGGCAGCCTGCATGATCACTTATCCGTCGACCCATGGGGTGTTTGAGGAAACGGTGAAGGAAATCTGCGCGATCACCCATGCGCATGGGGGGCAGGTTTACCTTGATGGCGCGAACATGAACGCACTGGTGGGGTTGGTGAAACCCGGCGAGATCGGCAGCGATGTGAGCCACCTGAACCTGCACAAGACATTCGCCATTCCGCATGGCGGCGGCGGGCCGGGGATGGGGCCGATTGGCGTGAAGGCGCATCTGGCGCCCTATCTGCCGGGGCATTCGGAGACGGGTGGTGACGGTGCGGTGAGCGCGGCACCTTATGGAAGCGCGTCCATTCTGCTGATTTCATGGGCCTATTGCCTGATGATGGGGGGCGAGGGGCTGACGCAGGCGACGCGGGTGGCGATCCTGAACGCCAATTACATCGCGGCGCGGCTGAAGGGGGCCTATCCGATCCTGTTCATGGGCAACAAGGGGCGGGTGGCGCATGAATGCATTCTTGACACCCGGCCCTTTGCAGAGTTCGGCGTGACGGTGGATGACATCGCCAAGCGGTTGATCGACAACGGTTTCCACGCGCCAACGATGAGCTGGCCGGTCGCGGGGACGCTGATGGTGGAGCCGACGGAAAGCGAGACGAAGGCCGAGATCGACCGTTTCATCACCGCGCTGCTGGCGATCCGGGCGGAGATCGACGCTGTGGAGAAGGGCGAGATTTCTGCCGAAGACAGCCCCCTGCGCCATGCCCCGCACACGGTGGAGGATCTGGTGGCAGACTGGACGCGGAAATACCCGCGCGAGCAGGGCTGCTTCCCGCCGGGTGCCTTCCGGGTGGACAAGTATTGGCCCCCCATCGGCCGGGTGGACAATGTGTTCGGCGACCGCAACCTGATCTGCACCTGCCCGCCTGTCGAGGCCTACGCCCAAGCGGCGGAATAGGGCGGCGGCTGTGCCGCCATCGGTGCAGATGGCGGTGCAGACGGGTGTGCATACAGATTGGCGCAGCTTTGGCTGCGCCTTTTTGGTTTATGTGCGTGGGTGCAGAGGCGTGAGCATGGTTGGCCCGAGGTCTTGACGAGGCGTTGACGCGGTAAGGCGGCGCGGATAGCCCTGCTGACCGGGGCAGGGTGGGGTTGACCGTGAGCGAAGAAAAAGCCGGAACATTCGGCGCGGGGGTGATTGCTGCGCTGCCCATTGCGCTGGGTTATTTCCCGATCGCCTTTGCCTTTGGCGTGGCGGCGACGGGGGCGGGGTTGTCGGGTTGGGAGGCGGCGGCGCTGTCGCTGATCATTTATGCCGGGGCGTCGCAGTTTCTGGCGCTGGCCCTGCTGACATCGGGCGCGGCGCTGCCAGTGGCGGCCTTTACCCTGATCGCGATGAACCTGCGGCATGTGCTTTATGGCCCTGCGCTGATGAAGGCGGCGGGGGCGGGGGCCGGAAAGCGGCCGCCGAAGCAATGGGCCTGGGCTTGGGCCTGGGGTTTGACGGATGAGGTGTTCGGCGCGGCGCTGGGGGAATTGGCGCGCGGGCGGCGTTTTGGCGAGGCGTATATGTTCGGGCTGGGCCTGCCCGCCTATGCCGCCTGGGTGGGTGGCACCGTGGCGGGCGCGATGGCGGGCGGTGGTGCGCTGGAGGGCTGGCCCGTGCTGGAAGCGGGGCTGTCCTTCCTGCTGCCTGCGCTGTTTCTGGCGCTGCTCTTGTCGATCCTGTCGCGGCCGCAGGTGCCTGTGATTGCTGTGGCGGGGCTGGCCTGCGTGGCGGGGACTTTGCTGGTGTCATCCACCACGGGAATCCTTGGCGGGATGATCGCCGGGGCGCTGGCCGGATTGCTGCGGGGGCGGGCATGAGCGGCGAGGTGCTGGCGCTGGCGCTGATCGTCGGGGCGGCGAATTGGGCGTTCCGCTATCTGCCGATCCGGTTCGGGCTGGGCGATGGGGCGCAGGGCGGGTGGCTGGCGCGGTTTCTGGCGGCGGTGGGGCCTGCGGCGATTGCCACGCTGTTCGTGGCCTCTGCCCTGCCCTTTGTTGCGGCGGGGGCGGTGCTGGCACCGCTGGCGGGGACGGCGGGGGTGGTGGTTGTCTGGCTTTGGCAGCGGTCTGTGGTGGGGGCGACGCTGGCGGGGGCGGTGGCCTATGCGGCAATCTTTGCCTTGATGGCCTGAGCGGGTGCAGTTTGGCTTGCGCTGGGGCGCGGCTGGGGCAACGATAGGACACGCAGAAGAGGAGTCGCGCCATGCTGGAGATCAGCCCGGAGAAAGTGGTGCATATCATTTACCAGTTCCGCGAGGAGGGCATCGCCGACCGCGAATTGCATGCCTTCATCGACGCGCTGAATGATGACGAGAAGGCGCATCTGACGGCGATAGCCTGGGTCGGGCGCGGTGCGTTCGAACCCGAGGATTATGCGACGGCGGTGGAGACGGCCTATACCGAGGCGACCGTGCCCACGGACCAGTATCTGATGGGGATGCCGCATCTGGCCGAGAACCTTGAGGCGGGGTTGGAGGCGATGGGGATCGACGTGACGGAAGTGGAGAGCGATTTCCTGTGAGGTTTAGGGGGCTGCCGCCCCCGCCGCCCTGACGGGCGGCTCCCCCGCGGGTATTTGGGGCCAAGATGAAGCTGGGGGCTTGCATTCCGGTCTCAGCGTCCAAACATATGCGGCAGGGCGAATATGACGGGGGCCAAGATGGCGGATGCGGTCAAGCTGTGCTGTGCCGAATGCGGGCAGATGAACCGGGTGCCGGTGGCGCGGCTGGCGGCGGGGCCGAAATGCGGCATCTGCGGCGCGGCGCTGCTGGATGGGCGGGTGATGGAGTTGGACGCGGCGGCGCATGACAAGGCCGTGCGCGGGGATGACCTGCCGCTGATCGTGGATTACTGGGCGGCGTGGTGTGGGCCATGCCGGATGATGGCGCCGGAATTCGCCAAGGCAGCGAAGGAGATGGCCCCGAAGGTGCGCTTTGCCAAGCTAGACACCGAGGCGCATCCGGCCGTGTCGCAGCGGGCCGGGATCCGGGGCATTCCGGCGTTGATCCTGTATCACCGGGGGCGCGAGGTGGCGCGGTTGGCGGGCGCACGCCCGGCGGCCGAAATCATCGCCTTTGTGCGCCAGCACGTGGCCGTAGCCACCCCCTGAGCGGCGGGGGCGCGGCTTGACAAAGCGGGGGCAATCGGCAAAAACGCCGCCCGTGGGGGCAGTAGCTCAGTTGGGAGAGCGCGTCGTTCGCAATGACGAGGTCAGGGGTTCGATCCCCCTCTGCTCCACCAAGCAATCCAAGAACTTACGGGCCAGGTTTCGGGGGCTGGTCCTTCCGGCGCTTGGCGTTGCTTTGCCGAAATGGACGATCCTTCAGGCCCGGTCGGGGGTGGTGAGGAAGACGCGCACGGTCTCTTCGAATTCGCGGGGTTTTTCGGCGTGGAGCCAGTGGCCGGCATCCGGGATGCGGGCGAAGCGGGCGGCGGGGAAGAGGGTGCGGATGGTGTCGCGGTATTCGGGTTTGACATAGGCGCTGTTGGCCCCTGTCAGGAACAGGGTGGGGCGGTCGAAGTGACCTGTCGTGCCGGGCCAGCCGACGATGCGGGGCATCTCGGCCTCCAGCACATCGAGGTTGAGCCGCCAGCGGGGGCCGCCTTCGGCCTTGAGATCCAGCGATTGCAGAAAGAAGGCGCGCAGGGCGGCATCGTCGATCAGGGCCGAGAGGCGCTGGTCGGCCTCGGCCCGGGTGGTGAGGTGGGTCAGGTCCAGCGCGCGCATCGCATCGATATGGCGGGTCTGGTCATGGGTATAGGCGACGGGGGCGATATCGGCCACGATCAGGCGGCGGATCAGGTCAGGCTGGGTCAGGGCAAGCTGCATCGCGGCCTTGCCGCCCATGGAATGGCCCAGAAGATCGGCAGGCGCACCGATATGGCGGATCACCTCGGCCAGATCGGCGGCGAGGTCGGGGTAGCTGTGCGAGGCGGCGCGCGGGCTGTCGCCGTGGTTGCGCATGTCGACGGCAAAGACATCGCGGCTGTCGGCCAGACGGCGGGCGATGACGCCCCAGTTGCGACCCGAGCCGAAGAGGCCATGCGCGATGATCAGCGGGGGATGGCTGGGGCCTTCGGTGGCAGGGTGGTGGATCAGGTTCAGCATTGTTTCCCTTTGCGCATCCGGTCGTTTCCGGATGCCTGCTTTTTCTGCCCCAGTCTTGCCGCTATGTTGCCACAATGCGTTAAGGGGTATTAAAAATGTCTGCCATCGCCATTATCATTCTGCAGAAGGCAAACCGCATTTCGGAGTTGCTGGAGGAACGGCTCGGCGTCAAGGGGCCGTCGCTTGAGGCGCGGCTGGGGCGGGCGGGGCGGGTGCTGCCTTCCGAGGCGCGTCAGGCCGGGTGGCGGATTGCGCTGGCCGAACGCAAGGCCAAGCTGGGCGATCTGGCCGGGATCGACGAATACAGCTTTGATGACGATTACCGCACCTGCCTGCGGCATTTGCAGATGATGGCGCCCGGAACGCCCGGATTGCCGCATTTCCGGTCTGCGCTGCAAAGCGGGGTTACGGCGGTTCTGTCGGTGCTTATTCTGTATATCGGGTTGGCGTTTGCCGGTCTGATCTGATCGCGCCTGATCTGATTGCGTCTGATCTATCGGATGGAGCGCTGCCGCCCAAGGCGCGGCGGCTGACCAGCGTGACGGTCACGAAGGACACGTAAAGCAGCAGATACCAGGAGCCGAGTTTGCCGAGGCTGACCATCTGGCCGGGCAGTTGGCCGGAATAAAGCCATGTGCCGGTGGCGGTGCCGACATTTTCCGCGATCCAGAGCGCGAGGCTGGCAAGAAAGGCCGCAAGTGGGAGCGGCATCCAAAGCGGGCGGTCGGTGATGCGGAAATAGACGCGGGTGCGGGCGTAGAGGATCAGCGTGGCGGCAAAGAGCGCGATGCGGATGTCGGGCAGGAAGTGGTGGGCGAAGAAGTTCACATAGATCGCGGCGGCCAGCACGAGGGTAAGCGCGAAGGGCGGGTAGGGGGTGAAGCGCATGTCGAAGATGCGGATCACGCGGGCGATATAGCTGCCCACGGCGGCATACATGAAGCCGGAGAACAGCGGCACGCCCATCAGTTTGAACAGCGCGGGTTCCGGATAGCCCCATGACCCGGCGCTGACCTTGAACCATTCCATCGCGGTGCCGGTCAGGTGAAAGAGCAGGATGACCCGCGCCTCTTCCCATGTTTCCAGCTTTTTCCACAGAAACAGCGCCTGTGTTGCAATGGCAAAGAGGAATAGCGCGTCGTAGCGGTGCAGCGGCCAATCCGGCTGCCAGATCAGGGCGGAGCCGATGATCGCCGCCAGCATGAGGCCGCCAAAGAGGCAGGCCCAGCCCTGTTTCAAGACGAACATGACGAATTCGGCCAGCGCGAAGGGCAGGCGGTCGCGGGCCCAATCCCCCAGCCGACGTTCGATGCTGCGGGTGTTGGGGGTGATCATCCTGTCCTGCGCGGTTTTGTGGGCGGATTTGATCGCCGTGGATCGAAGCCGTCAAGTCCGGTGATCGCGCGGCTTGCTGGACAATCGGTGGTCGGACCGGGCACGATAGGACGGCGAGGGAGGCCGCCCACAGGCAATGACTGACACGACGGACGATGGACAGAAGGCACTTCAGATTGACGCCCAGCGCCTATTGGGGCGCTGCATTCTGCGGCTTCAGCAATATGAGAGGCTTTTGAAGGCCATCCTGCAGATGTGCAGTGTAACGATCACGGCAGACGGCCCATCGGGTGGTCTTGCGGTTCAGGAGGCGGACGTCAGGCTTAAGACCTTAGGGATGCTGGTTGGGGCCTTTACCGGTGATCATCTGTTCGCGCTGGGCGAGGGTGAAATGGACAACGTTCGGGTGAAGGACGTGCCCGATTTCTCGGTCCATTTGCGTTTGGGAATGACGGCCGAGGCATTTGAGCGAACCAAGCAGGACCTTGCCGAACTCGTCACCCTGCGTAACGATCTGGTCCACCACTTCATCGAACAGCATGATATTGCCACGGTGGCTGGGTGCCAGAGTGCGCTTATCGCGTTGCATGCCGCTGACGAACGTATTGGCGCCCATCTGGTGCGTCTGCAGGCGTGGGCGAAGACGTTAATGCAGGCGCGGCAGGAAGCAGCCCGTGCCCTTTCGTCGGGCCCTGTGCTTGAGAGTTTGGTAGACTCCAACGCTGCGACGGGTGTGGCGTCTGAGAGAGGGCCCGCACCGCGCCGGGGTACACCGCGCCGAAAGATAAAGAAAAACACCCCGACGCCACGGAAGCATTGACCGAAAAGGAAAAGGGCGCGGGACTTTGGCCCGCGCCCTTTCACCCGTAACGTCAGGTCTATCAGAGCCCCGGATAGATCGGGAACTGCTTGCAGAGGGTTTCGACCTCGGCCTTTACTTTGGCTTCGACGGCTGCGTTGCCGTCTTCGCCATTGGCGGCGAGGCCGTCGACGACTTCGGTGATCCAGCGGCCGATCTGGCGGAATTCGCCTTCACCGAAGCCGCGCGTGGTGCCTGCGGGGGTGCCGAGGCGGACGCCGGAGGTGATGGTGGGCTTTTCCGTGTCGAAGGGGATGCCGTTCTTGTTGCAGGTGATGTGGGCGCGGCCGAGGGCTTTCTCTGTGGCGTTGCCCTTCACGCCCTTGGGGCGCAGGTCGACCAGCATCAGGTGGGTGTCGGTGCCGCCGGTGACGATATCCAGCCCGCCCTTCATCAGCTCATCCGCCAGCGCCTTGGCGTTGGTGATGACCTGCTTTTGATAGGTGATGAATTCCGGGCGCAGGGCTTCGCCGAAGGCGACGGCTTTGGCCGCGATGACGTGCATCAGCGGGCCGCCCTGAATGCCGGGGAAGATGGCCGAGTTGAACTTTTTGGCCAGCGCCTCATCATCCGTGAGGATCATGCCGCCGCGCGGGCCGCGCAGGGTTTTGTGCGTGGTGGTGGTGGCGACATGGGCATGCGGGAAGGGCGAGGGGTAGAGGCCTGCCGCGACGAGGCCCGCAAAATGTGCCATGTCGACAAGGAGATAGGCACCCACGCTGTCAGCGATTTCGCGCATCTTGGCGAAGTCGATGATGCGGGGAATGGCCGAGCCGCCGGCGATGATCAGCTTGGGCTTATGTTCAGCGGCAAGTTCGGCGACCTGATCGTAGTTCAGTTCCAGATCCTGCTTGCGCACGCCGTATTGCACGGCCTTGAACCACTTGCCCGATTGGTTGGGCGCCGCGCCATGGGTGAGGTGGCCACCGGCATCGAGCGACATGCCGAGGATGGTGTCACCCGGCTGCAGCAGGGCCTGAAACACGCCCTGGTTCGCCTGCGAGCCGGAGTTGGGCTGGACGTTGGCAAAGCCGCAACCGAACAGCTTGCAGGCGCGTTCGATGGCGAGGTTTTCCGCAATATCAACATATTGGCAGCCGCCATAGTAGCGCTTGCCCGGATAACCTTCGGCATATTTGTTGGTCATCACGGACCCCTGCGCTTCCATCACGGCGCGGGAGACGATGTTTTCCGAGGCGATCAGTTCGATTTCGTGCCGCTGGCGGCCGAGTTCCTGGGTGATCGCGCCGAACAATTCGGCGTCACGGGTGGCGAGGGGTTCGGTGAAGAATCCGGTATCGCGGTGGGGGGCGTTCATGGGCTCTCCTCATGGCGGGAATGCAGGATTGGTGACGGGCTTGTCCCGCATCTAGCGCACTGGATGCGATGCGGGAAGGCAAGAAAACGACTCCAATCGGGGTCTGTGCGAAATAATGGGTCGGGCGGGCCGGTGGGGCGGGGGTGTTTCGGGGGTTGAGTTTGGCGGGGTTGGCCCGCAAGACTGCGGTGCACGACTGGGGAGACTGGGCCGATGACCACATCACGCATCGCCTTTATGGCATCGGGGGCACCGGCGGCGACCGAGGCGCTGCGGGTGTTGACCGCGCGCTATGGGCAGGTGGCGCAGGAGAGCGCAGATGTTGTGGTTGCCCTTGGGGGGGACGGCTTCATGTTGCAGACCCTGCATGAGACGCAGCGGCTGTCCTTGCCGGTCTATGGGATGAATTGCGGCACCATCGGATTCCTGATGAACGCTTATCAGCCCGGCGATCTGCCTGCGCGGCTGGCGGCGGCGGAGGAGGCGGTGATCAACCCGCTGCGGATGCGCGCCGTGGATGTGGAGGGCGCGGTGCATGAGGCGCTGGCGATCAACGAGGTGAGCCTTTTGCGTGCGGGGCCGCAGGCGGCGAAACTGCGGGTCAGCGTGGATGGCCGGGTGCGGATGGAGGAGTTGGTCTGCGATGGGGCGTTGGTGGCAACGCCTGCGGGATCAACGGCTTACAACTATTCGGCGCATGGGCCGATCCTGCCCATCGGGGCGGATGTGCTGGCGCTGACGGCGATGGCGGCATTCCGGCCCCGGCGTTGGCGCGGAGCGCTGATCCCCAAGGGGGCGGTGGTGCGGTTTGAGGTGCTGGAGGCCGAGAAGCGCCCGGTGATGGCCGATGCCGACAGCCGCGGGTCGGTGCGGGGGGTGGCGAGCGTCGAGGTGCGGTCTGAGCCGGGGGTGCGGCACCGCATCCTGTTCGATCCCGGCCATGGGCTGGAAGAGCGGCTGATCAACGAGCAGTTCGTCTGACGAAACCGCCAAGCGCTTGCGGGCGCTGGGTTTAATTTCGGGATAAGGGCCGGAGGGCGGTGCAGCGCGTGGTGCAGATGCCGGTGCAGACGGCTGTGCATACGCGCGGTGGTGTCGGGTGGCGTTAACCATGTGTCTGGCGGGTGAGTCGCGCAGTCTTTGGCTGGTGCTTGCCCCCTTGATCGGCGGGGGGCAGGTGGGTTAGCGCTGCGCTGATGCTGTTGTCGCGTTTTCCATTGCTGATGCGGGCTGTGCTGGCCCTGACGCTTGGCCTGGCTTTGGCCGGGGCGGGGGCGGCGCATCGCCCGCTGGAGCGGCCCGCCGAGGCGGCGGCCCAGTTTGCCGCGATGGCAGCCTTTCTGGCGGCGGGCGGATCGGTTGACGATCTTTGCCACGATGCCGGGATGGCGGGGCATGAGGGCGGGCATGGGCAGCGGGACTGCCCGGCCTGCGTGTTGCAGAAATCTGCAATGGCTGTGGCGGTGGTGGCGCTGCCTGTGCCGATCGAACGGCAATGGCGCGCGCTTTGGCCTGTCGTGCAGGGGCAGGCGGTGCCCGCCGGTCCCCTGTTTTTGCCCCCGGCGCGGGGGCCACCGGAGACGACCTTTTCCTGATGCGGACTTCAGGCTGTCGCGTGGTGCGGCGGCTGGCACATGGACAAAGGACAGATCCCATGGTTTCGACGACAGAGGATGTCGCCCGCGCGGCGACGGAACGGCGCTATTTCACGGTGTGGCGCTGGCATTTCTACTGCTCACTTTACGTCTTTCCATTCCTGATCATGCTGGCGGTGACCGGCCTGATCATGCTGTGGATTTCGGCGCTGACCGATTTGAACGGCGAGCGGATGGTGGTGGCCCCAACAGGCAGCCTGATGGCGGTGTCCGCCTTGCAGGCGGCGGCGGAGGCGGCCGTTCCGGGCGGAGTGGCGGGCAGCTATATCGCGCCGATGGCGGCGGATCGGGTGGCGGTGTTTCAGGTGACGGGTGCAGAGGGGGCGATGACGGTGGTCATCAACCCCTATACTGCCGAGGTGGTGGACACCTTTCCCTGGCGGGCGGGGTGGTACGACTTCGCGACCGAAATTCACGGCACGCTGCTGATCGGCGATCTGGGGGATTGGCTGATCGAGGCGGCCGCGTCGCTGGGCGTGATCCTTGTGGTGACCGGCGTCTGGCTGCACTGGCCGCGCCGGGGTGGGACATGGCGCGAGGCGCTGTTGCCGAAGGTGGCCTTCACCTCGCGCGGGGCGTGGAAGGCGCTGCACGGTGCGGTGGGAATGTGGATGTCGGCGGTGCTGCTGGTGTTCCTGATTTCGGGGCTGAGTTGGGCGGGAATCTGGGGCGGCAAGATGGTGCAGGCCTGGTCGACCTTTCCGGCAGAGAAGTGGGAGGCGGTGCCGCTGTCGGACAAGACCCATGCCGATATGAACCATGGCGCGGCGAAAGAGGTGCCTTGGGGGCTGGAACAGACCCCGTTGCCGGAGAGCGGGTCGTTGGCGGGGACGCAGGCGGTTGCAGGTCCGGTCACGATTGACAGCGTGGCGGGCTTTGCGCAGGGCCTTGGGTTCAACGGGCGGTTCCAGCTTGCCCTTCCGGGGGATGAGACGGGGGTCTGGACGATCAGCCATGACAGCATGTCCAATGACGGCCCCGATCCCAGTGCGGATCGGACTGTCCATATCGACCAATATACCGGCCATGTGTTGGCCGATGTGGGCTATGCCGATTACAGCCCTTGGGCCAAGGCGATGGCCTATGGCATCGCCTTTCACGAGGGCGACATGGGGGCGTGGAACATCGCGCTGAACACGCTGTTCTGCCTGTCGATGATCTTTCTGCCGGTGTCGGGGTTGGTGATGTGGTGGAAGCGGCGGCCTGCCGGGGCGTTCCGCCTTGGTGCGCCGCCCGCTCCTCAGGGGTTGGCCTTCTGGTGGGTGGCGGCGGCGCTGATCGGGGTGCTGGGGATCGCCTTTCCGCTGGGCGGGGTGGCGATTGCGGCGGTGATCGTGCTGGATCTGGTGCTGCTGCGGCAGGTGCCTGCATTGCGGCGCGTGTTGTCATAAAGCGCGCGTGGGGCGGGGGCGACCCCGCCTCATGGCGGGCTGTGTGCTACTTCCAGCCTTCGATCTTGCGATAGAGGGTGGAGGGGGCGAGTTCGAGCATGCGGGCGGCCTTTGGCACCGATCCGTCAAAGCGTTTCAGGGTGGCTTCGATCACCAGACGTTCAATTTCGGCCAGCGGTTTGCCGATCAGCGCATCCAGCGCGGGTTCGGGCGAGGCGGGCGCGCGCAAGGCGGGCGGTGGGGCAAGGCCCGGTTCATCGGCCACGATATGGGGCAGCATGTCAGGCGTGACAGGGCCGCCTTCGTTCATCACCACGACATGGCGGATGACGTTGAGCACCTGTCGCACGTTTCCGGGCCAGGGCAGGCGGCGGAAGAGGGCGGTCACATCCGGCGAGAGGCCGTCGAAGCGGCGGCCTTCCTCCGTGGCGAAGCGGGAGAGGGCGGCTTCGGCGATTTCGATGACATCATCGCCGCGTTCGCGCAGCGGCGGCATGTGGATCGGCACGACATAGAGGCGGTAATACAGGTCTTCGCGGAAGCGGCCACGGCGGACGGCATCGAGCGGGTCCTGATTGGTGGCGCAGACGATGCGGACGTTCACCTTGCGGGGCCGGGTGGCCCCCACGGGCTGCACGGTGGAGGTTTGCAGAAAGCGCAGCAGTTTGGTTTGCAGCGCGGGGGCCATTTCGCAGATTTCATCCAGAAAGAGCGTGCCGCCATCGGCGGCGGCGGCGGCACCCGGCTTGTCGGAGATGGCGCCGGTGAAGCTGCCTTTCACATGGCCGAACACTTCGGATTCCAGCAGGTCTTGCGGGATCGCGCCGCAGTTCAGCGCGATGAAGGGGCCAGCGGCGCGGGGGGAATGGTCATGGACGGCAAGCGCGCACAGCTCTTTGCCGGTGCCGCTTTCGCCGGTGATGAAGACGGTGGCCATGGAGCGGGCGACGGAGCGGATCTTGGCATGGATGCGGGCCATCGTGTCGGAGGAGCCGACGAAGGCCCCGGTCGTGGCGGGCAAGGCTTGGGCCGGGAGTGCGGCGCTGGGGGGGGCGAGGTCTGGCGGGGTGAGGTCTGGGGTGGCAGTGAGGGCGGTGCTGGCGGCCGGGGCGCGGCGGGGGGTGCCGCGATTGGCGAGGGCGTTGTCCACTGCGCCGAGGAAGCGGGTTTCGTCAAAGGGTTTGACAAGGAATTCATGCGCGCCGGCGCGCATCGCCTCGACCGCCTTGTTGATGGAGCCGTTGGCGGTGATGACGATGACATTCGCCTCGGGCCGCAGGGTGAGCATTTCCTGCATAAGCTCTAGACCGTCGCGGTCGGGCAGCATCAGATCGAGCAGGACGACCGTGGAACCGCTTTCAACAAAGGCGGCCATGCCTTCGGAGGCGGTGCTGGCGCTGCGGACGGCGTGGCCGGCATTGGTGAGCACAGAGCGGTAGACCATCTGAAGCGATGGCGTGTCTTCGATCAGCAGGAGGGGCGGCACGGTGGTCATGCGGCGGCAGTGTCGGTGGATGTGTCGGGGGATGTGCCCGTGGATGTTTTGGGGGTTTGTTCGGTGGCGTGATCGGGCGGCAGGCGGGCGGCGAGCAGGGCGATGAGGGCGGTAAGGTCTGCCATCAGCGGCCCTGAGAGCGCGGCGATGCGGTCAGCATCTTCATCATGGGCGGCGGCGTTCAGGTCGACGGCCAGCCCGTGCAGGCGCATCGCGCCGATGGTGCCGGCAAGCGAAATCAGGACATGGGTCTGGGCGCGGATCGTGGTGCTGTCGGCCCCGGTGATGGCGGGGGCGATCTGCGCGGCGGTGGTGGCAAGGTCGATATGCATCTGGTGCAGGATGCGCAGGGCCGTGTCCGGCCCGGCCATGACAAGGATGTCGCGCAGCGCGGTGCTGTCGCCCAGAATGCCAAGGGGATCGTCCGCAGTCATGCGGACCTGCCTGGCGCGGCGGGGTGTCGGCAGGGGGCGTGGGCGGGCGCGGTTTTCATGGCGCAAGACTAGCCACGCGCGGCGGCTTGTCCAGTGCGCCAAAAAGGCAGGTCCGCGCCTTGGCAGAGATCAGCGCGCGGCGAGGCCGAGGCTTTGCAGCGCGGTGCGAATCTCATCCAGAATGGCGGGGTCGTCGATGGTGGCGGGCATCTTGTATTCCTGCCCGTCGGCGATTTTCACCATGGTGCCGCGCAGGATTTTCCCCGAGCGCGTCTTGGGCAGGCGGTCCACCACGACGGCGCGTTTGAAATCGGCGACGGGGCCGATCTTTTCGCGCATCAGGGTGACGCATTCCTTGACGATATCGGCGGCGGGGCGGTCGCAGCCCTTGTTCAGGCAGAGAAAGCCAAGGGGGGATTGGCCCTTGAGATCGTCCGAGACGCCGATCACGGCGCATTCGGCGACGTCGGGGTGGAAACCCAGCACCTCTTCCATCGCGCCGGTCGACAGGCGGTGGCCTGCGACGTTGATGACGTCGTCGGTGCGCGCCATGATGTAGAGATAGCCGTCTTCATCCACATAGCCCGCATCGCCGGTTTCATAAAAGCCGGGGAAATGGGCGAGGTAGGATTTGCGGAAGCGGTCTTCGGCGTTCCACAAGGTGGGCAGGGTGCCGGGGGGCAGGGGCAGCTTGATGGCGATGGCGCCAAGCTGGCCGGGGGCGACTGGGTGGCCGCCTTCGTCCAGCACCTGCACGTCAAAGCCGGGCATGGCGACGGACGGGGAGCCCACCTTGATGGGAAGGTGTTCGATGCCAAGGGGATTAGCCGCGATGGCATAGCCGGTTTCCGTCTGCCACCAGTGATCGACGACCGGCACGTTCAGATGGCGGCCTGCCCAGTTGACAGTGTCGGGATCGGCGCGTTCCCCGGCGAGGTAGAGCGCTTGCAGGTTCGACAGATCGTAATCCTTGACCAGATGGCCTTCGGGATCGTCGCGTTTGATGGCGCGCAATGCGGTGGGGGCGGTGAAGAAAGCGCGGACCTTGTGTTCCGCGATCACCCGCCAGAAGGCCCCGGCATCGGGGGTGCCGACGGGTTTGCCTTCATAGACGATGGTGGTGCAGCCCGCGATGAGGGGGGCGTAGCAGATATAGCTATGGCCCACGACCCAGCCCACATCGGAGGCGGCCCAGAAGACATCGCCGGGGCCGCAATCGTAGATGGCGCGCATGGTCCAAGCCAGTGCCACGAGATGGCCTGCGGTGGGGCGGACCACGCCCTTGGGCGCGCCGGTGGTGCCGGAGGTGTAGAGGATATAGGCGGGGTGGTTGCCCTCAACCGGGACGCAATCGGCGGGTTCGACGCCGTATTGGAAGCTGTGCCACGCCACATCGCGGCCTTCGATCAGTTTGGCCACTTCCTGTTCGCGTTGCAGGATGACGCAGAAATCGGGCTTGTGGGTGGCCATGTCGATGGCGGCATCGAGAAGGGGTTTGTAGTGGACGACGCGGGTGGGTTCGATCCCGCAGCTTGCCGCGATGATGGCTTTGGGGGTGCAATCGTCGATGCGGACGGCGAGTTCGTTGGCGGCGAAACCGCCGAAGACGACGGAATGGATCGCACCGATGCGGCCACAGGCGAGCATCGCCTCCAACGCCTCAGGCACCATGGGCATGTAGATGATGACGCGGTCGCCCTTTTCCACGCCCTTGGCGCGCAGGGCACCGGCGAGGCGGGCGACGCGGTCCTGCAATTCGGCATAGGTGATGGTGTGTTTGGTGCCGGTGACCGGGCTGTCATGGATGATGGCGGGCTGCGCGCCGCGACCGGCGAGGACGTGGCGATCGACCGCGTTCCAGCAGGTGTTCACGCGGGCATCGGTGAACCATTCATAAAGCGGCGCACGCGAGGCGTTG